>NZ_JBEWSZ010000002.1:0-300000 GCF_040537815.1 Mesorhizobium shangrilense
GCTCGTCAGGCTCATAACCTGAAGGTCACAGGTTCAAATCCTGTCCCCGCAACCAAATTCAAAATAGCCCGGTTCAAGCCGGGCTATTTTTGTATCTAGCTTATGGTTGCTGTGTCGAAGCGATAGTGCCCCAAGCCCGCTCAGATCTGGTGCAACTGGCCGGGCGGATAGGACCTCCCCGACCTCATGGCCCAAATTCCTTTTGTCCCGGAATGTGATAATCTCAGCCCTTGAGGAAAGCCGCCGCCATCGTCCGGACAGCCAAAACTGAAGAGTTCGTCCTCGGTGGCGGCGAAGGTTCGAAATCAGGCCGCTTTCTCCTCCGTCAGGCCCGCGGAAGCCAGCCGCGCCAAGGCCTCCAACACGCTGACGCGCCTGTAGGATTCGGTGGCCAGCCCGTTCTCCCTGAGCGCCTCGCGGCGCGCTTCGACAAAGGCGCGCTCCTCCGGAGTGATGTCATGTTCGCGTTTGCGGAGCCAGTCCTGGTAGGACGAATCGAGTTCCTTGACCGGCTTGGCGGCCGTCGAAACCGAAGCCGGTCTGCTGTCGGCGTAGCGAGGCCGCAAGGCGCTGTTGGGATTGTATTCGGTTCGCCTGTCCTTGCCGGCGATGGTCAGGTCGGGATTGGCGACCCGGCCTGAGGGGCTGTAGACAAACGCTGACGCGATCCGGTCAAGCGCCGCATCCACTTCCTTCGGGCGATGCACGACGTCCCTCTGCGGCCGGTCGGGAACAGCCAGCCGGGTGATGCCGCGATCGTTGATGGCATCCAGCACTTCGCGGTGATCGAGCGAGGTGATGACCTCGCGGCGCGCCGGCCAGAAGTCATAGGGCGCATGCGCGCCATAGCCCTTGCCGATATGGAAGGCGTAGATCTCCGGATAGACAGTGAGCGCGGTGCGGCGGCTCGGCTTGATGTCGTAGAAGGCGGTCATGGCGATCTGCAGCAGATGCGTCGCGCCAATGCCACCAAGGGCGTCGTCGATGACAAGCCCAAACCTGTCATGCGCGTTCCAGTCCGGCAGCGCCTGCGCGATCGATGCGGGCTTTCCGTCAATCGTGACGTCGAACATGTCTGCTTTCAGCAACGTCATCACATGCATTTGGGGCATCTCCTTCAACGAGGCGCTCATATCGGATCACGATTCGCGGCGGGTCTATCAAAACAGGCGGCAACTGGCGTGTCACCAGAAGTGTGACAGGACTCGCTATCCGGCCTGCCGGCTCAGTCTTGGCGCCGCTGCCACCAGCGCCCTGCCAACAGTCGATTGCGGGGCGTCGATGACCGTACGGGCGTCGCCGCTTTCGACGATCCTGCCGGCATCGAGGATGACGACGCGATGGGCGACAGCGCGGATCACGCCGAGATCATGCGAAATGAACAGGTAGGCGATGCCTTCCTCGCGCTGCAGGTCGAGCAGCAATTGCAGGATCTGCCCGCGCACCGAAACGTCGAGGGCGGAAACCGCCTCGTCAAGCACGATCAAAGATGGCTTTGTCGCAATGGCGCGGGCAATGGCGACACGCTGGCGCTGGCCGCCGGAGATTTCGTGGATGGCGCGCGCTGCAAGATCGCTCGCCAATCCGACGCGCTCCAGCAGGGCGGCGATGCGGCGCGGGCGCTCGCTGCGCGATGTGATGCCATGGATGCGCAGCGGATCATCCAACACTCGGGCCACGGTGGCGCGCGGATTGAAGGCGGCGAGCGGATCCTGGAACACCATCTGCAGGTGCGCGCGCCGGGCGCGCAACGCGGCGCCGGTCAAGGCCAGGAAATCTCCGCCTTCGAACTCGATGCGGCCTGCATCGGCTTCCACCAGCCGCAGCACCAGCCGAGCGATCGTCGACTTGCCGCTGCCGGAAGGCCCGGCCAACGCCAGCGTCTCGCCGGGTTCGATGTGGAAGCTCACATCGTCCACGGCGGCTACGGTCTTGCCGCCGCGACGATACCGTTTGGCGAGATTGGAAACTGCCAGCAAACTCATGCAGGGGTCTCAAAAGCCCGACGGCCAAGCAGCGGCTCGGCATCGAGGCCGATATGCGCGTCGAGCAGCGCGCGCGTATAGGGCTGGCGTGGCACTTCGACGATCTGCACCGTCGCCCCGCACTCGACCAACTCGCCGTGCCGGAAGACGGCGATGCGTTCCGCAAGCTCCGACGCCAGCGCGATGTCATGGCTGACGAACAGCAGCGTCATGCCGTCCTCCGACACCAACTGTCGGATCAGCGCGACGATCTCGGCCTGAACGATCGTGTCGAGCGCGCTGGTCGCCTCGTCGGCGATGAGCAATTTCGGCCCGGCGGCGATGGCGGCGGCGATTGCCACGCGCTGTTTCTGGCCGCCAGAGAGTTGGTGTGGAAAGGCGCTCATAGCAGAGTCCGGGTCCGGCAGGCGGACGCGCTCGAGCAGGGTTCTGGCTTTCGCGTAGGCCTGCTGCCATGTGAGGCCAAGATGCGTGCGCGCGACTTCGGCGATCTGTTTGCCGACTGTCATCACCGGATTGAGGCTGCCGGACGGGTCCTGGAAGACGAAGCCTATGTCGCGGCCGGCGAGGGGGATGCGGCTCGATTTCGCCGTGGGTTCGAATCGTTCGCGTTCCTTCACGCCCCCCTCTGTCCTGCCGGGCATCTCCCCCACGAGGGGGGAGATTGCGCTGTCATTTCTGCCTTCGCCAATCGCCAGCGTTGTAGATGGAGAGCCGGCGGTCGAACTGCCGATCTCCCTCCTTGTGGGGGAGATGTCCGGCAGGACAGAGGGGGGCGCGAAGGAATGAGGCGATTGGAATTCTGGGCTATGCCAGTCAATCAAGCCTCCAATCCTGGAAGAGGCCGGCAACAGCCCGGCAATAGCCAGCGCCAGCGTGCTCTTGCCCGAGCCGCTTTCGCCGATAATGGCCAGCCGCTCACCCGCGGCAATGTCGAGATTGATGTTCTTCAGCGCCACCACTTCGCTACCGTCGCGGCGGTAGGTCACCGTCAGGTCACGAATTGAAAGGAGCGCGGTCACGATAGGCCTCTCCGGACCGCCGTCGTCTCGACGATGCCTTCACCGGCGAGGTAGACGCCGAGCACCGTCAAGACCAGCGCCACGCCTGGAATGATCGACAGGAACGGCGCTGTGCGCAGCACGGCGCGGCCTTCGGCGATCATGCCGCCCCAGGTTACCAGATTGGGATCGCCCAGGCCGAGAAACGACAGCGCCGCCTCGGTCAGGATCGCGGCGGCGACGATCACCGACGACAGCGCCAGCACCGGCGGCAGCGCATTGGGCAGCACCTCGCGAAAGGCGATCTCCAGCGGATGCATGCCGATGACGCGCGCGCCGGCGACGAAATCGCGCTCGCGAATGGAGAGGACTTCGGCGCGCGCCACGCGCGCCGGGCCGGTCCAGGCGCCCAGCGCGATCGCGGCGACGACAACGCCGAGCGACGGCCCGACGACGCTGACGAAGGCCAGCGCCAGCAGGAAGCTCGGCACGGTCTGGAAAGCGTCGGTGATGCGCATCAGCACCTCGTCGACGAGACCACCGGCAAAGCCGGCCAGCGTGCCGACCACCGCGCCGATGAACAGGGATGCGGCCGCCGCAGCCAGTCCGACCGCCAGCGAGGTGCGGGCGCCGTGGAAGAGTTCAGCCAGTACATTGCGGCCGAGCCGGTCTGTGCCGAACGGCAAGGACCAGTCCTGAAATGGCGGCAGCAGCGCTGGGCCGGCAATGGCTTGCGGATCGCCGGGAAAGACCAGCGACGCCGACAGCGCCATGGCGAAGAGCGCTGCCAGGATGATCGCCCCGGCGATAGCCTCGGGCGTGCGCAGGAAGCGTCGGATCGGGCTCATCCGCTGGCCTCGCTGGCGCCGACGCGCGGGTCGAGGAAGGCGTAGGCGATGTCGACGAGGAGGTTGATGATGACGACAAGGATGGCGCTGACGAGGATGATGCCGAGCAGCAATGGGGTATCTCGCGAGGCCACCGCTTCCTGCGCCAGCCGGCCGAGGCCGGGTACGGAAAAGACGCTTTCGATGACAACACTGCCGCCCAGCATCTGCGCAGACTGAAGCCCGAGCATGGTGACAAGCGGCAACAAGGCGTTGCGCGCGACGTGGGCGAGCACGATGCGGCGGCGCGACAAGCCCTTGGCGCGGGCGGCGAGGACAAAATCCAGCCGCCAGACCTCGGCCATGCCGGCGCGCATCATGCGTAGATAGAGCGCCAGATAGATGAAACCGAGTGCGGACACCGGAAGGACAAGGTGAATGGCGATGTCGGCGGCGCGCGCGAATCCGGTCTTGGACGATGCCAGGCTCTCGATACCGCCGATCGGCAACCAGCGCAGGTCAACGGCAAAGACGACGATCAGCACCAGTCCGAGCCAGAAGCCCGGCACGGCATAGAGTGCCAGAGAGCCGATGGACAGGATGCGGTCGCGGGCACTGCCGGGTTTGGCCCCCGCATAGATGCCGAGCGCCGAGCCGAGGCCAAAAGAGAGCGCGGTGGAACTGGCCATCAGCAGCAGCGTGTTGGGCAGGCGTTCGAGGATCACCTCGCGGATCGGCCGATTGAAGGTGACCGACTGGCCGAGATCGAGATGCAGCAGCGCCCAGAGATAGTTGGCAAGTCGTGTCAGTTCCGACTGGTCGAGACCCCAGCGATGCCGCAGCAATTCGATCATGCCGGCGTCGCCACCCGTCGAGACGATGTAGGCGTCAACAGCGTCGCCGGGCGCGGCTTCGAGCAGCAGGAAGGTGCCGATGACGACGATCAGCAACACGAAGATGCTGCCGACGAGACGGCGGCGCAGGAGGATGAGGGCGCGGTTCATGGCGAGGGGATATTGGCTGTTGTGCTGAACCTTAGGCGCAGCGCTCTACGTCGCCCCCCTCTGTCCTGCCGGACATCTCCCCCACACGGGGGGAGATTGGCAGTTTCGGCTTTCGCTGCAGTTCTGCAGCGCTGGAAATTGGCGACAGCGATCGTGACAGCTAATCTCCCCCCTCGTGGGGGAGATGTCCGGCAGGACAGAGGGGGGCGCGAAGGAACTCTCATCGCCGATGATGAGCATTCGCCCACGCGATGTGCAAGCATCCCGTGAGGATCTTGTTAGCCCGCCAGGTACGTGTCCGCCCAGTTCGACACTGCCCAGCGCGGATTGTTGGCAATGTTGCCCACCGTATCTCGGGCGACGCTGATGAAACTCCATTCGGCGACGTTGATCAGCGGCAGGTCGGCGGCAACCTCTTTCTGGAATTCCTTGTAGAGCTCCGTGCGGGCAGCCGTGTCGAGCGTCTCGGAGGCCTTGGCGATCAGCGCATCGAGCGCATCGTTCTTGTAGCCGCCCTGGTTGGAGAAGGGCACGCCATCGGGAATGCCGCTCTGCACCAGGATGGTGGTCGAGATCGCCGGATCGCCGCGAAACACCGGCGGCCCGACGGCGAGGTCGAAAGCGTGGTCGGTGTAGACAGCCTTGATGTGCGCGGCGGAGTCGTTGTTGACCAGCTGCGCGTCGATGCCGATGGCGGCAAGCGCCTGGCGCAGATAGTCGCCGAACTGCTTGGTTTCGTTGAAATAGGGCGCGGGCAAGAGCTTCAGCGAGAAGCGGTTGCCGTCCGGGCCTTTCTTGTAGCCGGCCTCGTCGAGCAAGGCGTTGGCCTTGGCAACGTCGAAGGCGTAGGTCGGGACATCCGCGGTGTAGAACTGCGGATCGTTCTTCGGCACCGGGCCGGTAGCCGTGGCGGCGTAACCGAGGAACACTGTCTTGACGACGAAATCCTTGTCGATGGTATGTGCAATCGCCTGGCGCACTTTCAGATCGGCCAGTTCCTTGCGCCGATGGTTGATCTCGACGACCAGCTGATAGGTCAGGCCTTCATAGCCCTTGGAGATCACCTTGAGGCCGGGCACCTTGGAGATGCGGTCGAGGTCGGCCAGCGGCACGGCGGAAAAGGCCGCGAGTTGGATCTCCTCGGCCTCGAGCGCGCTTGCCGCCGAGGTCCTGTCCGGCAACACCTGATAGATGATCTCGTTGAGATAGGGCTCGTCCTTGCCCCAATAATCCGTGTTCTTCGTCAGCCGGTAATACTGGCCGGCCTTGTATTCGGCGAATTTGAACGGCCCGGTGCCGATCGGAGCGTTGTTGGCCGGGTTGTCCTCGATCTTGCCGACTTCGTAGATGTGCTTCGGCACCACGCTGCTCAGCGCTGGCAAGGCGTTGCGAATGAGCTGGAACGGTGTCGGCTTGGCGAATTTGAAGACGGCTGTGAGATCATCCGGCGTGTCGACGGCGGCGAGATCCTTGAACACGGTGCGGCCGAGGTTCTGCAGCGGCTTCCAGATCTGCAGCGCCGAGAAGGCGACGTCGGCGGAGGTGAACGGCTTGCCATCATGCCATTTGACGCCTTCGCGCAGCTTGAAGGTGGCCGAGAGCCCATCGGCTGCGCCCTCCCAACTGATGGCGAGGCGCGGGTCGAGCCCGTCCTTGCCGGTGAAGGACGCTTCGGCAAGGGTCTCCACGATCTTGCTGGAAATGAAGAAGACGCCGTTGGAGGCGACGATCGCGGGGTTGAGGTTGCGCGGTTCGGAATCGGCGGCCAGCACGAGACGGCCGCCCTTCTTCGGCGTCTGCGTCCAGCCGAAGGTTGGCATGGCGGTGGAGGCCAGCAGCATGGCTGAACCGCCAAGCACCGTGCGGCGCGAAATCTTGAACTCCGACATTCTCATTCCCCCTCAACCGGCCGCCCTAGGCGACATACCACTCACGAATGATCCCCTTGGGGCCATCCATGTCAAACCGATTATGAACCTTGCTGAGGCTTTCGCCAGAGATGGAATTGGCGCATCCTCACTTGGCTTTGAAATTTTCGTCCGCTGGACCAGTTTAAAGGCCACAGGCCAATTCAGATCTACCTGGTAAGACCAGATTGTCCTGATGTGCAGCGAATGGCGACTTTGTGGCTGGCCGTTGATGCTATTTCGCCCATTTCTGGCTAGACCAGAATGGGCAAAATGGTGCAGATTTGACCACAGACAGGAGATCGCGGCAGAACAGCCAGCGATCCCAGGCAATTCAGGGAGAGAGAGATGAACATTGCTCCAGGCAAGAATGCCGCCAGCACTATCCCGTTCGACCAGGCAAGGGTCGACCGGCTGATGGAGGAGGCCGGCATCGATGTGCTGCTTGCCACCTCCAAGCACAACACGCAGTATTTGCTGGGCGGCTACAAGTTCATCTTCTTCGCCGCCATGGATGCGATTGGCCACAGCCGCTACCTGCCGATCGTCGTCTACGAAAAAGGCGGGCCGGACCATGCCGCCTATATCGGCAACCGCATGGAGGGCGGCGAGCACCAGAACAACCCGTTCTGGACGCCGACGCTGCATGCCGCCTGCTGGGGCACACTCGACGCCGCCAATCTCGCTGTCGAGCATCTGCGGAAGATAGGCAAGACCGGCGCCCGCATCGGCATCGAGCCGGGCTTCCTGCCATCGGACGCCTATACGCTGATCCGCAAGGCATTGCCCGACGCCAAGCTGATCGACGCCACCGACATGCTGGAGCGCATGCGTGCCATCAAGACCGACGCGGAGCTGGAGAAGCTGCGCGTAGCCTCCGAGTTGATCACCGATTCCATGCTGGCGACCATTGCCTGGGCGCGCGAAGGCACGACCAAGACCGACATCATCGAGCAGTTGCGGCGTGAGGAAACCAATCGCGGCGTGCATTTCGAATATTGCCTGCTGACCCTGGGAGCCAGCCACAACCGCGCCGCCTCGCCGCAGGCGTGGAAGCAAGGCGAGGTGCTGTCCATCGATTCCGGTGGCAATTATCACGGCTATATCGGCGACCTCTGCCGGATGGGCATCCTGGGCGAGCCGGATGCTGAGCTCGAGGATTTGCTGGCCGAGGTCGAGACGGTGCAGCAGGCGGCCTTTTCCAAGGTCAAGCCAGGCACGCTGGGCGGCGACATGATCTCTCACGCCGAGGGCGTTCTGAAGAAATCCAAGGTCGCTGCCTATACGGATTTCTTCGCCCACGGCATGGGGCTGATCACGCATGAGGCGCCGTTCCTGATGACCAATCATCCGGTCACCTATGAAGGCACCTATGCGGCCAAGCCGCTGGAAAAGAACATGGTGCTGTCGGTCGAGACGACGATGCTTCACCCGACGCGGGGGTTTATCAAGCTGGAGGATACGGTTGCGGTAACCGAGGCAGGTTATGTGATGTTCGGTGATAGGGGTCGTGGGTGGAACAGGGGTGGGGTTCTATAAAGACGAAGGCTGGCGCTGCCCCTCATCCGGCTGCCGCCACCTTCTCCCCGTAGAACGGGGAGAAGAGAGCAGTTGCGGCGCTGCCGATTAGCGAAACCGTCGGTGACAGCGTCTTTCTCCCCGTTCTACGGGGAGAAATGTCCGGCAGGACAATGAGGGGCGGCGCTGGCCTAGAGAGCTATTCCCCACCCGCCGGGATCAGCCTGAAATCCGGCAACTCCCGCAAGCCCAGTTCCGGCCCGGCCGGCGAATAGACGACGAAGAGCTGCATCGGCCCATCACCGGTGTTCAGCGTCGAGTGAAACCGGCTTTCCGGCACGTAGACGGTGCAGCCGGGGCCGACCTTCTCGACCACCGGATTGCCCTTCTCATCCTCGACCATCTGCTCGCCATGGCCCGAGATGACGAAGATGATTTCCTCGGCGCCCGGATGATTGTGGCGCGTGTGGCCCTTGCCTGAGGGCAGGTCGACGACGCCGCCGGAAAAGCGGGTTGCGCCATTCACTTCCGGAGCCACCGTCAGCGACAGCTTGCCCCAGTCGAAGCCGAAGGCGCTGACGTCCTTCGGATAGACAAACACCTTGCTCCTGTCGGTCATCTCTCATCATCCCTTCTTTTTCTTGGCCACGGTCTTCTGATCGCGCAGCGTGACGGCCTTGAAATCCGCTGTCTGCCTGGCGATCGCGGCTTCCGCCGGCAGCCGCTCCATCGAGCTCGCGCCATAAAAACCGTGCAGGCCCTTGCAGCGGTCGAGAATGTAGCGGGCGTCGTCGGGCATCGAGATCGGCCCGCCATGGCAAAGCAGGATGACGTCCTTGCGCACCGAGCGCGCGGCATTGGCGATGGCGTCGATCTCGACGACGCAGTCGTCCAGCGACTTGGCTGACGTCGCGCCGATCGAGCCGCCGGTGGTCACGCCCATATGGGCGACCACGATGTCGGCGCCGGCTTTCGTCATGGCGCGGGCTTCATCGGGGTTGAACACATAGGGCGTGGTCAACAGGTCGAGCTTGTGCGCCTCGGCGATCATGTCGACCTCGAGCCCAAAACCCATGCCGGTCTCCTCGAAGCTCTGTCGCATGTTGCCGTCGAACAAGCCGATGGTCGGAAAGTTCTGCACGCCGGAAAAGCCCATCGTCTTCAGCTCGGCCAAAAGCAGCGGCATGATGACGAAGGGATCGGTGCCGTTGACGCCGGCTAGCACGGGCGTGTGTCTGACCACCGGCAGCACCTCGTAGGCCATTTCCTTGACGATCTCGTTGGCATTGCCATAGGCGAGCAGGCCGGCGGCCGAGCCGCGACCCGCCATGCGATAGCGGCCGGAATTGTAGATGATGATGAGGTCGATGCCGCCGGCCTCCTCGGCCTTGGCCGACAGGCCAGTGCCGGCGCCGCCGCCGACGATTGGCACGCCCTTGTCGATCATTCCCCTGAACTTCTTCAGTATGTCCTTGCGCGGTATGGCTGGCATGTCTGGGATCTCACTGTCTGGCGATGTCGAGAAAGGCTGATGTCGCAGCCTCGGCGAATTCGGGGTCGTTGATGTGCAGGGGCAGGCGGGTCACGCGCCGAGTGGCGTTTGGCTTGATCGTTCGCTCGATGGCGTCGAACAGAACGGCGTCCGCCAGCGGATCGAAGAAGGCGCCGCCTTCGATGTCGAGCGCCGAAACGCCTTTTTCCGGGATCAGGACATGCACGGGGCCTTTGCAGAGGGCGAGCCTGATGCCGATCCATTCGCCAATCATGCGGCATTCGTCCGCAGTGGTGCGCATCAGCGTGACGTTGGGATTGTGCTCGTAGAACAGCCGGCCACGATAGCGTTCCGGAATGGTCGAGGGCGCCCAGAAATTGACCATGTCGAGGGCGCCGACCGAGCCGACATAGGGCAGGCGGGTGCGGGCGATGGCGCCGAAACGGTCCTCTGTCGCCGGCAGCACGCCTCCCAACAGCAGGTCGCAGACCTCGGTCGTGGTGATGTCGATGATGCCGGACAAGAGGCCGCTGTCGGCCAGTTTCTCCATGCTGCGGCCACCTGTGCCGGTGGCGTGGAAGACCATGCCGTCATAGGTGTCGCGCAATTGGTCGGCGATAGCGGTCACGCAAGGCGTGGTAACGCCGAACATGGTGAGACCGATGGACGGCTTGCCGTCGGGTGGCGGCGCTGGCCTGGCCGCCATGCCCGATATCGCCTGGGCGGCATTGTGCAGCACGACACGGGACAACCGGTTCAGTCCGGCCATGTCGGTGACCGAAGGCATCATGATGATGTCGGAGACGTCGACATAAGGCGCGGTGTCGCCGGAGGCGAGCGTCGAGACCATGATCTTGGGCAGGCCGAGCGGCAGCGCGCGCATACCCGACGTGATGATCGAGGTGCCACCGCCGCCGCCAATGCCGATAGTGCCTGCGATGTCGTTTCGCGATTGGACGAAGCGGCTGAAGGCGATACCCATCGCCGCGACCGAGGTGCCGCGATCATTGCCGCCGAGCACGGCGTTGGCGCCTTCGGGATGATGGCTGGCAATTTCCTTGGCGGGGATGTCGACCGGGACCGTTGCGTCGCGTGTTCCGACATCGACGCGGGAAACAGCAGCGCCGGTGGCGGCGATCGCATCGGCCAGGAAGGCGAGTTCCTCGCCCTTGGTGTCGGCGGTGCCTACCGCATAGACCCGCTTCATGAGAGCGCTCCCCTGGTGGCAGGCTCGGTGGCACTGTCTAGAACTTGAGAACTGAGTGCCCTACGGCGCCCCCCTCTGTCCTGCCGGACATCTCCCCCACGGGTGGGGAGATCGGCTGGGATCAAGCTCGGTGCCTCTTCTGCGACGCTGGTGATTGGCGAAATCGGCGATGCCAGCCAATCTCCCCCCAAGTGGGGGGGATGTCCGGCAGGACAGAGGGGGGCGCCGTAGAGGGTCAACGTAGCCACTCCTACAAAAGGGCTGCCATTGCAAATTTTTGAGACGCGCGTATCGTATTGATATGAGCATCTCACGTCAACAAGCCGCAGTCACGGATGATGCCGAGCGTGGTCCCCGCGCGCGGACAAAACGGCTGATGCTGGAGACGGCGACGAGGCTGATGCAGGCCGGCGCCACGCCTTCGGTCAGCGAGGTTGCCGAGGCGGCGGAAGTCTCGCGCGCCACGGCCTATCGCTACTTCCCCAGCCAGGCGGCTCTTGTGCAGGCGGTGGTCGACGAGGGGCTAGGGCCGATCCTAACCTGGCAATCCAGTTCGACCGATCCCGAGCGCCGGGTCGCCGAACTGTTTGATACCGCCATGCCGCGCATCGAGGCCTTCGAGGCGACGTTCAAGGCGGCGCTGAAGCTTTCCCTCGACCAATGGGCCCGGCGCCAGGCAGGCACGCTGGGCGCGGAGCCTGCGTTCACGCGCGGCCACCGCATCGCATTGCTGAAGGACGCGATCGCGCCACTCAAGGACAGGTTGCCGTCATCCGAATTCAGCCGCCTGGCGCAGGCGCTGTCGCTGATCTTCGGCGTCGAAGTGCTCATTGTGCTGAAGGACATCTGGGGCCTGGACAGTCGCGAGACGATGTCCGTCGCCCAATGGGCGGCTGGCGCGCTGGTGCGTGGAGCCATGGAGGAATCGGCGCGCGAAGGCGAGAGGCCTGAGTCGTCGAAAGGCATGAAATAACATCTATCTGGTTCGACCAGATTTTCGACCAGATTTCCACGCCGGCACCTGACGATAGCTGCAATGCGGCGGCCAGGGCAAGGCTTCCCTGTATCGATCAGTAAGAAAATTAAAGGAAAACAGCGCGATGCTGCAAGATTTGCGCTGGTTGGCGTGATGGCCCAGCTCAAGAAAGCGCTTGACGTCTACCTCGAATTGGTAATACCAGATTAGAAAAGAAAAAGGGATCGAAAGTAAAAAACTGCGATCCATTTCCGGACGGGCGAGGAGGCCCAAACCGGAAAGCGCGATCATGGGAGGAACTACCAGGGCCGGCTCCGTTGCCGGCTCTCTCGACACGGTAGAATGCGCACAAGGGAGGAAATGATTATGCGCAAGTTTGTGACCAGCTTGCTTGCTGGTATCGGCTTAACGCTTGCCTGCGGAACGTCCGTCTACGCGCAGGACAAGGAACTCACCATCTTCTGGGCGGAATGGGATCCGGCCAATTATCTTCAGGAACTCGTCAACGACTACACGGCCGAGACTGGTGTCAAGGTCACGATCGAGACCACGCCCTGGCCCGATTTCCAGACCAAGACATTCGCCGAGCTGAACGCTCACGGCGATGCGTACGATCTGATCGTTGGTGACTCCCAGTGGTTGGGGGTGGGCTCTGAGCAGGGGCACTGGGTCGATCTCACGGACTTCTTCAACAAACATAAACTCAAGGACGTGTTCCTGCCGGCAACCCTCGCTTATGGCGAGTATCCGCTGAAGAGCAACAAGTTCTGGGCGATTCCGCTCGAAGGCGACGTTAACGGCTGGTCCTACCGCAAAGACTGGTTCGAGGATCCTACCGAGAAAGCGAACTTCAAGGCCAAATACGGCTACGAGCTCAGCGTGCCGAAGGACCAGAAGGCGCTTCACGATATTGCCGAGTTCTTCACTCGACCAGACAAGAACCGCTACGGCGTCGCCCTCTATACCGACAATTCCTACGACGCGGTGGCCATGGGAACCGAGCAGACCATCTTCGCCTACGGCGGCAGTCTCGGCGAATATGACACTTACAAAATCAACGGCGTCGTGAATTCGAAGGAGTCGATCGCCGGTCTGCAAGCCTATCACGACCTCTTCAAGTTCACCCCGCCCGGCTGGAACAAATCCTTCTTCCTCGAGAACAATCAGGCGATTACCTCTGGGCTGGCGGCGATGAGCATGAACTTCTTCGCCTTTTTCCCTGCCCTCGCAAACCCGGCCACCAATCCGCACGCCGCGAATACGGGGTTCTTTGCCAATCCTCCCGGCCCGACCGGCGTCCATGTCGCCGCGCTGGGTGGGCAGGGCATTTCGGTCGTCTCCTATTCCAAGAAACAGGAGGAGGCGATGAAGTTCCTCGAATGGTTCGTCAAGGATGAGACCCAGCTGAAGTGGGCGAAACTCGGCGGCTATACCTGTTCGAAGGCGGTGCTCGAATCCGCGGAGTTCCAGAACGCCACGCCTTACAACAAGGCCTTCTATGACTCGATGAAGATCGTCAGGGACTTCTGGACGCCGCCGGAATATGCCGAGTTGCTGACCCAGTTCAATGACAACGTCTATCCCTACGTCGTCAACAACAAGGGGACGGCCGAGGAGGCCATGAACGGCGTCATCAAGGATTGGACCGCGACCTTCAAGAAGTACAACCGCCCAGTTCACTAGGTCCATGTGCTCGTTTCGAGGGGAGGCGGGAGCCTTCTCTCGAAACCCGTTCTGAGGGGATTTCTGGAGGAAGTTTTGGCAGTTTCGGTTCTGAATACACTGGACCCGCGGTCGCGTGCGGCCGCGCGCGGTTGGAGCGATCTCACCATCCGCAATGTTTTCATTATTCCGACGGTCCTGTTTCTGATCGTCTTCAACATTTTCCCGTTGATTTATTCACTAGGCTATTCGTTCACCGACTTCGCGGCGAACCGCAACGTGCCGTGGAGTTTCGTGGGTCTGCAAAACTACCGCGAGCTGCTTGCCGACCAGCGCATCTGGACCAACTTCGTCATCACCGCCAAATACGTGATTGTCTCGGTTGGCGGACAGATGATCATCGGGTTTGGGATCGCGCTCCTGCTCAATCGCGATTTCCCCTTCAAGGGGGTGGTCACGACCTTGTTGCTGTTGCCGATGATGCTCTCGGCCGCGGTCGTGGGGTTGTTTTGGCAGCTCCTCTACAGCCCGTCCTGGGGGCCGATAAACTACATCCTCGGTCTGCGCAGCTTCGGCCTGTTGTCGGATGCCGACACTGCCCTCTACGCGGTGGCGATCACCGATATCTGGATGTGGTCGCCCTTCGTCATGCTGCTTTCGCTCGCCGGCCTCTCGGCAGTGCCGAAGCATCTCTACGAGGCCGCCGCGATCGACCGTGCCAGCAGTTGGTACACCTTCACTCGCATCACGCTGCCGCTGGTCGCGCCAATCTTGATGATCGCCCTCATCTTCCGGACCATGGAAGCCTTCAAGACGTTTGATCTTGCCTACGTCCTGAGCGTTCAGCCAACGACCGAACTGATTGCGATCAAGCTTTACCGTCTCGCCTTCCAGCAGTGGGATACCGGCAGGTCGTCAGCGCTGGCTTACATCGTGCTGATCATGGTGCTGGCCATAACCAACATCTACGTGAAGTACCTCAACAAGGTGAAGGAGCGCTGAGATGGCCGCAGTTCGCACCAGCGGCGAGATAGCGTTCAACCGTATCGCCATTGTCGCGGTCCTGGTCGTGATGGTTATCTTTCTCGCGCCGATCTACTGGATAGCCTCGACCGCTTTCAAACCACGCGCACTCGCCACCACAGTGCCGCCGACCGTACTGTTCCAGCCGGAGCTAACACCATTCGTCAAGCTGTTCACCAAGCGCGTGCAGCAGACCAAACCGGTCGACCCCGAGACCTACGCCGCGGCACCGTGGTGGGAGAAGGCGGTTTACGATGGCGGCGAGCGCATCTTGAAAGTCGGCGACAGCCCGCAATTGTCGCCATACCCCGATCGTTTTGCGAACAGCCTGATCATCGCTATCAGCAGCACGCTGTTTGCCGTCGGCATGGGCACGCTCACGGCCTACGGTTTCTCTCGCTTCAAGGTGAAGGGTGAAGCGGACCTGCTCTTCTTCATCCTGTCGACGCGTATGTTGCCACCCGTGGTGGTCGCGATACCGATGTACCTGATGTATCGCGCTGTCGGGCTGAATGACACGCATATCGGCCTGATCATCCTCTACACGGCCTTCAACCTATCCTTCTCCGTCTGGCTGATGAAGGGCTTCATCGACGAGATTCCCAAGGAGTATGAAGAGGCCGCGCTCGTCGACGGCTACACGCGCATGCAGGCCTTCTTCAAGATCGTGTTGCCCGAGGCCGCCACCGGCATCGCCGCTACTGCTGTCTTCTGCTTCATCACGGCGTGGAACGAATATGCCTTCGCGCTGATCATGACCAATCGCCGCGCCCAGACCGCGCCGCCCTTCATTCCCAGCCAGGTCGGCTCAGGCCTTACCGATTGGACAGTGATAGCTGCCGGAACCTTCCTGTTCCTGCTGCCGGTCGCGATCTTCACCTTCCTGCTCCGCAACCATCTTTTGCGCGGCATGTCCTTTGGAGCGATCCGCAAATGAGCTTTCGCGCCATCAACCAGAAATATCTCGAGCCCGGCAGCCAGGTGCTGATGGTGCTGGGTATCATCGCGCTCTGCCAGCCCTGGAGCATGCTGCTGCACAGCTACGGCCTGACCATCATCCTCATCGGCCTGATCGGCTTCAACGTCACCTCGAAGATCGCGCCGGAGGAAAGTGCGGCCACCGGCCAGGTGCGAAATCCGGGAGCACAGCATTGACCCAGATAGAACTCCGGGGCGTGCAGAAATTCTTTGGCGCCGTCCAGGTCATCAAGGACCTCAACCTGAGGATCGCCGACAATGAGTTCATCGTGCTGCTCGGCCAGTCCGGCTGCGGCAAGACGACGACGCTCAGGGCCATCGCCGGGCTGGAGACGATCGACGAGGGCGATATCCTCATCGACGGCAAGCCGGTGCAGCACCTGAAGGCCGCTGCCCGCGACATTGCCATGGTCTTCCAGTCGTTCTCGCTCTACCCGCATATGAGCGTCTACCAGAACATCGCCTTTCCGCTGAAGGCGACGCGCAAGAGCCGGGCCGAGATCGACCAGGAAGTGCGCTCGGTCGCCAAGACGCTGCAGATCACCGAGCTGCTTGCCAAGAAGCCCTCGGCGCTTTCTGGCGGCGACATGCAGCGCGTGGCCATCGGCCGGGCGCTGGTGCGGCGGCCAAAGGCGATGCTGATGGACGAGCCAATCGGCGCGCTCGACGCCAAGCTGCGCGAGGAGATGCGGGCCGAGATCAAGCGGCTGCATATCAAGCAGGGCTCGACCACCATCTACGTCACGCACGACCAGATAGAGGCGATGAGCCTCGCCGACCGCATCGTCGTCATGCATGAGGGCGTGCTGCAGCAGATCGGTACGCCCGATGAGGTCTATTCGCGCCCGGCCAATCTGTTCGTCGCGCAGTTTGTCGGCAGCCCGGTCATGAACGTCGCCGACGCGGCGGTGGCTGAGAAGGCTTCCTCCGCCTCGGTCACCGTGGGCGGTGCCGCCGCCGGTTTCGAATTCCCGCGCGCGCTGCTGTCGAAGCTCAACGGCCATGCCGGCGGCAAGCTCGCGCTCGGCATCCGGCCCGAGGGCGTCCTCCTACGGCGTGATGCGAGCGAAGGGTTCATGGCCGTCGAGACGCAGATCGTCGAGCCGCTCGGGTCGTTCGATATCGTCGACCTCAAGGTCGGGTCCAAGACGCTGCGCGCGCGCACCAGGAGCGGTTTCATCTCCGGCCCCGGCGAGAAGGTTTTTGCCAGGATCGATCCGACGCAAGCGCATTTCTTCGACACCGCAAGTGGCAAGTCACTTGGTGTGAAACTGTGATGGCGTTTTGCAGCATTTTCCAACGCCGAGCGGAGGCGCGCTGAGTCATGGCCCATATCCAGCTCAAGAACATTTCGAAAAAATTCGGCAACCACACGGCGCTGACCGGGCTCAACCTCGACATTGCCGATGGCGAGTTCTTCGTCCTGCTGGGCGAGACCGGCGCCGGCAAGACCACCACATTGCGCCTCATCGCTGGCCTGGAAAAGCCGACGGAAGGCCAGGTGTTCATCGACGGCGTCGATGTCGCCGACTGGAGTGCGGCCGAGCGCGACGTGGCGCTGGTGCTGCAACAGTACTCGCTCTATCCGCGCTATACGGTGCGTGAAAACCTCGAATTCCCGCTGAAGCCGAAAATCCGCCGGCTACCAGACTCCGAGATCAAGGATCGCGTCGACCGCGCCGCCCGTACGCTGCGCATCGAGCATCTGCTCGACCGCAAGACCGACCGGCTGTCAGGCGGCGAGATGCAGCGCGTCTCGATCGGGCGCGCCATCGTGCGCAAGCCGCGCGTGTTCCTGATGGACGAGCCGTTGTCGGCGTTGGATGCCAAGTTGCGCGAGGCGCTGCGCACCGAGTTGAAGAACCTGCAGATCCAGCTCGGCGCCACCTTCCTGTTCGTCACCCACGACCAGATCGAGGCGATGTCCATGGGCGACAAGGTCGGCGTGCTCAACCATGGCCGCATCGTCCAGACCGGCACGCCGCACGAGATCTACAACAATCCGCGCGACACCTATGTGGCGAGCTTCGTCGGCTCGCCGCCGATGAACCTCATCGACGGCAAGCTTGTGAACGGCCGCGCGGTGATGACGCCGATGAATTTCGAGCTGCCGCTATCGGGGGGAGCCAAGGCGAGTGTGGCGACCGACGGTCGCCCACTCGTCTTCGGCATCCGACCGGAGGATGTCTATCTCGAGAGCGGTGCGCCGGTAGAGGCGCGCGTCCACGATGTCGAGAACCATGGCGTCGAGAAGATCCTGACCTTGCGCGTCGGCGACACGACGCTACGCGCCACGGTGCCGGCGAGGACCGACGTGGCGATCGAGCAGCCCGTGCGCTTTGCCTGGAACCCCGACAAGGTGGTGCTGTTCGACAAGGGCAGCGGCATCAGTCTGCGTCACGCCGGGTGAAGCGGACCGCTTCAGTCCTTGTTTCTATGCATGTCGTTATCCCAGAACCGCTATGCACCTTTGGGCGACATGCACGAGCCGTATCGACTCAATTGGCGTGCCGGATATCGGCCTGTTCCTCGGCGCGGAGGTGGCTGGGCGCCGAGCCGATGACCCGCTTGAAGGCACGGCTGAAGGCGGCATCCGATTCATAGCCGAGACGTGCGGCAACGACGGAAATCTTCATCCGGTCGCGAACCAGCCATTGCCGCGCCTGATGCATCCTGACCTGCGTGACATATCTTGCCGGCGTTTCGCCGACGATGGTGGCGAAACGCTCGGCAAAGCCCGAGCGCGAGGCGCCCATCATCCGGGCCAGGGATTCGACCGTCCAATCGTGGTCCGGCTCGAGATGGATGGCGGCCAGCACGCGCCCGATCTCGCGGTCCCGCACCGCCGCGATCCAGCCCGACGCGTCGCCACAGCCACGTTCGACCCATGAGCGGATGACGGTGGCGGCAAGCACATCGGCAAGCCGCGCCAGAATGCCGCCGGAGCCGACACGCTCCATCGTCACTTCGCGTGCCATCGAGTCCAGCAGATGCGGAATGCCCGGCTCATAGGCTTCCAGTTCATGTGTACGCATGACATCCGGCATCATGCCGAGCAGGGGATGCAGGCCATCGAGGTTGAAATACATGCTGGCGCAGAACAGCAGCGTTCCCGGCTGGCAATTCTTGTCGCACATCTCCGCATTCGACGTGCAGTAAACGTCCTTGCAGACCTCTTCGCGCTGGTAACTGTGAATTGGCCAGGCCTGCGCTCCGGGTTCGCTGGCGAGCACATGGGCAGCGCCTCGCGGCAGCAGCAATGCATCCCCCGCATTGAGCTCCACCCATTCGTCGGACGGCTGCTTCAGCCAGCAGCCCTTGCGGCCGATGAAGTGAAACCGGGCGGCGGGATGGGCGGGGAACTGGATGCCCCAGGGCTCCTTCAGTTCGCAGCGGCCATACTCGACGCCATCGAGACGCAAGCCGCGCAATATGTCCGTTAGCGGATCACCAGTGACAGGAATTTTGGACGAACGGTCAAACATAATGGGGTTTCTAGCATGGAAACTCCAGCGGGTCACTCCCTATGTTGCAGTGCAGCCAAATGCTGCGGTGCAAATAAGCTGGAAGCCGGACAATACTGCCAAGTCGTGATGGCAAGGCACGTAACGGGGGGAAACCTCGACCGGTCATTTCCCATGTGGCGCTGCGAACAGACCGGAGACTGACCATGGCCGACCCCTCTACAGGCGTCATCGACGCCACACTTCTGAACCCCGAAGACTCCGATGAGCGAGCCGAGCCGGCATGGGGTGCCGTGGTCTCGCTTGCGCTCGGCGTATTTGGCCTGGTGACGGCGGAATTCCTGCCCGCCAGCCTGCTGACGCCGATGGCGCGCGATCTCGGCGTCAGCGAAGGCGTGGCCGGACAAGCGGTGACGGCGACCGCGATCGTCGCTGCGATCGCAGCGCCGACCATGGCGATCATGACCAGGCGCATGGACCGCAGGCTGGTGATGTGGATGCTGACTGTGTTCCTGATCCTGTCCAACCTTCTGGCCACTTTTGCCTCATCGCTCACCGTGCTTCTGCTTGCCCGCGTCGTGCTCGGCGTAGCACTGGGTGGCTTCTGGGCGATGTCGGCGGCGATGGCGCTACGTCTGGTGCCGATGCGGCTGATGCCGCGTGCCATGTCGATCATCCTGACCGGCGTTTCATTGGCCACCGTCACCGCCGCTCCTGTCGGCGCCTATGTCGGCGACATCTGGGGCTGGCGCACGGCCTTCATGATGGCGACAGTCGTCGCCGCGCTGGCGCTGCTGGTGCAGGTGGCCACCATTCCGAAGTTGCGGCCTATCGGTGTGGCGAGCTTCCGCACTTTGCTCGAGGTGCTGGAGCGGCCGTCGATCAGGGTAGCGTTGCTGGTGGTGCTGCTGGTTGCTTCGGGACATTTTGCCGGCTTCACCTATGTGCGCCCGTTCCTGGAAAAGGTTCCCGCGTTTGATATCCAGACAATCTCGCTGGTGCTGCTTGCCTACGGCATCGGCGGGTTCTTCGGTAACCTTGCCGGTGGCTTCATGGCCGAACGCAGCTTGAAGACAGCCGTGGCGCTGGCGCCGTTGCTGATCGGGCTGGCAGCCGCCTCGTTGCTGGTGCTGGGTGCTTCGCCGCTGGTATCGGCAGCGGCGGTTGCTGTCTGGGGCTTCGCTTTCGGCGCGGTGCCGGTCGGGCTGCAGACCTGGCTGGTGCGGGAGGCGCCGGACCAGGCCGAAAGCGCCGGCGGGCTGATGGTCGCGACCTTCCAGGTGGCGATTGCAATGGGCGCCGTCTTTGGCGGGTTGCTCGTCGATCATGCCGGTGTGGCCAGCGCCTTCGCCTATTGTGGAGCGGCGACGTTGCTGGCGGCCCTGACGGTCTTCTTCCTCGGCCCGAAGCGGGTCGACAGTTGAGGGGTATCAGGCCGAACGGCCGTCGAAGTCGACAACCGGCATGGCGGCAAGGTCCAGCCCCTCAACGCAATGAAGATTGATATAGGCATTTCTGTCATTCCCTTCGCCAACATCCTCGGCGAAGGGATGAATGCCGCAAGTGCGGCAGAACCGGTGTGCGATAACGTGGCTGCCGAAGGTGTAGCTGCCGAGATCATCACCCCAGGCCAGGACAAGCAGCGCCTTGTGGGGCACGGCTGACAGCAGCGCGCCCTTGCGCGAACAGATCGAGCAATTGCATCGCAGAGCACTGGCGAATTCGCCTTTGACCTCGAACGCAACCTTGCCGCAGTGGCAGCTGCCTTTGTAAAGCATCAGAATCTTCCTATTGCTGGCAGGCGCAAAGGCACGCCGGCCTACCGGCTGCGTTAAGTCATTGTTTTTCCGTAATTCCGGACGGAAACCGCTACACACTTTTCCTGGAATTGCTTTAAAGACGTTGTATCCTGGCTGAGTCCGATACCGACATGCAATCAATCCGCGACCGTCTCGAAATCATCCTGTCACGTCTTGCCAATCGCGTGGCCGATGAGAAAGTCTATACGAAGCTTTACGCCGAAGCGGCGCGGGCCGCGGCTGATGCCAGCGATGCCCGCAACCGAGCCGGCGTGACGCTCGGACCGCTCGACGGCACCATTGTCTCGATCAAGGATCTGTTCGATGTCGCCGGCGAGGCGACCACGGCCGGCTCGCTGATGCTCAGAACCGCCGCGCCCGCCCAGTGCGACGCCGCCATCGTAAGCCGGCTACGGCAGGCCGGCGCGGTCATCATCGGCAAGACCAACATGACAGAATTCGCCTTCACCGCCATCGGCGACAACCAGCACTGCGGCACGCCCGGCAACGCCGCCGATGCCAGCCGTATTCCCGGCGGTTCCTCCTCGGGTGCAGGCGTATCCGTCGGCGAGGGGACGAGCGAAATATCGATCGGTTCCGATACTGGCGGCTCGATACGCATTCCGGCGTCACTGAATGGCGTCGTCGGCTTCAAGCCGACGGCGCGGCGCGTGCCGCTGATTGGCGCGTTCCCATTGTCTGGCACGTTGGACTCCATCGGGCCGCTTGCCCGAACCGTCGCCCAATGCGCTGCCGCCGATGCGGTGATGGCCGGCGAGATGCCGGCCGCGCTGGCGTCGATCGCCCTTTCGGGGCTTCGCATTGGCATTCCGCGTGGCGTGCTTTTCGAAAACACTGAAAGCGAGGTTGCGGCGGCGTTCGCGCACTGTCTCGGCAAGATCGAACAGGCCGGCGCCGGGGTCTCGGACCTCTCGATCGACGATCTGATCGCTGATCTGAGAGCAGTCACCAAGCGTGGCTCCATCGCCGCGATGGAAGGGGCCGAAGTTCATGCCGACTGGCTGGCGGCCGGCGCTTCAGTGCCGGTGGACCCGCATGTCAGCGGACCTTTGTCGAGGGCGGCAATGCTGCCGGCTCCCGTCTACATCCGGGCACTTCGCCGCCGTACCACGCTGGCCGCCGCCATGGACGAGCGGCTGTCATCCATCGATGTGCTGGCCTTGCCGACGACGCCGGTCACCGCGCCGACCATTGTTTCGATGGCCGAGGATGTGGAACTGCGCGACCACATTGAAGGCCTGCTGTTGCGCAACACGCAGGTCGCCAACCAGTTCGACCTCTGCGCGATATCGCTGCCGATGCCGGGAACGGCGCTGCCCGCCGGCCTTATGCTGGTGGCGCGCAATGGCGGGGATCACAAGCTGCTGCGGATTGCGGCGGAAGTCGAGGCTTTGCTCGGTCGCTGACGAGCGGCTGTCCGTGGAAGGCCGAGCTTCAGTGCGCCGAGCAGTGGCTGCGTTCGCTGTCCCGGGCGGCGCGCTCGATGCCGGTCGCGATCAGCCAGGGCTGGGTGGATTGCTTGCCGTTGAGCGTCTCGGGGCGGTTCTCGATGGAGCCGGCAACAACGACCTTGCCGGCGTAAAGCTTGTCCGAAAGATTGAGCGCCTTGTCTTCTTGCGGCAAGCCGGCGATGTCGATCGACACGCCCTTGATGATCTTGCCGGTGGTGAGGTCGAGCGCGCTGTTCGACGGGCAGGGCGCCGCCACGCAGCGCAAGCCATTGTCGCAGAACACGTAGCCATCCCGCCCATCGGCAAAGGCCTGTACCGTTGTTGCGCAGACGCCGACGGCCAAGAGAATCATTGCAGCGATTTTCGACATGGGCGGTAAGGTCGCCAACGAATTCGGGAAAATTGAGGCGTCCGTTACTCGGTCTCAGGAAACCGCCGCTGGTAGTGCCCAAGCACTTCGGGATTGCGCAAGTTGACTGGCAGCTTGCCTGCCAGCACGAGCAGGGCTTCGCCCGCCGCGCCGACGCCCATGCGCATCATCGATTCCTCGGTAATGCCAGCCATGTGCGGGGTGATGATGACATTGTCGAAGCCGAAATAAGGGTGGCCGAGTGGCAGCGGCTGGGTCGAAAACACATCGAGCGCTGCACCGCCGATGCGGCCCCTGCGCAAGGCCTCGATCAGCGCGTCGTCGTCCACGACAGGGCCGCGCGAGACGTTGATCAGCAAGGCATTCGGTTTCATGCGGGCGATGCGTTCGCGGCTGATCAGGCCGCGCGTCTCCGGCGTCAGCGGGCAGCACAAAACGATGATGTCGCTCTGCTCGACCAGCGCGTCGATCGACAGGAAGCCGACCTTGTCCGGCGCCGGCTGCATGCTGCGCGTCGTCGCCACCACGTTGAGGTCGAAACCATGGGCGGCGATATGGCCGACCGCCTGCCCGACGGCGCCGAGCCCGACGATGCCGATCGTCTTGCCGGCAAGCTCGCTGTTGGAATTGGCGTGCTCGCGGCCGGCGAGCCAGCCTTTTGCGCGCAAATCACGGTCGACCATGCGGAACTGCCGAAGCAGGGCCAGGGCCGCGAACATCACGTGCTCGGCCACCGATCGCGCATTGACCGCCGGCACGTTGGCAACCAGCACGCCGGCCGCGGTCGCTGCTTCCATCGGGATCATGTCGAGCCCGGCGCCATGGCGGATCGCCGCTCTCAGCTTCCAGGCACTCTCGAAAAGTTGTGGTGGCAGGTGGGCGCGCACGATGACGATGTCGGCGTCCTTCGCCTCACTGGTCAGGGTGCCGGCATCGAGCGCCGACGCAATGACAAGCTGACCGGCGCCGGCCAGCATGGCGGATGCGTGCGGGTGCAGGGGGTGGGTCGACAAGATCCTGGCTACGGTCTGGCCCACGGTCAGGCCTTCTCGAGCGCCGGGCTCGCAGGCGCAGCCGCCTTGCCGCCCTCGATCAGGCCCTTCCAATAGCTCTCGGCACCCTGCAGATGCGCGCTCATCAGCGCCTGGGCGAGGTTGCCATCGCGGCGCAGCAGCGCCTCATAGATCTGGATATGCTCGGCATGTGAACGCACGCTGCGTTCGGGATCGTTGAAATAGACGGGCAGGCGCTGTTCGCCCATCATGTAGTAGACACTGCAGACATTGTGAAAGACGCTGTTCTTGGTTGCCCGCACGATCTCGAGGTGAAACTCGCGGTCTTCCTTGGCCAGGCCTTCGCCAGCCGCGATGCGGTCTTCGGACGCCTTCAGGATTTCGCGCAGCCGCTCGAAATTCTCCTCGGTGGCACGCGAGCAGGCAAGTTCGGCCGCCTTGATCTCATGGATCTTGCGCAGCTCGACCGTCTCATAGATCTGGATCGGATCGAGCGGCAGGCCAGCCCGCGCGAACAAGGCCATCGCCTCGACGCTGGCCTGCTTGGTGTCGATGTAGATGCCGGACTTGGCCCGGCGCTCGACGATGCGCATGGCTTCGAGGATGGCCAGCGTTTCACGGATCTGGCCGCGGCTGACGCCGAAATGCTCAGCCAGCTCACGTTCCGACGGCGTGCGGCCCGTCTCCTTGTCCGAGTGGGAAAACAGATAGGCGGCAAGTTCCGCGAGAAGGTTTTTTTCTTTCATTGTCACCCGCGTTGCGCGTGCTCCTCCAGGAATCGCTCGGAGACGGTGAATCCCAATCCGGGCTTTTCAGGGACGGCTATCATACCGTCCCTTGCTTCGACAGTCTCTTCAACAAGATCGTGAATCATCGGGTTGGCGCCGAGCGAATATTCGACGGTAAAACTCGCCGGCGATGCGGCGCAGATATGAAGTCCGGCAAAGAAGCAGGGCGCTCCCGCCCAAAGATGCGGTGCAAAACGCAGGTTGAAGGCGCTGGCGATGGTGCCGATCTTCATCGCCTCGCTGATGCCGCCGCAGAAGGCCGGATCGGGCTGGAAGATATCGGCAGCCTTGAGCACGGCCAGATCCCGGAAAGCGTAGCGCGTGGCCTCGCTTTCACCGGTTGCGATCGGAACGGCGCCGGAGGCGCGGACTTCGGCCATGCCCGGCTTGTCGTCGGCGATGATCGGCTCCTCGAACCATGCAAGGTCGAGATCGCCAACGAGATGGATGAAGCGTTTGGCTTCGGCCACCGTGTAGGTGCCATGGGCGTCGACCATCAGCTCGACATCGGGACCGAGCGCCTGCCGCGCGGCGCGCACACGCGCGGCGGAAACATGCGGTGCTCCGTCCATAGCGCCGACCCGCATCTTCAGCGCCTGGAAGCCGCCTTTGGCGATATAGGATTTCAGCTGCTCGCCAATGGCGTCGGCTGCTGCCCAGCCGCCGGATGCATAGGCGGGCATGCGGTCGAGTTTGCGGCCGCCGAGCAGCCGCCAGACCGGGACTCCCAAGGATTTGCCCAGGATGTCCCAAAGCGCAATGTCGACGGCGCTGATGGCGGCAACGCTCATGCCGCGCCGTGCCAGTTGCGGCATAGCGTGGCCGGCACGCGCCGCGCTGTCGTGGCGCACGCCGTTGTAGAGCATCTCCCAGATCACGCCGATGTCGGCGGGATCGCGGCCGATCAGCTGCGGCCCGACCTCGTGGTTCAGCATGTGGACGAGGGCGCCATAGCTGCCGGCGCTGCCGGCGGCATTCTTGCCTTCGCCCCAGCCGACCAGCCCATCGTCGGTCTCGATGCGCAGGATGGCGGCGTCGAAGGTCGTGACCTGCCCGAAGTCGCTGCGGTGTTGCTGTGCCGCTTCGATCGGTATGCGGACCCACCAGGCTTGGACGGTCTTGATGCGCATGTTCTTCCCCGGCCCGGCCGCTGGCTTGGCGGAAGGGCGCATTTCCTATCGTTGAACAGACTACTTGATCAGCGGCAGCAGCGTTTCGGCGGTGATGCGCATCTGGTCGGTGTAGAATTTCTCGGTCAGCACGCTGGAGCCGTGATCCTGGATGAACTTCAGCTGTTCGGGCGAGATGTCGACCGGGTGGCGCTCGACCATGTCGGGATAGGGCGCGGCCGGCGTGCGGTCGACCGGGGCGACGAACTCGTTGGTCAGCGCGCCGTCATAACCGACCTCCCGCAGGGTCGCGACGATCTTCGGCCAGTCGATCTGGCCAAGGCCGGCGGCGAAGCGGTTGTTGTCGGCGACGTGGAAGTCGAACAGGCGCTTGCCGACCTGGCGGATCGCGTCATGGACGTTAAACTCTTCCATGTGGATATGGTAGGCATCGAGGCAGACGCCGCATTCAGGGCTGACCGCATCGGCCAGCGCCAGCGCCTGGGCGCCTCTGTTGAACAGGTAGGTCTCGAAGCGGTTCAGCGGTTCGACGGCGATCTTGACGCCGACCTTCTTGGCGTGCGTGAAGCATTCGCGGGTCGCGTCGACAACCCACTTCCATTCCTCTTCCTCGGTGCCGTCCGGCACCACCTTGCCGACGGTGGCGGGCACCAGCGTGATGATCTCGCCGTCGAGCTCGCTGACCATCGTCAGCACGTCCTTGACATATTGCACGGAGCGCTCGCGCTGACCCTGGTTCCTGGCGGCAAGATTGCGCTCGCCCAGCATCAACGTCACCGCGCCCCAGCAGCGGATGCCATGCTCCTTGAGCAGCGCCCGCGTCTCCTTGGTCTTGTATTGCTCGGGCTCGCCGGAGATCTCGATCGACTCATAGCCGAATTTCTTGATGCGCTTGAGCGTCGTCTCCAATGGTTCCGCGCGCATCCAGTTGTGCGTCGAAAGATGCATGGTCAGTCCTTCCCAATTCGTCTTTAACGGTTCGCCTGCAACATGCGCTGCCGAAGACAACGCACGGTTCCTCCCCAACGCGTTCCAGCTCTTTTTTAACAAACTGGTTCGACCAATTGGGCCTCTTTTGAGGTCTAGCGTAATTTTACCGGAACGGCAAGAACCGCAGGGCGACAACTTTTCATGTGGTTTAGCTGTTTGATTATATTGACGTATATGGTCGATTTTCGATGGTGCTCGGTCTTGCGCCGCCGGGTTCGGTGGCTTGACCAAAGTCCCATATTTGGTAATACCAGAATGACGATAGGTGCATGCGCATGATTGGAAAGACAAAGAGGCTGGCTCTGCGTTCAATCGGCGCTATGGTTGGTCCGAGAAGGGGAGGATGAAAATGCCGTCGACGATGAAGGGGCCTGGACTTTTCCTGGCGCAGTTCGCGGGCGATGCCGCGCCGTTCAATTCGCTGCCGTCGATCACCAAATGGGCGGCAGGCCTGGGCTACAAGGGCGTGCAGATCCCGACCTGGGATGCCAGACTGTTCGACCTCAAGAAGGCGGCGTCTTCCAAGACCTATTGCGACGAGGTGAAGGGCATCTGCGCCGAGGCGGGGGTCGAGATTACCGAATTGTCGACGCATCTGCAGGGACAATTGGTGGCGGTGCATCCGGCCTATGACGCACAGTTCGACGGCTTCGCGCCGTTTTCGGTGCACAACAATCCGAAGGCCCGGCAGAAATGGGCGGTCGAACAGATGAAATTCGGCGCCAAGGCGTCGCGCAATCTCGGGCTGAACGCCTCGGTGACTTTCTCCGGCGCGCTGGCCTTCCCCTACCTTTATCCGTGGCCGCAGCGGCCGGCCGGGCTGATCGAGGAGGCATTCGCGGAACTCGGCAAACGCTGGAAGCCGATCCTCGACGTCTATGAGGACAATGGCGTCGATGTCGGCTACGAAATCCATCCCGGCGAGGACGTGTTCGACGGCGCGACTTTCGAGATGTTCCTCGATGCGGTTGGCGGCCACAAGCGCTGCAACATCAACTATGATCCGTCGCACTTCCTGCTGCAGCAGCTCGACTATCTCGAATTCATCGACATCTATCACGAGCGCATCAAGGCGTTTCACGTCAAGGACGCCGAGTTCAACCCGACCGGGCGGCAAGGCGTCTATTCCGGCTACCAGGGCTGGATCAACCGCGCCGGCCGCTTCCGTTCGCTCGGCGACGGTCAGGTGGATTTCGGCGGCATCTTCTCCAAGCTCACCCAATACGGCTATGATTCCTGGGCAGTGCTGGAATGGGAGTGCTGCCTGAAGCATCCGGAGGATGGTGCGGCCGAAGGCGCGCCGTTCATCCAGCACCACATCATCCGGGTCACGGAAAAGGCATTCGATGATTTCGCCGGCGGCGCCACCGATAAAAAGGTGCTGCGGGCCATGATGGGAATCTAACGGAGAAGAAAATGGTTGGCGCATCGAAGTCGGAAACGGGAGGCGGCCCGATCCGCTACGGCATGGTCGGCGGCGGGCAGGGCGCCTTCATCGGTGCAGTGCACCGGATCGCGGCGCGCATGGACAATGATTTCGTGCTGGTTGCCGGCGCGCTGTCATACGATCCGGACCGCGCCAAGGCCTCGGCCGCCGAACTCGGGCTCGATCCGGACCGTAGCTACGCCTCCTATGCCGAGATGGCCAAGGCCGAAGCCAAGCGACCCGACGGCATCGAGGCGGTGGCGATCGTCACGCCCAACAATGTGCATGTGCCGGCTGCCAAGGCGTTCTTGGAGGCCGGCATCCACGTCATCTGCGACAAGCCGCTGGCAACGACGCTGGCCGAGGCGAAGAAGCTGGCGGCGATCGTCGAGAAGACCGGCAGGGTTTTCGTGCTCACCCACAATTACACCGCCTATCCGATGATCAGGCAGGCGCGCGAGATGGTGGCCAAGGGCGTGCTTGGCGACATCCGCATCGTGCAGTCGGAGTACCCGCAGGACTGGCTGACCGAAGACCTTGCCGCCACCGGCCAGAAGCAGGCGTCATGGCGCGCCGACCCGAAACAGGCGGGTGCGGGCGGCGCGCTCGGCGACATCGGCACGCATGCCTACAACCTCGCCCGCTTCGTTTCCGGGCTGGAGCTGGATTCATTGTCGGCCGATCTTGATGCCTTCGTGCCGGGGCGGCAGCTCGACGACAATGTCAACGTCATGCTGCGCTTCAAGGCGCCCGGCAAAGCGCATCCGGCCAAGGGCATGATCTGGGCAAGCCAGGTGGCGCCTGGCCACGAGAACGGACTGAAGCTGCGCATCTACGGCTCGAAGGGTGGGCTGGAATGGGTGCAGGCCGATCCGAACTATCTCTGGTACACGCCGTTCGGCCAACCGAAGCAGCTGATCACCCGCAACGGCGCCGGATCGCTGCCGGTGGCGGGCCGTGTCAGCCGCGTGCCTTCAGGCCATCCGGAGGGCTATCTCGAAGGTTTCGCCAACATCTACCAGGAAGCAGCACGCGCCATCCGCGCGGCGCGCAAGAAGGGCGGCAAGCCTGGCAAGGATGTCGTCTTCCCGACCATCGAGGACGGGGTCGAGGGCATGGCCTTCATCGAGGCCTGCGTGAAGTCGTCGAAGAAGAATGGGGCGTGGACGAAGCTTTAATCGCGTGGCGGGTTAGTCCCCCTCACCCGGATTGCCAACCGAATTGCAAAGGCAATTCGGGGCAATCCGACCTCTCCCGGGGGAGAGGAGATTGTCGGCGCCGGCGTGGACCTCTTCTCCCCGCTGGGGAGAAGGTGGCCGCGAAGCGGTCTGATGAGGGGGCCTATGGCGAAGCCGGGAGAGGAAACAACCGGCCATAAAAAAGGGAGGGGGATCAATGAAAATCGGCATGTGCATGTTCTTGTGGACCACCGCTGTGTCGAAGACACACGAGCCCCTGCTGCGTGACATCAAGGCGACGGGTTTTGACGGTGTCGAGATACCGATCTTCACCGGCACGCCGGACGACTACAGGAAGCTCGGCGACCTGCTCGATCGCATCGGGCTGGAACGCACGGCCGTTTCAGCGATGGGCGATCCCTCGATGAACCTGATCTCGACTGATGCCGCGACGCGCAAGGCTGGCGTCGACTACATGAAATGGGCGGTCGACTGCGCCGATGCGCTGGGCGCCAGGACGCTGAGCGGACCACTGCATTCGACGCTCGGCGCCTTTTCCGGCACCGGGCCTACGGCCGCCGAGAAGAAGCGCTCGGTCGCCTCGCAGCGCGCCATCGGCGACCATGCCGGCAAGCGGAATGTCACCATCGGGCTCGAGGCGCTCAATCGCTTCGAGTGCTATCTGGTCAACACGATGGAGGACCTGTCGGAACATATCGATGTCATCGACCGGCCGCACATCAAGGCGATGTACGACACCTTCCATGCCAATATCGAGGAGGCCGACCCGGTCGGCGCCTATACGAAACATTGCGGCAATGTCGTGCATATCCACATATCGGAAAACGATCGTGGGGTGCCGGGGCGCGGCAACATTCCGTGGCAGGAGACGTTTTCCGCTATCCGCAAGAGCGGCTATGATGACTGGCTGACGATCGAGGCGTTCGGGCGGTCGCTGAAGGATCTGGCGGCCGCGACGAAGGTGTGGCGTGATTTTTCCGAGACGCCGGAAGCTGTTTATCGGGAGGGTTACAAGCATATCAAGAACGGGTGGAGGAAGGCGGTTTAGGCGCCCTGCGCCTGGTCCATTTCTATTTGCGTTCGCGGCGGTTGCCAGGTGGTTCCCCCACTCCGTCTCGGCTTCGCCGAGCCACCTCTCCCCCCTCCAGAGGGAGAGGAAAGGGAGCCTGGTGGCTAGACTAGGGAGAGGAGGAAAGCCTCGGTCTGGGAGGACAGGCGCCGGCTCGGACAGCCTGGTGCCTTTCCTCTACCCCGTCGATCGGGGGAGAGGTGTCGAGCGAAGCTCGACGGAGTGGGGGTCGACCCTTTGGCGCCGGGCGAGACGATGCTTACGCTTCTGCGTCACAAGGCTACCCCTGCTCGGCCTGCATCCTGTTGTAATCGTGGATCGTCCGGCTGAGCCGGCGGCGCAGGAAGCTGGAGATGTTGTCGAAGATGAAGACGACAAGCAGGATCAGCAGCACCATGTAGAAGACATTGGCCCAGTTGGAATTGGTGCGCATGGCTTCCCACAGTTTCAGGCCGATGCCGCCGGCGCCGACAGCGCCGATGATGGTGGCGCCGCGGGTGTTGGATTCCCACTGGTAGAGCGTCTGGCTGATGAACACCGGGATCACTTCCGGCAAGACGCCATAGCGCTGCACCAGGAGGCCGTTGGCGCCGGTCGACAGCACGCCTTCGCGCGGCTTGTCGTCGATGTTCTCCAGCGCCTCGGAATAGGTTTTGCCGAGCGTACCGATCTCGGTGAAGAAGATCGCGGCACTGCCGGCCAGCGGGCCCGGCCCGAAGGCGCGGGTGAAGAACAGCGCCCAGATCAGCATGTCGACCGAGCGCATGAAGTCGAAGAAGCGCTTGAGGACCTGGCTCAGCAGTCCGCTGGGCGTGATGTTGCGGGCGGCGAAGAAGGCAAGCGGGAAGGCGACGATGCCGCCGAGCAGCGTGCCGAGAAACGCCATGACGACTGTCTGCAGGAGTTTCGTCCAGACATCGCCATGCTGCCATTGGCCATTGTACCAGATATTGTTGGCGGCCAGCGCGAGATTGGACGTTCCCGGCTTGAGCTCCGGTCCGGAGACGATCAGCGAGATCACCTCGCTCGGCGATTTTTCGAAGAATGGCGAGCGTGGGTCGAAGACGAAATTCGCCCAGCCGAGGAAGCGCTTGCGGACCTTGACGCGATCGGCCGCGACGCGGACCTCGCCGACAAAGCCCATGTCGGCGACGACCTCCTCGTCATGCGCGGTGATCCAGGCCGGAATAGCACCGGACACCACCGGCTTGCCCGATATCATCGATACCTGAACCGTCTGGCCGTTGGCGATGATCGTGGCTACGGTCTTGGTGAAGGTAACGGATTTGGCCGGACCGTTGACCAGGACCGTGATCGAGCCGTCGGCGTTGGTCTTCACCCAGTCCGGGTGAGGGTCCGCACCGAGCACCGAAAAGCGCGGATATTTGGGCTCAATCTGTGGCGTGTCGAGCGGGAAGGTCGGCTGCACGTCGTAGCTGATCCATTGGGTCAGGAAAAGCGGCAGGCGCTCCCAGTGCGATTCACGCATGACCTGCGGCAGGTTGAAGAACCACACGGCATAGACGAAATAGAGAAGCGTGCCGACAAACAGCAGCAGCGGGCCGAAACGCTTGTGCAGCGGCCGCTGAAACACTTGCGGGTAGCGTTCCTCGATCGACAGGATTTGGTCGGCGGTCATGACAGCCATAATCACGCACCCATCATAAAGGCCTGCTCGCCGGCCAGCTTGCGGCGCAGCCAGGCGGAGAACTGGTCGATCAGGAAGATGGTCGTGAACAGGAGCAGCACCAGCGCCAGCGTCTTGGCGCCGAAGCCGCGCGAGATGGAGAGCTTCAGTTCCTCGCCGATGCCGCCGCCGCCGACGGCGCCGATGATGGTGGAGGCGCGAACGTTGATCTCGATCCGCAGCAGCGTGTAGGACATGAAATTGGGCAGTACCTGCGGCAGGTCGGCGAAGCGCACGCGCTCGAACCAGTTGGCGCCGACGGCCGTCAGGCCCTCCTCGGCGCGCATGTCGATGTTCTCGTTGATCTCGTAGAACAGCTTGCCCAATGCGCCGATCGAATGCAGGCCAATGGCGATGATGGCCGCGATCGGGCCGATCGAGACGATGGCCGCGAACAGGCCGGCAATGACAATCTCGGGAAAGGCGCGCAACAATTCCATGAGGCGCTTGACGACGTGCCGCAGCACCGGGTGTGGCGTCAGATTGCGCGCGGCGATGAAGGAGAATGGCACAGCAAAGACGAAGCCGATGAAGGTCGAGACCAACGCCACGTTCAATGTGGTCAGCATCAGCTCGAAATATTCAGGCACATAGAATCCACCCCAGACATAGGCGCGGCCGAGCGGGAAATTGTATTCCTGGGTGCCATTGTCGTGGGGGGACGCGATGTCGAACATGGCCCGCCAGACATCGTTCCAGTCCTTGGGAATAAGCCAGCTAAGGAAATCGAATATATGCGGCAGCCGATCGAAAAAGTGGCCGGCATTGGCTTCGTCGGCGAACCACATGGTTGCGCACAGGGCGACGAGCAGCAGGCCGACGCCCATCGCCGTATAGAGCCGGCGCAAGGAGGTCTGGCGGCGCCAGGCGTCGGCAGCCTGGTGCGTTGCGTCTGAATGAACTGTCACGGAGAGGGTCATGATCGGAGATGCAAGAAGGGCGGCGCTGGAGGTGTCGCCGCCCTTCCTGGTTTCTGCCGTTAGCCGCCGATCGCGGCCTTACGAGCTTCAACGATGACGTTGTAGAAGTCCGCCTTCACCGGAACGTAGCCGGTAAAGTCGCCGCCTTCGACGCCTTCGAAGCAAGCCTTGTCCTTCTTGGGCAGGCTGGTGAAGAAGTCGGTGAGCTTGGCGGTCATCTCGGCGCCGATCGCGGTGCGCACGACCAGCGGGCCGTTCGGGATCAGGCCGGAGCGCCAGACTTCGACGAAGTCGTTGGGGTCGACGGCGCCCTTGGCGGCGACCTTGTGGAAGGTGCCGGAAGTGAAGCCGTCCTTGAAGTTGCCGATGCCGGAGGAATCGTCCACCGCCACGTCGACCTTGCCGTCACGCACGGCCAGGATGTTGTTCTCGTGGCCGCCGTTGAACTGGGTCGAGGCGAAGAAGGCCTCGTTCGATGCGCCGGTGTCCTTCGGAATCTGGGTCAGCGGGATCAGGTAGCCAGAGGTCGAATCCGGGTCGGCATAGCCGAGCTTCTTGCCCTTGGCCGACTTGATGTCGGTGATGCCCGAGGATTTGAGCGCCAGGCCGATCGAATAGTAACCGGTGGCACCATCGGTCTGCTGGGTGGTGAGGATCGGGGTGACGGCCTTCGGATCCTTGATATAGACGCTGGCATAGCCGGAGGCGCCCAGTTCGGCGAAATCGAGCGTGCCGCCAAGCAGGCCCTGGATGACGCCATCATAGTCGGCGGCCGGGAACAGCGAAACCTTTTCGAAGCCGAATTCGGCCTTCAGGTGATCGGCAAGGCACTGGTAGTTGCGCAGGCGGTCGGTTTCGTTCTCACCGCCGAGGATGCCGACGCGGAATTCCTTCATATCGGCGGCGTGAGCCGCGCTGGTCGCCATGGCGAGCACCGAAACGGCGCTGAAAACCATCTTCCTGAACATTGATGTCTCTCCTATAGGTGCCGGCCCCGCGCCGGCAGCGTTCTTGATTTTGACAGGTGCCCTTGACGCGGGCTGGCGATCCAGGCCGCTCTCAGTATCCCGGGAATGCGGGTTCGAGCGGTCCGGCGGATGCGGCGATCTTTTGCTTGAAGGCAACGCTGGTGGAGGTGATGGCCTCCGAGATTTCGGCGCCATTGCTGTCGGCGCCATAGACGAGATGCACGGCCTCGCGGTCGAGCTCTTCCGGCGGGCCGTCGAAGACGACCTTGCCGGCGGCCATGCCGATGATGCGGTTGCAATAGGTGCGGGCCGTATCCAGCGTGTGCAGGTTGGTGACGACGGTGATGCCTTCGCGCAGATTGATGTCCTGCAGCGAGTCCATCACCACCTTGGCGTTGAGCGGGTCGAGCGAGGCGATCGGCTCGTCGGCGAGGATCATCTTCGGCTGCTGCATCATGGCGCGGGCGATGGCGACGCGCTGCTGCTGGCCGCCCGACAATGTGCCTGCGGGCTGGAGCGCGGTGCGGGCGATGTCGAGCCGCTCGAGGGCAGCGACCGCCTCGGCGCATTCAGCACGGGAGAACATGCCGAAAAGATTGGTCATGGTCGAGCGGTGGTTCAGCCTGCCGAGCAGCACATTGGTCAGCACGTCGAGGCGCGGCACCAGGTTGAACTGCTGGAAGATCATCGCGCAGTCGCGCTGCCAGCGCCTGAGCGGCGAACCGCGCAATTGCGAGACCTCGGCGCCGTCAAAAAAAATCGACCCCTGGCTGGGATCGATGAGACGGTTGATCATGCGAAGAAGGGTCGACTTGCCAGCACCCGAACGGCCGATGATACCGACCATCTGACCCTGCGGGATCGAGATGTTGATATCGCTGACGGCGGTATTCTTGCCAAATCGTCGGCTGACACCGCGAATTTCAAGCGTGGCAGAGGTTGCTGACATGAGCAAATTCCAGTCCGGGGCATAATGATCGTCTGGTTCTCGCCTAGCGCAGCCACATGAACCTGCCATGTCGCCAGCATGTCAGTTTTGTTACGCTCCACAGACGTGGGGGTTACTGCTGGAGGACCAGAAGTTCCTCGAAATGCTTCATGTCCTTGAAACCGCAGAATGCCGGGGCTCGCAATTCGATGACCGGCGCCTCGTTGGCAAACAGTGAAAGGCAATCGTCGAACAGGGCCTGCCACTCAACTGTCCTGTCATCCGCAAGACGCTCGATCTGATAAGCGAATGTGATGTGGAAGACGTAGGTGTCATGATCGGGATGCCGGTATCCAAACGGCACCGCCAGCGCATCTCGCCAGGCCCGCATGATGCGAACGTCATCTTCCGTCGCGCCGGCAACGGTGAGGCCGGTCGGCACGACCTCGACCACCTTTATGTTGAACGGGCCGAGGCCTTCAAAGCCTTTCAGGCGTTCCATATAGAGGCGGGTCATCGCGTCGATGCTGGTCTCGAGCGGCACGTCGTGCGGCCAGTAGGGCAAGCGGCGGCGATATTCGATGATGCCCTGGAACAGCGTCATGTGCAGGCTGGAGACGGGCGTGAAGGCCAGACGATCAGCATCGGGCATTGCCAGCATCCGGTCGCGCACTGCAAGCACCACGGCTTCGGACGGCGAACCTTTGACCAGATGGCTGACGACCGTGTTGCCGGGTTCGACCAGGAAATTGCCTGACGTATCGTAGCGCGTACCGAGATGCACTGGAACGGTCGGATTGGAGCCGGCAAAGAATCCGGCGAGTGACGGCTTGATTGGGGTAGGCATGGCGATCTCCAAGGGAAGATCGCCTCCTGTCCGAGTCATGTGTCAGGGGTGTGAAAGACAGGAACTACGGCCGCCGACGGTCAACCGTATTTTTCAAGAAAGGCTTCCGCCGACAGCTCGCGAAAATCGTCGAGCGATGCGCGCAACCGGGCATGGTCCCAATCCCACCAGGCCAATGCCTGGTAGCGTTCGGCCGTGCGGCGATCGAAGCGCTCGCGGATCGGCCTGGCCGGCACGCCTGCGACGATGGTATAAGGGGCAACATCCCTCGATACGACGGCACCGGCACCGACCGCGGCACCATCGCCGACGGTGACACCGGGCAGGATGGTCGAACCGTGGCCAAGCCAGGTGTCGTGGCCGATTGTAACGCGCTTGGCGCGGCGCTGGGCGAAGAACTCGCTCTCATGCTCGGCGTCGTCCCAATAGTCGGAGGCGCGGTAGGTGAAATGATGCATGGTCGGCCGCCAGGTCGGGTGATTGGTGGCGTTCATGCGCACGGCTGCCGCGATGTTGGAGAACTTGCCGATGGTGGTGCACCAGACCGAGCAATCCTGCATCATGTAGGAATAGTCACCGAGTTCGCTCTCCGAAACCCGGCTGCGGTCGGCGATCTCGGTCCAGCGGCCAAGCGTCGAGTTTTCCACCTGTGCCGTGGGATGGATCAGCGGCGTTTCCGAAAGCTTCCGGGTCATGCGGCGATCTTCGCGGCGCCAAAAGCGGTGACGTCGATGATGCGGTCGGCAACCGCCTCGCGCACGTCATGATCATGGAAAATGCCGAGCAGGGCGATGCCCGCCGCCTTCTTGGCCGCAATCAGCGCGATCACCACCTCGCGGTTCGTGGCGTCGAGCGACGCGGTCGGCTCGTCGAGCAGCAGGATCGGGTGCTCGGTGATGAAGCCGCGCGCGATGTTGACGCGTTGCTGTTCGCCGCCCGAGAACGTCGCCGGCGGCAGCGCCCACAGCTTCTCCGGCAGGTTGAGCTGCGCCAGCAAGGCACGCGCCTTTTCGCGCGCCGCCTCGCGTTCCTCGCCGCGCTCGACCAGCGGCTCGGCGACGACGTCAAGCGCCGAAACGCGCGGCACGGTGCGCAGGAACTGGCTGACATAGCCGATCGTTTGCCGGCGTACCGCAAGCACGGTGCGCGGGCTAGCGGTGGCGAGATCGATCAGGCCGCCTTCGTGGTGGATGATGATCTGGCCCTCATCGACGGCATAATTGCCGTAGAGCATCTTCAGGATCGAGCTCTTGCCGGCGCCGGATGGGCCGCCGAGCACCGTGCATTCGCCAGCCCTGATCGAGAACGACACACCGGCGACGACAGGCAGTTTGATGCCGTCGCGCAGATGCATGGTGAAGCTCTTGGCGACGTCGGAAACAACGAGAGGCGTCGGCATGTCAGTGTCCTTTGTTTTGCCGCATGATCCGGTCCGAAAACCGGCTTCCACTTTTCGGGATCATGCGGTCAGACCTGCAAAATCGAGGAAACGAGCAACTGCGTGTAGGGCGCGCGGGGATCGTCGAGCACGCGGTCCGTGAGGCCGCTTTCGACGACGCGGCCGTCCTTCATCACCATCATGCGCTGCGACAGAAGCCGGGCCACGGCGAGGTCGTGGGTAACGACGATGGCCGCGAGGCCGAGATCGGTGACCAGGCCGCGCAGCAGGTCGAGCAAGCGCGCCTGCACCGAGACATCAAGGCCGCCGGTAGGCTCGTCCATGAACACCAGCCGGGGGCCGGTCACCAGATTGCGGGCGATCTGCAGGCGCTGGCGCATGCCGCCGGAAAAGGCGCGCGGCTCGTCATCGATGCGATCCTCGTCGATCTCGACGCGCGACAGCCAGTCGACGGCGGTGGCGCGGATCTTGCCGTAGTGACGGTCGCCGACCGCCATCAGCCGCTCGCCGACATTGGCGCCGGCCGACACCGTCATGCGCAGGCCATCAGCTGGATTCTGGTGTACGAAGCCCCAGTCGGTGCGCATCAGGAAGCGCCGTTCGGCTTCGCTCATGCGGTAAAGCTCGCGGAATTGGCCGTCACGCATGCGGTAGCTGGCGGTGCCGGAACTCGGCAGCAGCCGCGTCGACAGGCAGTTGAGCAGCGTCGTCTTGCCGGAACCGGATTCGCCGACGATGGCCAGGACCTCGCCCGGCCACAGGTCGAAGGTGACGTTCTCGCAGCCGACGCGCGAGCCGTAGAATTTGGAGAGCGCCGAGACGCGCAGCAGCGGTTCGTCGGTCATTGTGCCGCCTCCATTTTTCCTGCGGCAAGATGGGTTTCGGGCGCAAGATGGCCGCGATGGCCGTCCGCCCGGCGCTTCTCGCAGTGGTCAGTGTCGGAGCAGACGAACATGTGGCCGCCCTTGTCGTCCAGGATGACCTCATCGAGATAGACATTCTCGGCCGCGCACAGTGCGCAGGGCTGGTCGAAAGTCTGCACCTCGAACGGATGATCCTCGAAGTCGAGGCTGACGACGTCGGTGAAGGGCGGCAGCGCGTAGATGCGCTTCTCGCGACCGGCGCCGAACAGCTGCAGGGCCGGTGATTGATGCATCTTGGGATTGTCGAATTTCGGCGTCGGCGAAGGATCCATCACATAGCGGCCCTCGACCTTGACCGGATAGGCATAGGTGGTGGCGATGCGGCCGTGCCTGGCGATGTCCTCGTAGAGCTTCACATGCATCAGGCCGTATTCCTCCAGCGCGTGCATCTTCCGTGTTTCGGTCTCACGCGGTTCGAGGAAGCGTAGCGGTTCGGGGATCGGCACCTGGTAGACCAGCACTTGTCCGGCGCTCAGTGGGTATTCCGGGACACGGTGGCGGGTCTGGATGATGGTGGCGCTGGCCGTGTCGGTGGTGACGGCGACATTGGCCACCTTCTTGAAGAAGGCGCGGATGGAGACGGCATTGGTGGTGTCGTCGGCGCCCTGGTCGATGACCTTCAGCACATCGTCGGGGCCGATGATGGAGGCGGTGACCTGCACGCCGCCGGTTCCCCAGCCATAGGGCATCGGCATTTCGCGCGAGGCGAACGGCACCTGGTAGCCGGGGATGGCGATGCCCTTGAGGATGGCCCGGCGGATCATCCGCTTGGTCTGCTCGTCGAGATAGGCGAAGTTGTAGGTGGCGATGTCGGTCATGATGCGACCTCAAGTCCCTTGGCGTAGCGCTTCAGCCGCTCGTTGAGCGTCCCGGTGTGCAGTTCGAACATGTGGTTGTCGTCGTCGTAGAAATAGATCGACCTGCCTTCACCCTCGACGCGTGGGCGCGGCGGGCGCATGTCGAGCCCAAGCTTGGCAACGCGCTCTGCATAGCCGTCGAAATCGGCGTCATCGATCTTGAAGGCAATGTGGTTGTAGCTGCGCTCCGCCAGCGCCTCGCCTTCCATGATGGCGACCCAGATGTCGCCGATCAGGAAGAACTTTTCGCGCGAAAGCGAGAACTGCTCGGCGTCGCTGGCATAGACCTCGCGGGCTTCGAATATGCCTTCCAGGATCGCGGTCATCCGCTCGAGGTCGCGGACGATGAAGGTCATGTGGGAAAGGCCTTCGATCATTCCGCGGCCTCCCGCTTCTCTTCGACCTTCGCGGGATTTTCGCGGGCGTCGTATTCGGCGCGCATGCGCCGCACGAGGTCGAGCTCGGCCTGGAAGTCGACATAGTGCGGCAGTTTCAGATGCTCGACGAAGCCGGTCGCCTGTACATTGTCGGAGTGCGAGATGACGAACTCCTCGTCCTGCGCGGCGGCGACGACATCCTCGCCGAGTTCGGTCGCACGAAGAGCGCGGTCGCACAGCGCCATGGCCATCGCCTTGCGCTCGCTCTGGCCGAAGACCAGGCCGTAACCGCGCGTGAATTGCGGCGGCGCCTTGGCCGAACCCTTGAACTGGTTGACCATCTGGCATTCGGTGACACGCACCGTGCCGAGCGGCACCGCGAAGGGCAGTTCGGGCACGTCGAGTTCCAGCTCGACCTCGCCGATGCGGATCTCGCCGACAAAGGGGTGGTTGCGTGCATAGCCGCGCTGGGTGGAATAGCCGAGCGCCAAGAGGAAACCCTCGTCGCCGCGTGACAGCGCCTGCAGGCGAATGTCGCGCGCCATCGGGAATTCAAGTGGTTCGCGGGTGATGTCGCCGGGAACATGATCCTTCGGCATGTCGCCATCCGGCTCGATCAGGCCTTCGCGGGCAAGGATCGCCGAGACGCGTGGCATGGCTTCCGCCTCACTGGTGCGCCGCTGCGGCTCGGCGACGTCGCCGCCAGCGGCAAGCTCGGGGTCGAGCAGCCGATGCGTGTAGTCGAAGGTCGGGCCGAGAAGCTGGCCGCCGGGCAGGTCCTTGTAGGTCGCCGACACACGACGCTCGACCTGCATCGCTGTCGTGTCGATGGCCTTGGTGTAGCCGAAACGCGGCAGCGTGGTGCGATAGGCACGAACCAGGAAGATCGCCTCGATCAGGTCGCCGCGCGCCTGGACGATGGCGAGTGCGGCCAGTTCACGGTCGTAGAGCGAACCTTCGCTCATCACCCGGTCGACGCCGAGCGCCAGCTGCTCGACGATCTGGTCGAGGCGAAGTGCGGGCACCGAACGGTCGCCGCGCCGGCGATCGGCAAGCAAGCTGTGGGCGTTGGCGATTGCGGCTTCGCCGCCTTTTACCGCGACATACATCTTACGCCTCCATCGTCTTGATGCGCGTGGTGCGCGGCAGGCAGGCAATGCTGTCCGCAGTGGCAAGGATGATGTCGATGCCGCGCGGAAAGCGATGGTTGTTCTGTTTCCATTGCTCGACGAAGTGGCGCGGCATCTGCGCCGGCGCGATCGTCGCCGTCGTTTCGATGCCGGGTCCCTGCAGCAGGAGAGGCGTGCCCGAAGCAAGATCGCTTACCTGGAGGATCAGCGTCGTGGAGCGGTCGGGATATTCCTGCGTGCCTTGCGAAAAGCCGTCGAGCGCCATCATTTCACAAGGGGAGGTGATCACGGCGAAATGGGCGTCGGCCGGCGTGTTGGCCAGCGGCGCGCCGGAATGGAACCCAAGCCAGGATTTCACCGTCATGGAAGCTTGCAAAGCAGGGTCGAGCCAGATCGGCGTATCATTGTCGCACAGCGCCAGAGCGATGGCGCCGGCCGTCGCCCATAGTGGCGCCGGTGGGCGGGCAAGGGCCGGCAGCTTCTGCACGGTGCCCGGCCGCGCCATCGCCTCCATCACGCTGCGAAAGACCGTCTGGGCATTGAACACGGGATCGGCGAAGCCGCCCTCGATTGCCTGGGCCGTGATGTCCATCAGTCTTCTCCGCGTACCATGGTGAAGAAATCCACCTTCGTTGCCGCCGTCTCGGCGCGTCTTTGTTCGCGCGCCCTGGCCAGTCCCTGCTGCAAAGGGACGATGATCCTGGTCTCGACCTCGCGGCGTCGGGCAGGGTCCTGCCATAGCGCGTCGGCGATGGCCGCGAGCTTTGCCTTCTGCTTGTCACGGCCGAGCGCGTAGCAATGGCCAACCTGTCCGGATGGAAGCCGGACTGTGGCCCGCGTCACCGTTGCCTCGCCGACATTGAACGGCGCGCCGCCGCCGCCGATCCGGCCGCGCACGGTGACCAGTCCGGTTTCGGGACCGCGCAGCAGCTCGGCTTGCGAAGGCAGGCCGGACTCGTTCCACAGGCGAACGATGTCGTCGCCGCTGGATTGCGCCAGGGTTGCCATGGCGGCCTTGCGCTCAGCCTGATCGCGCGCTTCCTGTCCTCGCATCGAACCTTCCTTCTGATTTCAATTTGTCTAGTGATATAGACAACTATACAAATTATACCTATTATCTACCGCGAGTCCATGACGGGTGGATGACAGGGGTGACAGGGGGGGCGGGGTATGGTCGGACAGGACAAGGTCAACAGTATCGAGCGGCGCAGCGGGGTCTCACTGTGGCGGCAGATCGCCGACAGGATCCTGCAGTCGATCGCGGCAGGGGATTTCGCGGAGAATGCCGCGCTGCCGCCCGAAGTGGCGCTGGCCGAGCGCTACGGCGTCAACCGCCACACGGTGCGCAGCGCCATAGCGGCATTGGTGCAGGAAGGGGTGCTGAGGGCCGAGCAGGGACGCGGCACATTCGTACTGTCTCGCAAGCGCCTTTCCTATCCGATCGGCGCGCGGACGCGCTTCTCGACAGGCCTGCAGGGGCAGACATCCGAGCGCCATATCGTCCTGCTTGCCTCATCGGTAGAGCCGGCCAGCCAGCGCGTCGCCGAGGGCCTTGGCCTTGCCAGGGGGGCTGAGGTGATACGCCTGGAGACACGCGGCGAGGCTGACGGTCGGCCTGTATCGCGCGCTGCCGGCTGGTTCGATGCCAGGCGCTTTGCCGGCATCGACAAGGCAATGGCGCAGACGGGATCTATCACCGCATCGCTGGCCCGCTTCGGCATAGACGATTATCTCAGGCAATCGACGGTGCTGTCGGCGCGGCATGCCGATGCGGCCGACCTCGCCGACCTCGACCTGCAGCCGGGCGCCATCGTGCTGGTCACGGTGGCCGTCAATGTCACGCCGGACGGCCAGCCGATCCAGTTTTCGGAGTCGCGTTTCCCGGCTGAGCGGGTCGAGTTGAAGTTGTCGGCGCTGTAGGGAGCGCCGGCCTTGTACGAGACCGTGATTTATCTGACTCACGCTGATATCAGACCAGCCCGGTCGTGCTTACTTTTCAGCGGCTCGGCGGAGCCGAGACGGAGTGGGGGTCGACCTGCGCGGGGTGTTGTCAATTCGGGCCGGGTTCACCGCCTGCCGTGTTATGACCCCACCTCGATCACAGCCTTGATCAGGCCGGACTTCTCATGGGCCCAGCGGGCGAGATAGCGTGGCGTGCCGGGAAGCCTGGTGCGGTGGGTTACGAGCTTTTCCAGGGGAACCGCGCCGTTGCGAATCGAGGCGGCGACGTGGTCGAAGTCGGCGCGCAAGGCATTGCGGCTGCCGATCAGCGTCATCTCGCGCTTGTGGAATTCCGGGTCGGAGAAGCTGATGTCGTCCTTGACGACGCTGACCAGTACCAGCGTTCCGCCATGCGCGACATGGGCGAAGGCCGACTGCACCGACTGGGTGTTGCCGGTGGCGTCGAACACCACGTCGAACCCTTCACCGTCGGTCGCTTCCTTGACAAGATCGGGCACGGCGCCGCGTGACCCATCGAGGGTGGGGAAGCCGAGTTCGGCGCCGGCGAAGGCAAGCCTTTCCGTGCTCATGTCGAGCAGCGTCACATCCAGGCCAGCGATGCGGGCGAAGATGGCCGTGCCGAGCCCGATCGGGCCTGCGCCGATGACCAGGGTGCGCGCGCCAGGTTCCGCCCGCGCGCGTCGCACGGCATGCGCGCCGATGGCCAGGAATTCGACGGCGGCGGCATCGGCGAGCGACAGGCCGTTGGCAGGATAGAGGTTCTGCTGGGGCACGAGGATTTCTTCGCACATGGCGCCGTCGCGATGGACGCCGAGCACCTCGATGCTGACGCAGCAATTCGGCTTGTCTTTCCGGCAGGCGATGCATGTGCCGCAGGACAGATAGGGGTTGATGACGACCGGCTCGCCCAGGGCAAGCCCGACACCCTCGCCAATCTCTATAACGGTTCCCGACACTTCGTGGCCCATGACGCGTGGATAGGCGAGGAACGGGTGCTTGCCTTCGAAGATGTGGTAGTCCGTGCCGCAAATGCCGACATGGCTGACCGCGACCAGCGCCCAGCCGGGGGGGGGTGCGCCGGGCGCGGGACGATCTTCCAGGACGAGATCGCCGGGCGAGCGGCAGACGACAGCTTTCATGCTTCAATCCAGTTGGTTCGCGACGCCGCCGGCCCTTCGGCCATGCCAGGCCGGCGGCTATGTCCGTTGCAGATTACTTGCTGCCGCGGCGACGCAGCCCGTCAAAGTAAACAATGATGATGATCAACGCGCCGGTGATGACACGCTGCCAGAAGGCGTTGACGTTGAGCAGATTGGCGCCGTTGTTGATGGTCGCCAGGATGAACGCGCCGAGCAGCGGCCCATGCACGGAGCCGACCGCGCCGAACAGCGAAGTGCCGCCGATGACCGACGATGCGATCGCCTGCAATTCCCAGCCCTCGGCCTGGGTTGGGTTGCCGATGCCGATGCGCGAAGCCAGCAGCACGCCGACGAACGCCGCGCAGAGACCCGACAGCGTGTAGGCCATGAAGATGGTGCGCTGGACGTTGACGCCGGACAGGCGCGAGGCCTCGGCATTCGAGCCGACCGAGAACAGGTACCGGCCCCATCGGCTGTGATGCAGGAAGACATAGGCGGGTATGCCGACCAGAAGGACCATCCAGAACAGATTGGGAATGCCGAGGAAGGAATTGCGCGAGAATTCCTGGAAGGCGTCGTTGTTGATCGAGATTGAATTGCCGTTGGTTATCAAAAGGCCGATGCCGCGCAGCGAAGTCAGCGTCGCCAGCGTGATGATGAAGGGCGGCAAGCCCATCTTGACGATGCCGAAGCCGTGAAACAGGCCGATGGCGACGCCGACCAGCAAGGTGAGCAGGACGGCGAGCAGGACCGGCACGCCGGCATTGATCAGCATCGCCACGATGACGGTGGTGAAGCCGACCACGGCGCCGACGGAAAGGTCGATGCCGCCGGTGATGATGACGAAGGTCTGTCCGACCGCAAGGATCGCGATCATCGAACCCTGACGCAGCAGGTTCGAGATGTTGTTGGCCGACGCAAAGCTTGATGTGGACAGCGACAGGATGACCCACAGCAGCACCAGCAGGGCCAGAAGCGTCAGCCCGAACAGGGCGTTGTAGTTGCGCTTCGATTTTTCGGCAGGAATCGCCTCGGTGCTCATGTCTGTCCTCCCAGCTTTTCTTGTTTCTCGGCGAGCGCCTGTGTGAGAATTTCCTCGTGATCGGCGGTGCGGAACCCGTGCGTGGCCACCAGCTTGCCGCGCCGGAACACGTGCAGCGTGTCGGCGAGTTCGTAGACCTCCGGCAGGTAGGACGAGATCAGGATGATGCCTGCGCCCTTCGACAGCAGCGCGCTGAACAGGCGGTAGATTTCCGCCTTGGTGCCGACATCGACGCCGACCGTCGGCTCGTCGAAGATGAACAGCCTGGCGCCGTGGGCCAGCCACTTGCCGATGACGATCTTCTGCTGGTTGCCGCCCGACAGGCTGGAGGCCAAAGCGCTGCGTGTCGGCGTCTTGATCCTGAGATCGGCGATCTGGCGGTCCGCCTCGGCCTTTTCCTTCACGTTGGAAATCAGCAGATTGTTCGAGATGCGCTTGTAGATCGGCAAATTGAGGTTGAGGCCAACCGGCAGGTTGAGGCACAGGCCCTGGTCGCGGCGGCTTTCCGGCGCAAGTGCCATGCCGAGCTTGATGGCGTCATGCTCGGAGTTGACCTGGACCGGCTTGCCGTCCCAGAAAATCTGGCCGGCCGATTTGCGGTGGCGGCCATAGACCGTGGTCACGAACTCGCTGCGCCCGGCGCCGATCAGCCCGTAAAGGCCGACGATCTCGCCGGCGCGAACGGTCATGGACACGTTCTCGAAGCCCTTGCCGGAGAGGTTCCTGGCTTCCAGGATCGCCGCGCCCGGCGTGAAATGCTCCTTGTGGTAGATTTGCTCGATGGAGCGGTTGATCATCATCCTGACCAGTTCCGCGTCGTTGGTCTCGGCGATGTTCCTGGTGCCGACCAGCGTGCCGTCGCGCAGCACCGAGACACGGTCGGCAAGCTCGAACACTTCCTCCATGCGATGACTGATGTAGATGATGGTGACCCCTTCGCCCTTCAGCCGGCGGATCAGCGTGAACAACTGATCGGCTTCCTTGCGGGTCAGGTAGGCGGTCGGCTCATCGAAGATCAGGAACTTGGTGCCGCGCACGGTGGCGCGGGCGGCGGCAATCAGCTGCTGCTGGCCGATGGTCAGATCGCCAAGCGTGACATGCGCCGGCAGGTCGAAGCCGAGATCGTCGATGATCTTCTGTGCTTCCCTGACCATGGACCGCTGCTGCAGGATGCCGAAGCGGGAACTCTCCTCGCCAAGGAACATGTTGGCGGCGACCGTCAGGTGGCGGCAGAGCACGACCTCCTGATGCACCGCGTTGATGCCCAGCGCCATCGCCTCATGCGGCGTGGCGAGCGCCGTCGGCTTGCCTTCCCAGATGAGATCACCGGAGGTACGCGGCATGACGCCGGTGAGAAGCTTGATGAGTGTCGATTTGCCGGCGCCGTTCTCGCCGACGATGGCGTGGATTTCACCCGCCTTGAAGGCGAGGTCCACAGGCTTCAGCGCATGGGTGCCGGGATAGCGCTTTTCCAAACCGCGCAGTTCAAGGATCGTCCTGCCGGGCTCCAGCACGGGGGCCGGGTGCGTTTCCTGCGCCGTTGACGTCATGACAATCCTCCCAGATTGGTCTCACGATTGGCACGCGGCGAGGCTGTGACACGCCCGCTGGAGCAGCCTAGCCCAAGCCGGCGGATTTCCAAGCGACTTATGCCTGATGTTTCCGGGGCGGCGAGGCCCCGGAAACTGTTGTGCGTGCCGATGCTCAGTTGAGCTTCGGGTTGAGCAGCGCGTCGATCTTCGGCTCCTTCATGTTGGCCTTGGTCACCAGATTGGCGCCGGTGTCGACATTGGCCTCGACCTTCTCGCCCTTGGAGGCGGCAAGCGCGGTCTTGATGCCGTCATAGCCCATGCGGTACGGATCCTGGACGACGAGGCCGGAAATGACACCGTCATTCAAGAACTTGATCAGCTTCTCGTCGCTGTCGAAGCCGATCAGCGCCAGCTTGCCGGCAAGTTTGTTCTCGGCCACGGCCTGGCCGACGCCCTGCGCCATGATCAGGTTGGACGCGAAGATGCCCTTGAGATCGGGGTTGGCGGTGATCAGGTCGGTGGCGATGTTGAGGCCGGTCGTGGCCTGGCCGTCGGCATATTTGTCGGCGACCAGCGTGAGGCCGGGATATTTTGCCTTGAGCTCTTCCTTGAAGCCCTGGGCGCGCTGTTCGAGCGAGCCGGCGCCGGGAAGTGCCGTGATTAGCGCAACCTTGCCTTCGACCTTGCCACCATTGGCAGCACCGATGGCCGCGGCGAGACCGTCAGCGGCGACGCGTCCGCCCTGGACGTTGTCGGTGGTCAGGAACGAGGTGAAGGCCTTGGAGTCGGCGCCGGAGTCGATGCCGATGACCTTGACCTTGGTGGCTGCCTCATCGATCGGCTTGCCGAGTGCCTTGAATTCCGTCGGCGAGATGACGACGGCGGCCGGGTTGCCGGCAACCGCGTTTTCAAGGATCGAGATCTGGCCGTTGACGTCGGTTTCAGCCTGCGCACCGAGTTCCGGAACGTTGACGCCGAGGTCCTTGCCGGCCTTGCGGGCGCCGGCCAGGACGATCTGCCAGTAGAAGGACGTGGTGTCCTTGACGATGATCGGAATGGTCACGTCCGCCGCCGAAGCCGGGGCTGAGTGCATCACGCCGGCAAGCATGGAGGCGGCCGCGAGGGCCACGAATGCGCGGCGGTTGAGAATGCTGGTGACGAATTTCATAGGTTTCCTCCCTAAGTCGCCCGGTGAACGTTACGGAAGCTCTATTCGGATAGGCGTGGCCCAAACAGAACTTTATCAATAAAAAACATTTACCGCATTTTGATAGTGCATCGGTTCGGGCGATGCAAGCGGTGTTTCACATCGCCTCCGGCCGCTGAACTGTCGTTGCCGCTTCATCGACACCCGAAGGGCTTCCGTATCCGTTCTGAGGAGGCATGGAATATTAATTCCACGCTTCAGTCAATATGGAACATACGTTCTTCTCATATTTGTGAAGCCGTCTCCCGGGTGGATCGACCCGTCCAAATCAGGCCAGATGCTGCACGACCGTGTAAGGATCGTATTTTGCGAACTCCGTTTGCGGGATCTCGACGTCAAGCAGTTCGAGGTTGCGCGCCAGATTGGCGGCCTTCGCCGTGCCCGTCAGCACGGTGGCGACAACGGGGTTGCGCAGCGGGAACTGGAACGCGGCCGCCGCAAGCGGATAACCGCCATCGCCGGCGATCTTCTCCATCGTGTCGACCCGGTGCAGGATGTCATCGGTAGCCGGCAAATAGTCGAAATGCGCGCCAGCCATCGGTCCCGTCGCGAGAATGCCGGAGTTGAAGACGCCGCCGATGATCAGCGAGGTCTGTCGTTCGCGGCACAGCGGCAGCAACTCTGCTTCCGCGCTGCGGTCCAGCAGCGAGTAGCGGCTGGCCAAGAGTATGCAATCGAGCGGCGCCCTTCGCATCACGTCGAGGCAGATCCGCACCTCGTTGACGCCCAGCCCATAGGCCGAGATGGTGCCGGACGACTTCAGTTCCTCCAGCGCCTTCAGTCCGCCATCCATCAACTGGCGAAAGTGCAGCTTGGCCTTCTCGATGCCGTGCGTGTAGGTGCCGATGTCATGGACGTACAGTATATCGATCTTGTTGAGGCCGAGCCGTGCATAGCTGAAATCGACCGAGCGCATGATGCCGTCGTAGGAGTAGTCGTAGTCGACGGCAAAGGGGAGCGGATCGACATAGGAGTGATCGGGAACCTGGTCCTCGGGAACGGGCCGGAACAGGCGGCCGACCTTGGTGGAAAGCACATAGGAATCGCGCGGCTTGTAGCGCAGGAAATCGCCGAAACGCCGTTCGGAGAGGCCGAAGCCGTAGAAAGGCGCGGTGTCGAAATAGCGCAAGCCCGCGTCCCAGGCGCCCTGCAGCGTTTCCATCGCCGCCTCGCGCGGACAGGCTCGGTAGAGACCACCGAGCGCGGCGCCACCAAAACTGACTTCGGTGACCTCGAGCGCCGTCCTGCCGATGCGGCGTTTCTGCATGCGAGCCTCCCGTCCCCGGCCGCTGTCCGGCCTGTCACAATCTTTGTCGTCGTCAGTCGGAACTAGAGCGTGGCTCCGAGGTGCCAAGGCACGAACTCATTGTCGCCGTAGCCGAAATCCTCGCTCTTGGTCTTGCGGCCGGAAGCCGTCTCGACGATGAGCTCGAAGATCTCGCGGCCCATGCCGGCGATGGTCTTTTCGCCGGAGGCGATGACGCCGCAGTTCACGTCCATGTCCTCTTCCATGGTGTGGTACATGGTCGAATTGCTGGCGACCTTGATCGACGGCGTTGGCCGGCAGCCGAAGCAGGAGCCGCGACCTGTGGTGAAGACGATGACGTTGGCGCCGCCGGCGACCTGGCCGGTCGCCGAAACCGGGTCGTAGCCGGGCGTGTCCATGAACACCAGGCCGTGGCCGGTGACCTTCTCGGCATAGCCGAACACGCCGTTGAGCGGGGTCTGGCCGCCCTTGGCCACCGCGCCTAGAGATTTCTCCAGGATGGTGGTCAGGCCGCCGCGCTTGTTGCCGGGCGAGGGGTTGTTGTCGATCGACGCGCCGTGCTTGGCGACATGGTCCTCCCACCATTTGACGAAGCCGTCGAGCTTCTGCGCGATCTCCGGCGTTGCGGCGCGATAGGCGAGCAGATGCTCGGCGCCATAGATTTCCGTCGTTTCCGAGAGGATGCCGATGCCGCCGGCATCGGCGAGAATGTCGACGGCCGCGCCCAGCGCCGGGTTGGCGGTGATGCCGGACATGCCGTCGGAGCCGCCGCATTGCAGGCCGACGACGATCTCGCTGACCGGGATCGGCTCGCGCTTGTACTGGCCGACCTCCTCGGCGATCTCGGCCAGAACGCCCATGGCCTTCTCGACCGATTTGCGTGAACCGCCGGCGTCCTGGATGTTGAAATGGCGCTTTCCGGCTGCCGCGCCCTTCTGGCCGTAGAGGGTGAGCTGGTTCACTTCGCATCCCAGCCCGACCATCAGCACGCCGCCGAAATTGGGATGGCGTGTATAGCCGGCGAGCGTGCGATGCAGAACCATCATGCCGTCGCCGGTGCCGCTCATGCCGCAGCCCTGGCCGTGGACGATCGGGACAAAGCCGTCGATGCCTGGATATTTCGGCAGCAATGTGCGGTTGGCCTGATCGGCGATGGCGTGGCAGACCGTGGCCGAGCAATTGACGCTGGCGATGATGCCGATGAAATTGCGCGTGCCTGCCCGGCCGTCGGCGCGGCGGTAACCCATGAAGGTACGGGCGCGGTCGGCCTCGGTCGCGTGCACGGCCTCGGTCGGCGGCACCACCGGTAAACGTCCGGACTCGAAGACCAGATTGTGCGAATGGACGTGTTCGCCGGGCGCGATATCCTGCGTGGCGCGGCCGATCGCCTGCGCGTATTTCACTACCGCGGCGCCGGCGGCGATGGGCTTGATCGCCACCTTGTGGCCAGGCTCGATGAGTGCCGTGGCAACCGCGCCGCCGGGCAGCACCGTTCCGATCTCGATGCGCCCATTGGCAACGGCGACATTGTCGGTGGGAGACAGAAGAATGCTGTTCGAGGCGTTCACGGGCGGTTTCCTGGGTAATCCTGGGACGCGCGGTCGGATTGACACGCGCCTGTTAAGAGGTAATGTCTTTTATCGTGAAAAAACATTTTTGCGTCAATTGTTTTTTCAAGGGAGCGCTGCGCATCCATGTGGATGCGCGAGGGATCAGGCACTGGGCCTGCGCCTGAGCCGAAAAGCGATTTTGCTTTTCTGGGTCATGCGCTAGGAGCATCCGCAATATCGCGCTTCAAACCGGCCGCCGCAAGCGCCCGGAGCGCAACGGGGCAGGGGATGTCGAAGAGCAACAACGTTTACAAGGACGCCTACAATCGCTGCCTGCGGCTGCTGGACGAAACCCGCAACCTGCCTTCGGAGCCGGAGCTGGGCACGCTGCTTGGCGTTAGCCGCACCACGGTGCGCACCATTCTTGCGCGCATGGAGGAGACGGGCCTGATCGCCTGGAACAAGCGCGCCAAGACGGTGCTGCGTGAGCCGCGTCCTGACGACTTCTTTCCCGAGGAAGAGACCGATTCGCTGGCTGAGATCATCGAGCGCAGTTTTATGCGGCGCCTGCTGGCCAGCGGCGCCGAGGCCGGCATGCAGATCAACGAGTTGGAGCTGGCGCGCGAAATAGGTGTCGGCACCACCAGCGTGCGCGAATTCCTGATCCGCTTTTCCCGCTTCGGCCTGATCGAGAAGCGGCGCAACAGCCATTGGGTGCTGAAGGGTTTTACACGTGCCTTCGCGCTGGAACTGACCGAGATCCGCGAGATGTTCGAACTGCGCTCGGCGGCCGCCTTCGCCGCCTTGCCGCAGGACAGTCCGGTATGGGCCGATCTCGACAGGCTGGAAGACGAGCATCGCCTTCTGGCGCGCGAGATCGCCACCCGCTTCAACGAATTCTCGGAGCTGGACGAGCGCTTTCACCGGCTGATCCACCGCGCGTCGCACAACCGTTTCATCGTCGATTTCTACGATGTGATCGCCATGATCTTCCACTACCACTACCAGTGGAACAAGGCGCAGGAGCGTGAGCGCAACGAGGTGGCTGTGACCGAGCATCTGGCCTATATCGCGGCGCTGAAGTCACGCGATCTCGGCAAAGTCGACGCCGCCTGCCGCAAGCACCTGAAGTCGGCGCGCCAGACGCTCTTGACGTCGATTCCAGAGGCCGGCAGCCGGCCAAGGCCCTGAAGCGCGTGTGACGCGCTTCAGGTTTTGCTCCAAGCATGTCGTTATCCCAAAACCGCTGCGCACTTTTGGGCGACATGCTGCAATCGCGCCGCGTTGCCGCAGCGATGATTTGGCGATTTTCCGATTGTTGCGCCCGTGATAGGGGTATTTTCCGTGGTTGCTTGAAGAGGCGGTTGGGTTGAACATCCGAGGGAGACGGCGGAGCATGCCGGTCGCGCTTATCGCGGCCTATCTGCTGCTGCTCCAGTCGGTGCTCGGCGCGTTTGCCTTCGGCGCCGGGCCAAGTGCCGCGCCGCTCGACGCCTTCGGCAACATCATCTGCACCCATGAGGGGGCAGCCGAACTCCCCGTCGGCGATCAGCACCCAGCGCATATGCCGGCATGCTGCATGCTTGGCTGCAGCATGGTTTCGCAGGCCCACGCGCCGCCGCCTGAGGGCGGCATTGCGCTGGCCAGCCTCTCCTTCGAGGCGGTCGCCTTCGTATTCCCGGCGCTTGTCCATCTCGACTTCGCGCGCGAGCGCTCGCCGTCGAACCCGCGCGCTCCGCCGGTCCCGGCCTGAGCCCGTTCGTCCCGTGGAACCTTTCGCGGGACCCTGCATCCAACAATCGAAACCATTCGCGACCGATCATCGGCGCGATCCCGTATTCATGGAGTTACCCATGTCCCATTCTTACAAGGCAGCCGCGCATGCGTTCGTGTCCGGCCGCGGCGGCGCTTTCCTGCGCAGTTTCGAAGAGCGTCTCGGCATCACCGTTTTCGTTCTCGCCCTCCTGTTCGTCAGCGCCCAGGGTGTGCTGGCGCACGGGTTCAAGGTCGGTGATCTCGAGATCGGGCATCCGTGGTCGCGCGCCACGCCTGCCGGCGCCAAGGTGGCCGGCGGCTATTTCACCATCACCAACACCGGCAGCACGCCGGATCGGCTCCTGTCGATTTCCTCCGACATCTCGGACAAGGCGGAACTGCATGAGATGTCGGTCAAGGATGGCGTCATGACCATGCGACCGGTTGCCGAAGGCCTGGAAATCCCGGCCGGCGGCAAGGTCGCGCTGGCGCCCGGCGGCTATCACCTGATGTTCATAGGCCTGAAGCGGCAGCCGAAGCAGGGCGAAAAATTTTCGGCCACGCTGACCTTCGAGAAGGCCGGCGCTGTGACGGTCGACTTCGCCGTCGAAGGCATGGGCGAGAAGGGCGGCATGGATCACGCCGACTAAGCGGCACTCGACTGATCCTGCCACATCAGCAAATTTGAATTCAGAGGGACCATCATGAACAAATATTCTCTGGCGGCCGGTGCGCTGCTCGTGCTCGGCACGAACGCTGCCTTCGCCCACATCACGCTTGAAACCCAGGAAGCGGCGGTCGGCTCGACCTACAAGGCAGTCCTGCGCGTTCCGCATGGTTGCGACGGCAAGGCGACGACCGCCGTGCGCGTGCAGATCCCGGAAGGGGTGATCGCGGTGAAGCCGATGCCGAAGCCCGGCTGGACGCTGCAGACCAAGAAGGGCAAATACGACAAATCCTATCAGCTCTATGGTCAGGCGGTGACCGACGGCGTCAAGGAAATCGACTGGAGCGGCGGCAATCTGCCCGACGAATTCTACGACGAGTTCGTCTTCCGTGGCACACTGACGGCGGACCTGCCTGTCGGCCAGAAACTCTATTTCCCGGTGGTGCAGGAATGCGACGGTGGCGCCACCGATCGCTGGATCGAAATCCCGGCGGCCGGACAGGATGAGGATGCGCTGGAGACCCCGGCGCCCGGCATCAAGCTCCTGCCCAAGAAATGATCTTGCGCGGCGCGCTTCAGTCAACGGAGCGCGCCGCCGGTTTTTCGGTGATGACATGAACGCGGCATCCTTCCTGCAAAAGACCCGCACGATCGGCAGTAGCGCTGGTCGGTTGGCCGTCGGCGTGCTGTTCGCGGTTCTGTTGCTTGCGGCGGTAATGCTGCCGGGCCGGGCTTCCGCTCACGCGGCGCTGATCGCGACCGAGCCGGCAGATGGCGCCGTGCTGGCGCAAAGCCCCGCGCAATTCTCTCTGACCTTCAGCGAGCCCGTGTCGCCGCTGGTGTTGACCCTGGTCAAGCCCGACGGCACACCGGTTGCACTGACTGCCTTCCGCCTCACCGACCAGACCATCGAGATCGACAACCCGCAAACGCTGGGGCGCGGCACGCATGTCCTGAGCTGGCGGGTGATTTCCACCGATGGTCACCCGATCGGCGGCTCGGTTTTGTTTTCCGTCGGCGCGGCCTCCGAGCCGCCCGCCGTGTCCGAAGCCGTCGACTGGGGGCTCCGATCTGCGATCTGGACCGGCAAGGTCTTTCTCTACATCGGGCTTTTCCTAGGCGTCGGCGGCGCCTTCGCGCTTGCCTGGCTGGCCGGCGCCGGGCGCTCGGGCCAGCGTTTCGTCATTGCCGCCATCCTGTGCGGGCTGGTCGCGGCACCCCTGTCGCTCGGGCTTCAGGGGCTGGATGCGCTTGGCGCGCCATTCGCCCGGCTGGCGCAGCCGATCATCTGGCGGACCGCGCTTGGAACCAGTTTCGGCTCGACGGTACTGATCGCGCTGATGGCGCTAGGGCTCGGCTTGTTGTCGTTGGTCACGCCGCGCCTGATTGCCAAACTGCTTGCCTTGGCTGGACTGGCCGGTGTCGGAGTTGCTCTCGCCGCCAGCGGACATGCAAGTGCCGCCGAACCGCAATGGCTGACGCGGCCGATGGTGTTCCTGCATGGCATCGGTATTGCCTTCTGGGCTGGAGCGCTGGCGCCGCTTGGCCTGGCACTAATGCGAAGGCGGGCAGAGGCGGGAGCTTTCCTGCACCGGTTTTCGCTGATTATCCTGCCGGTCGTGGCCGTGCTGGCGGCGGCCGGCATCGTGCTGGCCGTCATCCAGGTGCAGACGCCCTCGGCGCTGGTCGACACCGCCTATGGCCGGTTGCTGCTGATCAAGCTGGCGCTGCTGCTCTGCCTTTTCGCGCTCGCTGCTTTCAACCGCTGGAGGCTTACCGGCCCGGCTGAAGCGGGAGACGCAAAAGCGCAAGGAGGTCTTGCCCGCTCGACCGGCGTCGAAATGCTGATCGTGCTGGCTATCTTCGGCATTGCCGCCGGTTGGCGCTTCACGCCGCCGCCGCGCGCGCTGGCGATCGCGGCGGCGCAGCCGGCATCGGTGCATATCCATACGCTGAAGGCGATGGCCGATCTCAGCATCACGCCCGGCCATGCCGGGCCGGTTGCGGCCTCGATCGTCATCATGACCGGCGATTTCGGACCGCTCGACGCCAAGGAGGTGACGCTGGTGCTGTCGAAACCCGATTCCGGCATCGAGCCGCTCAAGCGGCCGGCGACAAAGCCCGGCGACGGCAGCTGGCGCGTCGACAATCTTGTGATCCCGGTGCCGGGCCGATGGACGGCGCGAGTCGACATTCTGGTCTCGGACTTCGAGATCGTGAAGATCGAGGCGCCCATCGACATCAGGCCGTGATGCTCTATATCGCCCGCCTACGGCGCGGCGGTTGACGCAGGCACGAAGGCCCGTCAATCATCGCGGGGAAATGGCATCGCCCCAATCACGGGCTTCGACAAACAAGATCCGAAAGCAGGGAAGAAACGATGGAAAAAGCCGAAATCGGCCTGATCGGCCTTGGCACGATGGGTTCCAACCTGGCGCTCAACATCGCGGAGCACGGGCACCGCATCGCCGTCTTCAACCGCACCAGGGCACGCACCGACGCTTTCGTCGAGAATGCCGGCGCGCTGAAGAACATGGTGGTTCCGTGCTACAGCCTTGAAGAACTCGCCGCCGCGATCCGGCCGCCGCGCCCGATCATCATCATGGTGCTGGCCGGCAAGCCGGTCGACGAGCAGATCGAAGCCTTGCGCGGTGTACTGTCGGCCAATGATATCGTCATCGACGCCGGCAATGCCAATTTCCGCGACACGATGCGGCGCTTCTCCGAGCTCTCCGGCTCCGGCCTGACCTTCATAGGCATGGGCGTGTCCGGCGGCGAGGAGGGCGCGCGCCACGGGCCGTCGATCATGGTTGGTGGCACGGAAGACTCCTGGAAACGCGTCGAGAAGGTGCTGACCGCCATCTCCGCCAAGTTCAAGGACGAGCCCTGCGCGGCCTGGCTCGGCACCGACGGCGCCGGCCATTTCGTCAAGACCATCCACAACGGTATCGAATACGCCGACATGCAGATGATCGCCGAGATCTACGGCATTTTGCGCGACGGGCTTGGCATGGGGCCGAAGGAGATTGGCACGGTGTTCGCCAAATGGAACAAGGGCCGGCTCAATTCCTACCTGATCGAGATCACCGCCAAGGTGCTGGCCGCCGATGATCCGAAAACCGGCAAGCCGGTGGTCGACATCATCCTCGACCGCGCCGGCCAGAAGGGCACCGGCAAATGGTCGGTCATCGAGGCGCAGCAGCTTGGTATTCCCGCCACCGCGATCGAGGCGGCAGTGGCCGCGCGCGTGCTGTCGTCGATCAGGGACGAGCGGCTGGCGGCCGAGAAAGCCTACGGCAATATCGGCGTGACGAAGATTTCCGGTGACAAGGATACGTTGCTGCACGATCTCGAACTGGCACTGTTTGCCGGCAAGATCGCCGCCTATGCGCAAGGTTTCGCTGTGATGAGCGGCGCGTCGAAGGAGTTCAACTGGAACCTGCCGATGCCGACCATCGCCAAGATCTGGCGCGCCGGCTGCATCATCCGCTCGCAGATGCTCGATACGATGGCCGAAGCCTTCGGCAAGGGCGGTGCTTCCACCAATCTGCTGATGGCGCCGGCTTTCATCACCATGATGCAGGAAGCGCATCCGTCGCTGCGGCGCGTGGTGGCCAAGGCATCGGAGGCCGGTGCGCCGGTGCCGGCGCTGTCGTCGGCACTCGCCTATTTCGACAGCTATCGCCAGGGTCGCGGCACCTCGAACCTGATCCAGGCGCAGCGCGATTTCTTCGGCGCGCATGGCTTCGAGCGCATTGGCGAACAGGGCGCGTTCCATGGTCCGTGGGGGAGCGGCGCGGCTGGTTAATCCGAGCGGCGAGAGGCGAGGACTTCGCTCGGCACGCTCAGGCTTTGCAGCGTGCCGGGCTCGGCGCCGCCGATCCAGCCCAGCACCGAGCGGGCAAGTTCGGCGCCAGCCAGCCGAAAATCCTCGTTGACGACCAGCAATTCCCTGCGGAACAGGTGCAGCAGGTCCGACGACTGCTTGGATACGACATCAATGTCACGGCCAAGTTTCAGGCCCGCATCCTCGATGCCGGCGACGATGGCGAGCGTCGCGGCGGCGCCGCTGCTGATAAAACCGTCGGGCCGGTTCTCACGGCGCATGACCTGCGCGGTCCGCATCCTGATCTGATCGATGGAATGGTCGATCGAAACCGTGTTGAACGGGATTTCGCTGGCGCCGACCTCGTTCAATGCGTCGGCAAAGCCGTTCACCGTGTGGCCGTGATAGGTCAGCCCGACCGGTGGCGCCAGCAGAGCGAGCCTGCGGCGGCCCATGCCGGCCAGGCAGCGCACCGCCTCGGTCGCGAAGGCGTAGTTGTCGAAATCATGATAGGGGTGGATGAGCCCCATATCGGTGCGGCCATGCGTGGCAAAGGGAATGCCCCGCTCCAGCAAATAGCGCGCCCTGGGGTCATTTGGCTGCGTGCGTGAGATGATGATGCCGTCGGCGGATCCGGTCTCCACCAGATAGCGTATGGGGTCCAGCGGATCCTGCGAGCGCGAATAGGGCGTGACGATCAGGTGATAGGGCGTGTCGGCAATGACTTCCGAGACGCCATAGATGATGTCCGAAACGAAGCTCATGATCTCATGCTCGGTGTTGAGCACAAGACTGATGACGTTGGTCTTGCCGGTGCGCAGGCGCACGCCGGCGCGGTTGGGCCTATAGCCGATCTGCCTGGCGACGAGCTGGACGCGCCGTTTGGTCTCGGCGCCGATCTCAGGCGCGTCCTTCAAGGCGCGCGACACGGTGGTGACGGCGAGCCCTGTCATGAAGGCGAGCGTCTTCAGCGTCGGCCGGTTCTGCGCCGCCGCTTCGTCATCCTTGTCCGCCTGGTGCCTGTCCATCCATCCCGCCTCGTCACGCGCATTAGCAGCCGGCGCGCGGACCGGCAATCGCCGGCATCGCCGCAGGGACGCGACTCCCCGCCTGACAAGGCGCTAATATACTGAAACGTTACAGGTTGTCACCGCCGTCCAGTAAAGGATCGCGGCGGGAGACAAAATCGGCCACGAAAGCCGCAACGGAAAAACCGTTGGGAATCAGCGGGGAACCGCACCTCCTTATCGCTTTTTGCCGGATTTCGTGCATCGCAGCATCATTTTGCAGTACAGTCTGGCATATTGCTGCGTGTCGGGTGGAAGCCAGTCGAATGGATTTGTTCGTGCCTCGAAAAAATATCGAGCCGGTTTCAGGCCGAGGGTTGCACAGCCAAAACAATTACCGTATCAAAAATCTGTAACGTTTCAGATTCTGGGAGGAACCGAAATGCGATACAAACTCACGACTGCCGTGCTGGCAGCGACGGCCGCGCTGCAGTTCGTCGGTCCGGCGGCGGCGACGGATCTGGAAGTCACCCATTGGTGGACCTCCGGTGGCGAAGCGGCGGCGGTCGCGGAATTTGCCAAGGCGTTCGACGCCACCGGCAATCATTGGGTGGATGGGGCCATCGCAGGCTCGGGCGATACGGCGCGGCCGATCATGATCAGCCGCATCACCGGCGGCGACCCGATGGGTGCCACGCAATTCAACCATGGCCGTCAGGCAGAGGAACTGGTGAAGGCCGGCCTGATGCGCGACCTGACCGATCTCGCCAACAAGGAACATTGGAAGGACGTCATCCGTCCGGCCAGCCTGCTCACCGAATGCACGGTCGACGGCAAGGTCTACTGCATTCCGGTCAACATCCATTCCTGGCAATGGCTGTGGCTCTCCAGCAAGGCCTTCGCCGATGCCGGCGTGCCGGTGCCGAAGAACTGGAATGAATTCGTCGCGGCCGCACCCGCGCTCGAGAAGGCCGGCAAGGTGCCGCTCGCCGTCGGCCAGCAGGCCTGGCAAACGTCAGGCGCCTTCCAGGTGCTGATGGTGGCGATCGGCGGACCCGACATCTACAAGAAGGTCTATGGCGACAAGGACGCCAAGGTTGCCGGCGGGCCGGAGGTCGCCAAGGTGTTCAAGGCGGCCGACGACGCGCGCAAGATGTCGGCCAAGTCCAAGGTGCAGGACTGGAACCAGGCGACCAATCTGGTCATCACCGGCCAGGCCGGCGGCCAGATCATGGGTGACTGGGCGCAAGGCGAATTCCAACTGGCCGGCCAGGTCGCTGGCAAGGACTACAACTGCTTGCCGGGTCTCGGCGTCAATGCCGTCATCCAGACCGGTGGCGATTCCTTCTACTTCCCGGTGCTGAAGGATCCGGAAAAGTCCAAGGCGCAGGAAGTGCTGGCCTCGACCATGCTGTCGCCAAAGACCCAGGTTGCCTTCAACCTGAAGAAAGGCTCGCTGCCGGTGCGCGGCGACGTCGATCTCAATGCCGCCAATGACTGCATGAAGAAGGGACTCGATATCCTGGCCAAGGGCAACACCATTCCCGACACCAACCAGTTGATGACCGAGGACTCGCTGACCCAGGTCAACGATCTGTTCGCCGAGTTCTTCGCGACGCCGACGATGACGCCCGAAGATGCGCAGAAGCGCTTTGCCGACATCGTCGCCAAGGCTGACTGACGGGCAACCCGCATCGACACTCCGGTCCTCTCAGGGGGGCCGGAGGGAAGCCGCAACGCGATCCGATCCGGTGAGGCGCATCCCATGACCGAACAGACTGCCAGGCGGCCCAGCCGTTTGTTTCGCAATCTCAACGCCAAGATCGCGTCGATCCCGATGATCCTCAACGCGCTGGTCATCTTCCTCGGCGGCACGATCTGGACGATCGTCTATTCCTTCACCGATTCCAGGTTGCTGCCACGGCTGAACTTCGTTGGTTTCGACCAGTACACAAGGCTGTGGGTGACGCCGCGCTGGCTGGTCGCGGTCGAGAACCTCGCCATCTACGGCGCCTGCATGCTGGTCTTCTCGCTCATCATCGGTTTCCTGCTGGCGGCGCTGCTCGACCAGAAGATCCGCTTCGAGGACACGTTCCGCACCATCTTCCTCTATCCGTTCGCATTGTCCTTCATCGTCACCGGGCTGGTCTGGCAATGGATGCTCAATCCGAATTTCGGCGTCCAGCATGTGGTGCGCGAGCTCGGCTGGACGAATTTCGCTTTCGACCCGCTCTATGATTCCAGCATCGTCATCTACGGCATCCTGATCGCCGCGCTCTGGCAGGGAACGGGGCTAGTCATGTGCCTGATGCTGGCCGGCCTGCGCGGCATCGATGAGGACATCTGGAAGGCGGCGCGGGTGGACGGGATACCCACCTGGAAGACCTATCTGTTCATCATCATCCCGATGATGCGGCCGGTGCTGATCACCACGCTGGTCATCATCGCCGCCAGTATCGTCAAGGTCTACGACCTCGTCGTCGCCCAGACCAGCGGCGGTCCCGGCATCTCGTCGGAAGTGCCGGCGAAATATGTCTATGAATACATGTTCCACGCCCAGAACCTTGGCCAGGGTTTTGCCGCCTCGACCATGATGCTCTTGTCGGTGATCATCGTCATCGTGCCATGGGCCTATCTCGAATTCGGGCGGCGCAAATGAGCGTGGCAAACACCACTGCCGGCCTGCCCCGGGATATCGCCGGCCCCTACGGACCGAAGCCGCGGCGTATATTCTCGCGCCGCAACATCTTTCTCTACGGCACGCTTTTCGTCGTTGCGGCCTACTATCTTCTGCCGCTCTATGTGATGGTCGTCACCTCGCTCAAGGGCATGCCGGAGATCCGGCTCGGCAACATCTTCTCGCCGCCGCTCGAGATCACCTTCGAGCCGTGGGTCAAGGCCTGGTCGACCGCTTGCACCGGCCTCAACTGCGACGGACTTTCACGCGGCTTCTGGAATTCGGTGCGCATCACTGTGCCGTCGGTGTTCCTGTCGATCGCCATCGCCTCGGTCAATGGCTATGCGCTCGCCAACTGGCGCTTCAAGGGCGCGGATTTCTTCTTCACCATCCTGATCGTCGGCGCCTTCATCCCCTATCAGGTGATGATCTATCCCATCGTTATCGTGCTGCGCGAGATCGGGCTCTACGGCTCCATCTGGGGCCTGGTGCTGGTGCACTCGATCTTCGGCATGCCGATCCTGACGCTGTTGTTCCGCAACTATTTTTCGTCGATGCCGGAGGAACTGTTCCGGGCCGCGCGCGTCGATGGCGCCGGCTTCTGGGGCATCTATTTCCGCATCATGCTGCCGATGTCGCTGCCGATCTTCGTCGTCGCCGTCATCCTGCAGGTGACCGGCATCTGGAACGATTTCCTGTTCGGCGTCATCTACACCAAGCCCGACACCTACCCAATGACGGTGCAGCTCAACAACATCGTCAATTCGGTGCAGGGCGTGAAGGAATACAATGTCAACATGGCCGCGACCCTGATCACCGGCCTGGTGCCGCTGATCGTCTATTTCGTGTCCGGGAAATTGTTCGTGCGCGGCATCGCCGCCGGTGCGGTGAAGGGGTAGCGCGATGGGCACCAGCGTTTCGATCCAGGACCTGTCGCTGAGCTTCGGCGCGGTGACGGTGCTGCAGACACTCAATCTCGATGTCGCCGACGGCGAGTTCATCGTGCTGCTCGGTCCGTCCGGCTGCGGCAAGTCGACCTTGCTCAACTGCATTGCCGGCCTGCTTGATGTCTCGCAAGGACGGATCTTCATCAAGGGCAAGAACGTCACCTGGGAGGAGCCGAAGGACCGCGGCATCGGCATGGTGTTCCAGTCCTATGCGCTCTACCCGCAGATGACGGTGGAGAAGAACCTGTCCTTCGGCCTGCGCGTCGCCGGAACGCCCAGGGAGGAGATCGCCAAACGCATCGCGCGCGCGGCCGAAATCCTGCAGATCGAGCCGCTCTTGCAGCGCAAGCCGGCCGCACTTTCCGGCGGCCAGCGCCAGCGCGTGGCGATCGGGCGGGCGCTGGTGCGCGACGTCGACGTCTTCCTGTTCGACGAGCCGCTCTCCAATCTCGACGCCAAGCTGCGGGCGGAGCTGCGTGTCGAGATCAAGCTGCTGCACCGCAAACTGCAGAACACCATGATCTACGTCACCCATGACCAGATCGAGGCGATGACGTTGGCCGATCGCATCGCGGTGATGAAGGGCGGCGTCATCCAGCAGCTCGACGCGCCACAGACGATCTACAACCGCCCGGTCAACCGCTTCGTCGCCGGTTTCCTCGGCTCGCCCGCGATGAATTTCCTCGACGGTCAACTGAACGGGGTCAGCAGTCCAGTCTTCAAGACCGGCAATGTCTCGGTGCCGCTCGACCGCTATGCCTTCGAAGGCAATGGCGGCAGCCGCGTCGGCCCTTGCGTGTTCGGCATAAGGCCAGAGCACATCGCCTTCGGTGACGCGGCAAATACCATGCCCTTCGCCACCGACGCCGAGGTCGAGATCGTCGAGCCGATGGGCTCCGACACGCTGGTCTGGACGAAGCTCGGCGGCCACAACTTCTCCTTCCGCGTCGAGGCGGAAAAGACGCTGCGCAACGGCGATCCGATCAGGATCGGCTTCGATCCCGCGCGCGCTTCGCTGTTCGAGACCCAATCCGGCAACCGCATGTAGCTCCCAAACATCATTCATCCCCAGCAGAACGGACAGACACGATGAACTGGTCATTCCAACTCTACAGCGCCCGTAACTTCCAGCCCTGGGAAGGCGTGCTCAAGACACTCGGCAAGCTCGGCTATACCCAGGTCGAAGGGTTCGGCGGCGTCTATGATGATCCCAAGGCCTTCCGCGCCGAACTCGACAAGAACGGCCTGACCATGCCGACCGGGCATTTCTCGATCGACGCTCTGGAGAACGATTTCGACGGTGTGCGCAGAACCGCCGATGCGCTCGGCATCACGCTGCTGATCTGCCCCTATCTGGTTGCCGAGGCAAGGCCATCTGACGCTGCCGGCTGGCGCGGTTTCGGTGAACGCCTGGCCAAAGTCGGCGAGGTCGCAAGCAAGGCCGGCTACGGCTTTGCCTGGCACAACCATGATTTCGAGTTCAGGAAACTCGCCGACGGGTCGGTGCCGCAGGATCTCATCCTCGCCGCCGCGCCCGACATTGGCTGGGAGATGGACGTCGCCTGGGTGGTGCGCGGCGGCGATGATCCGCTGCCGTGGATCGGGAAGTACGGCAAGCGCATCAGCGCCGTGCATGTGAAGGACATCGCCAAGCCGGGCGAGAGGGCGGACGAGGATGGCTGGTCGGATGTCGGCCACGGCACGATCGACTGGGCCGGCCTGATCAAGGCGCTGCGGGCCAAGAGCGCCACAAGATATTACGTCATGGAACAGGACAACCCCAACGACATCGAGCGCTTCGCCCGCCGTTCGATCGCAGCCGTAAAAAACTACTAGGAACAATCACCATGGCAAAGAAACTTGGCATTGGCGTGATCGGCTGCGGCAACATCTCGAAAGCCTATTTTTCCCTCGCGCCGCTGTTTCGCGGTATCGAGATGCGGGCGTGCGCGGATATCAATATGGACGCGGCGAAGGCGCGGGCGAAGGAGTTCAAGCTGCGCGCCGAGACGGTCGAGGACTTGCTCAAGGCTGATGACATCGACATCGTCGTCAACCTGACCATTCCGGCCGTGCATTACGAGGTGTCGAAACAGATCCTCGACGCCGGCAAGCATGTCTACTCGGAAAAGCCTTTCGTGTTGTCGGTCAAGGAAGGGCTCGACCTGAAGAAACGCGCTGAGGCCAGGGGATTGCGCATCGGTTCGGCGCCCGACACATTCCTTGGCGGCGCGCATCAGCTGGTGCGCGAACTCATCGACACCGGCAAGCTCGGCAAGATCACCAGCGGTACCTGCTATGTGATGAGCCACGGCATGGAGCACTGGCACCCCAACCCCGACTTCTTCTTCCAGCCGGGGGCCGGTCCCGTGCTCGATGTCGGCCCCTACTACATTACCAACCTGATCCAGCTGATCGGGCCGGTGAAGCAGGTGGCGGCCTTCGCCTCGATCCCGGCGAAGGAACGAACGATTTCGTCCAAGCCGCGCGCGGGCGAAAAAGTTCCGGTCAACACGCCAACGACGATCCACGGCGTGATGGAATTCGAGAATGGCGCTGTCGTCACGCTCAACGCCAGCTGGGACGTCTGGGCGCACGGTCACGCGCCGATGGAACTCTACGGCGAAGAGGGCACGGTGTTCGTCCCCGATCCGAATTTCTTCGGCGGCGATGTGCGCTTCACCGAAGCGGACAAGCCGGTCAAGAAACTGCCGAAATGGAAACATCCCCTCGGCGTGCCCAACGAGATGCATGGGCATGGCATGATGGCCAATTACCGCACAGCCGGCCTCGCCGACATGGCGCTGGCGATCGTCGAGGGCCGCCCGCACCGCTGCTCGATGGAACTGGCGCTGCACGCCGTCGATGTCATGACCGGTATCTTGCGCTCAGGCGAGACCGGCAAGTTCGTCGCCATGCAGACCACTTGCGAGCGGCCTGCCGCACTTGGCGTGAAGGCAGCCAAGGAACTGCTGGCGAAGAAGAAGTAGGCCACGTGCTTCAACCCTCTCCCCGTTCTCGCGGGGAGAGGGTAAGGGAGAGGTGCAGAGCCGACTCGCCGCGATGTTGTGGCGGCAGCCGACCGGCTCGTTTCCATTTGAGGATTTCCGATGCCATACGCCCCCGCCGAAAACCGCTACGAGAACATGATCTACAACCGCTGTGGCCGCTCCGGCCTGAAGCTGCCGGCGATCTCGCTGGGGTTGTGGCACAATTTCGGCGACGACACGCCGCACAAGACCAAGCAGGCGATCGCGCGCAAGGCCTTCGACCTCGGCATCACGCATTTCGACCTCGCCAACAATTACGGTCCGCCGCCCGGCTCGGCGGAGACGGCTTTCGGCGAGATCCTGCGTACCGATTTCGCCGGTTATCGCGACGAGCTGATCATCTCGACGAAGGCCGGCTACGAGATGTGGGCCGGTCCCTACGGCGAATGGGGCGGGCGCAAATACATGCTGGCCAGCCTCGACCAGAGCTTGAAGCGGATGGGGCTCGACTATGTCGACATCTTCTATTCGCACCGCTTCGATCCCGATACGCCGCTGGAAGAGACGATGGGCGCGCTCGACCATGCCGTGCGCTCGGGCAGGGCACTCTATGCCGGCATCTCCTCCTACAATTCGCAGCGCACACGCGAGGCCGCCGATATCCTGAAGCAGCTCGGCACGCCCTGCATCATCCACCAGCCGAGCTATTCCATGCTCAATCGCTGGGTCGAGGATGACGGCCTGCTCGACACGCTGGAAGGGCTCGGCGTCGGTTCCATCGTGTTCTCGCCGCTGGCGCAAGGCATGCTGACCGACAAGTATCTCGGCGGCATCCCGCAGGGCAGCCGCGCCACGCAAGGCAAGTCGCTGAAGACGGCCTTCATCAACGACAAGACCATCGCCAACATCAAGGCGCTGAACGCAATCGCGGGCAAGCGTGGCCAGACGCTGGCGCAGATGGCGCTGGCCTGGGTGCTGCGCAAGGGCCGGGTGACGTCGGCGCTGATCGGCGCCAGCCGGCCGGAGCAGGTCGAGGATTGTGTCGGTGCGCTGAAGGCGCTCGACTTCAGTGATGCCGAACTCGCTGACATCGACACCTATGCGCGCGAATCCGACATCAATCTGTGGGCGGCTTCCGCGGAGCGCGACGGACCGCCGAGGAAGTAAGCGAGACCGGCCGGTTAGCATTCAATAGGCTCGTCATGAAGCAAACGGCGCGCCGTGGGGACGACGATGTGGTCGTCCCAGCAGAAACAGTGGCAAAAAAGCCTGTTCGTCGCTATCTGATGTGAAAGGGATTTGCTTGCCTGCCGAAATGGCGCGCAAGCGGCTGACAACGGGCTGGAACAGAATCATGGCGGCAAGGAATGTGCTGACGAAGAACCAGGTGTGCGTGCTCGAGAAACTCGAGGCCGCCAGCGGGCCGCTCAGCGCCTACACCTTGCTCGACCAGCTTCGGGAGCAAGGGTTCCGCGCGCCGCTGCAGGTCTACCGCGCGCTCGACACGCTGGTGAAGTCGGGCTTCGTGCACAGGCTCGAGAGCCTGAATTCCTTCGTTGCCTGCGCCGAGCCGCACGACCACAGCCATTCGATGACGGCCTTTGCCATCTGCGACACGTGCGGCCAAGTGAGCGAATTCTCCGACCATGATGTCGGCCATAGGCTCGACGAATGGGTGCGGTCCACCGGATTCGCCGCCAAGAAGGCGGTTATCGAGTTCCGCGGCACCTGCGCCAAGTGCCTCGCCAAGGCTGCTTAGAGCAGTTCATCGTTTCATCGAAACGCTGAACTGTTCTGCTCTCTGTGTCGACTCTATTCCGGACGGAAAACCGTTTCACACTTAATGGAATTACTCTAGCAGGCCGGTGAGGCGCAATCACACCGTAAGGCTTCAAATCAACGCGCTGTCGACCAGGCGAACCACAGCGCAACCAGCGCCAGCAGGCCCGAAAGCGACCGCCGGGCGATGCGTTCGCGATGTGGATCGTTCAGAAACGGTTCCAGTGTTCCCGCCAGCACGACGATAATTCCATGCACGAGGGTCGCTACAACCACGTAGGCTCCGGTCAGCAGGAAGGTCTGCGCAAGTATCGGCCGTTCAAACTCGATGAATGTCGGCAGGACGGCCACGTAGAAGATCGCAGCCTTCGGGTTGAGGAGGTTGGTGACAAGACCTCGCGTAAAATATTTGCTGCCCGAATCTTCATGAGCTGAAAGCGTGCCTGTCTCGGTGGTCCATCCGTCCCAAGCCAGATAGAGCATGAACAGCACCCCCGCCCAGCGAAGACCCTCATAGAGCAAGGAGGACGCTTGGATGAGTTCGGCGACGCCCAGAGCGGCGATGCCGCCGATGACGGCGAGGCCGGTTGCGATGCCGGCCACCGTGGCGAAGCCGGCGCGGCGACCGTCGCTGGCCGAAACCAGCGCCAGATAGGTCATGTTTGGCCCCGGCGTCAGTTCGATCAGGAAGGACGCGAATACGAACGAGAGAAATGTCGAAGTCGACAGTGGCAGCATTTCGCTCAATGCGCCTCGTCCCAGTTGTTGGCGGCGCGGGCGTCGACATGCAGCGGCACCGACATCGACACCGCCGGCATTGCCGCGTTCTCCATGACATGGCGCACGACCGGGATCGTTGCTTCGACCTCCGCTTCGACGGTCTCGAAGATCAGTTCGTCGTGCACCTGCAGCAGCATGCGCGCTGAAAGGCCAGCCTTGTCCAGCGCTTCCTCCATGCGGATCATGGCGCGGCGGATGATGTCGGCGGCGGTGCCTTGCAGCCGGGCGTTGATCGAGGCGCGCTCGTTGAACGCGCGGAGCGAGGGATTGGACGATCTTATATCGGGGTAGTGGATGCGGCGGCCGAAGATGGTTTCGACGAAGCCATGCTCGCGGGCATAGGCCTTGGTTTCCTCGATATAGTCGCGGATGCCCGGAAAACGCTCGAAATACTTCTTGATGTAGTTGCTCGCCTCCTCGCGCGGGATCGACAGCTGGTTGGCGAGGCCAAAGGCCGAGATGCCGTAGATGATGCCGAAATTGATCGCCTTGGCGCGGCGGCGGATTTCCGAGGGCATGGCTTCGACCGGTACGTTGAACATTTCCGACGCGGTGATGGCGTGGATGTCGGCTCCATCCGCGAAGGCCTGCCGCAATTGCGGGATTTCGGCGACATGGGCGAGCACCCGCAATTCGATCTGGCTGTAATCGGCCGAGACCAGCCGGTGGCTCCTGTCGGTGATGAAGGCGGTCCTGATCTTGCGGCCTTCAGTCGTACGCACCGGAATGTTCTGCAGGTTCGGGTCGGAGGACGACAGCCGGCCTGTCGTCGTGGCCGCAAGCGCATAGGAGGTATGGACGCGCTTGGTATCCGGATGGATGAAACCGGGCAGGGCGTCGGTGTAGGTGGATTTCAGCTTGGTCAGCTGGCGCCAGTCGACGATCTTTCTCGGCAGCTCGTGGCCTTCGGCGGCGAGGTCTTCCAGAAGCTGCGCGGAGGTCGACCACTGGCCGGTCTTGGTCTTGGAACCGCCGGGCAGACCCATGCGCCCGAACAAGATGTCACCGAGCTGTTTCGGCGAGCCGATGTTGATGCGTTCGCCGATGAGCTGGTAGATTTCCTCTTCCAGCCGGGCAGCACCTTGCGCCAGTTCGCCGGAGAGCCGCGACAGGATCTGCCGGTCGACCGAGATGCCGCGCTGCTCCATGCGCGCCAGCACCGGCACCAGCGGCCGCTCCAGCCGCTCGTAGACGGATACCAGGCCCTTAGCGGCAAGCCGCGGCTTCAGCACCAGCCAGAGCCGCAGCGTCACATCGGCGTCCTCGGCCGCATGCGCGGTCGCCTTGTCGATATCGACCTGGTCGAAGCCGACGGAACTTTTGCCGGAGCCGGTCACGTCCTTGAGCTGGAGAGGGGTGTGTCCGAGCCACTTCTCGGCAAGCGCGTCCATGCCGTGACCATGATGCGTGCCGGCATCGAGCACGTAGGAGATCAGCATCGTGTCATCGAAGGGCGCGACATCGATGCCATAGCGGCTCATGATGACCAGATCGTATTTCAGGTTCTGCGCGATCTTGAGAACCGACTTGTCTTCGAGCAGCGGCTTCAGGAGCGCCAGCGCGTCGCGGAGCGGGATCTGGTTTTCAAGGACGCCGCCGCCGAGCAAGTCGCCATTGCCGCTCTTGTGGGCAAAGGGAATGTAGGCGGCGCGGCCTGGTGTCGTGGCGATTGCCAGGCCGATCAACTCGGCCTGCATCGGATCGGATGATGTCGCCCTGACGTCGAAGGCGGCAAGGCCGGCTTCCCTCGCCTCGGCGACCCAGGCCTTCAAGGCCGCGACGTCCCGGATGCAGTGATAGGCTGTCGTATCGATCTTGGCGGCGGTCGCGCGCTCAAGGCGAAACGCCGAGAGAAGCGAAGGTGTGTCGCCTACCTTTGTCGTGGCTGTACCGGACGCCGCCGTTTCGCCCGCCTCCGACGTCTGCGACCTGGAGACCGGTTGGACGATAGCCGCGCCTGAGCCGACATCCGGTCCATGCGCGGCATCGGCGCGCTCGACTGTCACCGCGACGGCCTGCACGTCGCCTACCTCGGTTCCGGTCGCTTCCGCCACGCGGCGGGTCAGCGAGGTGAATTCCATGGTCTTGAGGAAGCCGATGAGCTTGGGGCCATCCGGCGCGTGCAGCACGAAATCGTCCAGCCCCTCGCTGACCGGCACATCGTCCTTCAGCGTCACCAGTTGGCGCGAGATGCGTGCCTTTTCAGCGTTGGCGATGATCGATTCCCGGCGCTTGTCCTGCTTGATCTCTCCGGCGCGGGCCAGCAGCGTGTCGAGGTCGCCGAACTGTTCGAGCAACTGCGCCGCCGTCTTCGGGCCGATGCCGGGCACGCCTGGCACGTTGTCGACGGAGTCACCGGTCAGCGCCTGCAGGTCGACCATCTTTTCCGGCGGCACGCCCCATTTCTCGATGACTTCGGGGATGCCGATCTGGCGGTCTTTCATAGGGTCGTACATGCCGACCGTGGCGCCCACCAATTGCATAAGGTCCTTGTCGGACGAGATCACGGTGGTGTCGCCGCCCGCTTCACGGGCGAGCCTTGCATAGGTGGCAATCAGGTCATCGGCCTCGAACCCTTCCATCTCGACGCAGGGCAGGTTGAACGCCCTCGTCGCCTGGCGGATCAGGCCGAACTGCGGGATCAGGTCTTCCGGCGGCGCCGAACGGTTGGCCTTGTATTCGGGATAAAGTTCGTTGCGGAAGGTTTTCGACGAATAGTCGAAGATGACGGCGAAATGCGTGGGAACAATGCCAACATCGGTGTTGCGGGCGTCGAGCATCAGCTTCCACAGCATGTTGCAGAAGCCGGAGACCGCGCCCACCGGCAATCCGTCGGATTTGCGGGTCAGCGGGGGTAGCGCGTGATAGGCGCGGAAGATGTAGCCGGAGCCGTCGACAAGGAAGAGATGATCGCCTTTTTTCATGCCGGCAGGGATAGCGCGGCGCGGCGTCGCGGTCCATGCCAAAGGCGGCTTCAAATCGCGGTTCCGGCAACACCCTGACAGATCGATCCCAGCGCGCAGGCGGCCGTGATCCGCTCACGCCCATGTTACAAAAGTGTAATTTTCGTGCCCTTGAATCGCCACGTTCAAATACACAAATACACATCATCGGCAGTTTTCGCCGAAGTCCGGAGCAAGGCCCGTCCCCCGCCTATCCCGGACATTGCGGCAGCCTATCCCCCCTCTCCGGGCTGCCGCATCGTTTAGAGTAAAAAGCCGCCGTGGTTCCCCCTCCACCACGGCGGCACTTTTTTACTCTCCGATAGCTTTCCGGGGCGTGGTCCAATGATCACGGGCTTTTCGTTTTCCCGCTCTGCCTTTACGGTTCGGCCTCTGAATCGAAAGGCTATCAACAATGTCCGCAGTTTCCCCCGTCCTCGACCGTCTCGACAAGAATCTCGACCAGAGCCTGGAGCGCCTGTTCGGCCTGCTGAGAATCAAGTCGATCTCCACCGATCCGGCCTATGCCGCCGACTGCCGCAAGGCGGCGGAATGGCTGGTCACGGAACTCAAGCTGATCGGCTTCGATGCCAGCGTTCGCGACACGCCCGGCCACCCGATGGTGGTCGCGCATCATGAGGGCCCGGTGGGCGCGCCGCATGTGCTGTTTTATGGTCACTACGACGTCCAGCCGGTCGACCCGATCGAACTGTGGGAAAGCGACCCCTTCGCGCCCGCGGTCAAGGAAATCGAGCCCGGCCACACGGTGATCACCGGACGCGGCTCGGCCGATGACAAGGGCCAACTGATGACCTTCGTCGAGGCTTGCCGTGCCTGGAAACAGGTGCATGGCAACCTGCCTTGCCGTGTCACCATCCTGTTCGAGGGCGAAGAAGAATCCGGCTCGCCGTCGCTGAAGCCGTTCCTCGAAGCCAATGCGGAGGAACTCAAGGCCGACTTCGCCCTGGTCTGCGACACCGGCATGTGGGATCGCGATACGCCGTCGATCTGCGTGGGATTGCGCGGGCTGGTGGGCGAGGAGATCACGGTGAAGGCCGCCGATCGCGACCTGCATTCCGGGCTCTATGGCGGTGCGGCCGCCAACCCGATCCGCATCCTGGCCAAGATCCTGGCCGACATCCACGATGAGAATGGCCACATCACTATCCCCGGCTTCTATGATGGTGTCGAGGAAACGCCCACGCAGATCCTGAAGTCGTGGGAGACGCTCGGCGAAACGGCCGAGACCTTCCTGGGGCCGGTCGGCCTGTCGATCCCGTCGGGCGAGAAGGGCCGCTCGGTGCTGGAGCTGACCTGGGCGCGGCCGACGGCCGAGTTCAATGGCATCATCGGCGGCTACACCGGCAAGGGCTTCAAGACGGTGATCGCGGCGGAAGCCTCGGCAAAGGTGTCCTTCCGCCTCGTCCACAAGCAGGATCCGAAGAAGATCCGCGCCGCGTTCCAGAAATTCGTTAGGGAGCGCATTCCCGCCGACTGTTCGGTTGAGTTCCATCCTCATGGCGGCTCGCCGGCGATCCAGCTTTCCTATGACTCGCCGTTCCTGGCCAAGGCCAAGAACGCGCTGTCCGACGAATGGCCGAGGCCGGCGGTGACGACCGGCAGCGGCGGCTCCATTCCAGTGGTCGGCGATTTCCAGACCTATCTCGGTATGGAATCCCTGCTGGTCGGCTTCGGCCTGGACGATGACCGCATCCACTCGCCCAACGAGAAGTACGAGATGAGCTCCTTCCACAAGGGGCAGCGCTCGTGGGCGCGCATTCTGGAGGCTTTGACCCGCTAGCTCTCTGTTTGGCGCAATTCCGGACGGAAAACCGTTTCACACGTTTCCTGGAATTGCTCTAAGCGGCGGGAAGCCCACGTTTTCCTGTTGATTTTTCAGCGGATCGCGGCGAGGACGGACACGAATTCCAGTTCTGCAGCGCGCTCGCATGTTGATTGGCGGGCCGCTGCAGGCCGCGACCGGAGAAGATAATGGCCGACATCCGTTTCCACAAAAATGACCTGCCCGACCTCGAGCACTACAATGTCGGGGCGGTTGCCATCGACACCGAGACGCTGGGGCTCAACCCGCATCGCGATAGGCTCTGCGTGGTGCAGATTTCGCCGGGCGACGGCACCGCCGACGTCATCCAGATCGCGCCCGGCCAGAAGAAGGCGCCGAACCTCGTCAGCCTGCTTAGAAACCGCAATGTGACAAAGCTCTTCCATTACGGCCGTTTCGATATCGCCGTGCTCTATAACGCCTTCGGGGTGATGGCCGAACCGGTGTTCTGTACCAAGATCGCCTCCCGCTTGACCCGCACCTATACCGACCGGCACGGGCTGAAGGATATCTGCAACGAACTTCTGGGCGTCGGCCTGTCAAAGGCGCAGCAATCATCGGACTGGGCGGCGGAGACGCTGTCGCCCGAACAGCTCGAATATGCGGCTTCGGACGTGCTCTATCTGCATCGGCTGCGCGACGTTCTGGCCGGGCGGCTGGCGCGCGAAAACCGCACCAGGGAAGCCGAAGCCTGCTTCCGCTTCCTGCCAACGCGTGCCAAACTCGACCTGATGGGCTGGGCGGAAGAGGACATTTTCGCGCACAGCTGATGGCAGCGTAGCGAGCTCTCAAAAAGGCTTTTGTGTCAGGAACCAGGACACAGTCCGCTGCGTTGTCTCGGCTCATGGAGGGGATGAAATGGCGGACCGCAAGCCCATATCGACCGCGCCGAAGGACGGTTCGAAAGTCACTGTCCAGTGGAAGGACAGTGACGGCGTGATCAACGAATCCCTCGCGCAATATCGCGACGACGGCTGGTGGGTCTATACCGACAGCCATACGCAGAGGAAGGTCGAGCCGACGAGTTGGCGGCCGGCATCGAGCGATGACGCCGAATGAGCGCCTCGCTGGCGGGACTGGCTGCTTTCGAATAGCCTGAAGTCGTTGATATCGAGGCCGATTCGGGGCCTTCCGCCCCGCTGTCGCGCTTTTGCTCGGAGGAACGCTCTATGGGTATTGAAAGCCTTCTCGTCTTCATCATCATTGGTGCCATTGCCGGCTGGCTCGCCGGTCTCATCGTCTCGGGTTTCGGCTTCGGCCTGATTGGTAATATCATCATCGGTATCGTCGGCGCGTTTATTGCCGGCTGGCTTTTCCCGCGGATCGGCTTCTCGATCGGCGGCGGCGTTATCGCTTCCATCATCCACGCCACGATCGGCGCCGTCATCCTGCTGGTGCTGGTCAAGGTGCTGAAGCGAGCTTGACGCTCGGCAAGCGACAACAGGGGCGCGCCATGAAGCAGAACACACTCTATCTCGTCATTGGCGCGCTCATCGTCGCGGTCATCGCGCTTGGCGTCTATGTCTATCGCGAGGAAAGCAAGCCGAAGGGCGTCGAGCTCAAGATCGACGACAAGGGCATATCGATCCAGCAGAATTGAGCTTTGTCCCGGTTGGTGCTCCGGTCCCGGCGATATTGGGGGCTAATTAGAGGCCCGATTTCTTCAATATCTCTTGAAGATACACCCAGCGGTTGCTGTAACGTCTTCCTGGTTTTCTTGGATGCCGGCAGCCCAAAGCGTGGCGTTTGCCGCGCATCTCCAAATGGCGGGTAGACTTGGCCGAACAGAGGGTGGAGCGGGCATTGCGGCCCGAGATTCAGGGGCTGCGCGGTATTGCCGTCGCTTCTGTCGTTGTTTTCCATATCTGGCCCCAGGCTCTTCCAGGGGGCTATATCGGCGTCGACGTGTTCTTCGTCATCTCCGGCTATCTCATCACCGGCTTGCTCGCCCGAATGGCTGGGGACGGCCACATATCGTTGATTGCCTTCTACTCGAGACGGGTGCGACGGCTGCTGCCGGCAGCGCTGCTGGCCCTTGTCGCCACACTGGCCGGAACGCTGCTCTTTCTGTCCAAGGCCCGGTGGGAAGAGACGGCCATACAGGTCGCGGCCAGTGCGCTCTATGTCCAGAACTGGCGGCTTGCCATGCAGGCGGTCGACTATCTTGGCGCCGAAGCAGCGGCAAGCCCGGTGCAGCACTACTGGTCGCTATCGATCGAGGAACAGTTCTACATTGTCTGGCCATTGCTGATGGCGGCTACGATCTGGATGGCGCGTCGTTTCGGGCAGCCGGCGAGGACGGGATTGTTTGTAGCACTGGGGTTGATCTTTGCCGGCTCATTGGTTGCCTCGGTGCTGATCACCCGGACCGATCCGGCCGCGGCCTATTTCGTGACACATACCCGCTTGTGGGAACTGGCGCTTGGCGGCCTGCTGGCATTGGCGACCCGTCAGGGCGTGCCGGGGTTGCCGTTGCGCCCGGTGATGGCTGTGGCCGGCCTTGGCGCCATAGCGATCTCCGCATTCCTCTTTTCGGCTTCGACACCATTTCCGGGCGCTTACGCGTTGCTGCCGACATTCGGAACGGTGCTGGTGATCGCGGCCGGCGACGTTCGGATTGGCTGGTTTGGCGGGCTCAACGTCCCGGTGCTTCGCTACATCGGTGACCGGTCCTATTCGATCTACCTGTGGCATTGGCCATTGATCACATTTTATGCCGTGCATCACCCAGTGATCGGGTTGACCGAAGGAGCAGGGCTGATCGCGGTGACGCTGCTGGTCTCGCATCTGTCCTACCGGTATGTCGAACAGCGATACCGCCAGCCGCGGGCGAGGCTGGAATGGAAACCCCTGACCCACGGCACGGCAGCGGTTTGCCTGTGCGTGGCGGCATCCGGCGGGTTCGGCTATTTCCTGAGCCGGCAAGCGGTCGATACCGCATTGATCGGAACGCCAAACTATCCAGGGCCGGCCGCGCTGCTTTCCAACGCCTTCGTTCCAGATGGCGTCGAGCCGTTGCCGCCGCTCGGCCAATTGGGGCGCGACGTGCCGATCGTGTATCGCCTGAAATGCCATCAGGACCAAGACAGCACGGAGCCGGTGGGCTGCAAGCTCGGCGATCCGAATGGAGCCACCACCATCGTCGTAGCCGGCGATTCCCACGCGGCACAATGGATTCCGGCGGTGGACAAGATCGCCAGGGATCGCAAGTGGAAGCTCGTCACCTTCACCAAGGCCGCTTGCCCGATGAGCCGCGTGACCGTGACCGATGGCGGCAAGCCATATCCCGAATGTGCCCAATGGCGGGAGAATGTAATCGTCGAGATCAGGAAGCTCAAGCCCGACGTCGTCATCACCAGCCAGTCCAGCTATGGCAGCATCCCACAAGAGGCAATGATAGAGGGGTTGCGCAGCGTCTGGAACGAATTGGGCGCGCGGATCGTCACCATACGCAACACGCCGTACAGCAAGTTTGATCCCGGTGATTGCCTGGCTGCCGATCCGAAAAAATGCGTCAATCCGCGAGAGGATGTCGAGCGAGCCGACATCTTCGTCCTCGCTGCGGCGCCAATGAGAGTCACCGTGGTCGACATGAACGATGGACTGTGCAGCAAGGACAGTTGCCCGGCGATGGTCGGCAACATCATCGTCTGGCGCGACAGTCACCACATCACGGCCAGCTACGCACTGGCGCTGGCGCCTTATCTCGCCAAGGCCGCGGGCTTCTAGTGCTGTTCTGGCTTGGATCGCTCAGCGGGACGGAGTTGGAGCCAGGTCCTCGCGGTTGCTCATTCGCCCCCTTGACCGCAAAGCCGTTTGATTGGTTTATTCGACCCCAAGCGTTCAACGCGAGGCGGGCATCAGGGTTAGGGCAGGGGTTGCAGCTTCAAGTCGTTCCGGATTGGACCCTCTGATGATTGATCAGATAGGGTTCGAAGCCAGCGATGCCGTGCGGGCAGCGCTGTCGGCGGTCGGGCGCACGGAGGACCTGCGCTTCTCGCCGGACAATCGCCTGCTGGCGCTTGCCGGATACGGGCGCAGGCGCTGCCTGATCCTGCGCATCGACATCCAGCCGACGCCCGATGGTCCAAGCATCACCATCCATGACTTCATGGAACTGACATCGGAAAGCATGGGCGAGATTCACGGTCTCGATTTCATCGACGACCGGACGTTTGCGGTTGCCAATCGCGACGGGCTGGTTGCGATATTTGCCCTGCCTCCTGGAGAGCCAACGGGCCAAAGCAACGGCATCGCACCCCTTCGCGAAATCAAGGGCGGGCTGTTCTGCAAGCTGAAAACGCCGGGCTCGGTTGTCGTCCGGCAGGAGTCGCATGGGCGCTACAGCCTGCTGGTCTGCAACAACTACACGCACCGCGTTACGCGCCACGTGGTCAATCGCTGGCTGGGCCACCGCGCCACAGGGAACCACCTGCTTCTAGAGCAGGGCCTGGACATACCGGACGGCATCGCGGTCAGCCACGACGGCCAGTGGATCGCCGTCAGCAGCCATGGCACCAGGGATGTGAAGATGTACAGGATGTCGGCTTCTCTGGGGCCGGACACCGAACCGGCCGGCATCCTGCAGGACGCCAATTACCCGCATGGCGTGCGCTTCACGGCCGATGATCGGCACATGCTGGTCGCCGATGCGGGCAGCCCGATGCTGCATGTGTATGAACGCGGCACCGGTTGGGACGGACGCCGACTGCCGGCGCGCTCCATTGCCGTTCTCGACGAGGAAATCTTCCTGCGCGGCAGGACCAACGACGAGGAGGGCGGGCCGAAAGGCCTCGATATAGATCGATCGAACAGCGTCGTGGCGGTGACCTGCGAAGAGCAGACGCTGGCTTTCTTCTCGCTGGCATCGATAACCGGCCGGTAGGCGCTGAATATTGATCGAGCTCCACGGCAACTATTTGATTTTATTCAAAGTATCTTATCGATGACGTGGAAAATAGACGACAGGGCAAGGTCACTCCGCTTTCAATATGTCGAGAGGCAAGCCAATCCGAGCATGGAATAAAGGTGACGCAACGGCACTTCCGCAGTATGATGACGGAATAGGGCGTTTGGGGTCTGACCACCTACTCTTAGGAGGTTGCCATGAGGCACCAAACACTGGATCAACTGCACACGGTGGCCGAGGTCCGCAGAGACCCGACACATCCTGTAATGGACCGAACCCAGCGTCTCGAACGCTGGGCAGAGCTTCTTGAACAGCAGCCCAACCGGCTCCTTGCCGCACTTGCCGGAACTGAATACCGTTCGCCGCCCGAACGCGATGTCATGCGGGGTGAAGGCACGCCCATATCGGTTGCCTTCGAGGATCCGCTTCTTCGTGATGAGGGGTTGAAGGACGACAGTTATGGCCAAGCAAAGAGCTTCTTTGAATTGACCGACAATCAACTCCACGAAATTGTCTGCTACTGCCATGTCGGCGCGACGATGCAAGCATCCAGGGCAGCACAATCCGTTCGCTACGCGATTGGAGGGCGTGGGTTCTTCGCCGGATTGCGAGACTCCCTTCGCTGACGGATGATGCACCACGTTGGATGACCTGATGACAGGTCATCCGTAGATACAAGGACTTGAAGCGCGGTCGAAAGAGCGGCAACTGCCGGATCGCGCTCCAATTGTTCGCGCATGGAACGGCAGCGGTGCGTGTCCTGAGCACGATTGGCACCGAAGCCTCGCGTGATCATGCGCGCAACCCCGAGGGATGCTTAACCCGCCCTTAAATCGCCGCATCTACTCTGCAACCCGAGCGCCATAGGCATCGGGACACACAGCGCAGCGCATGGCGAACCGCAAAGACCGCATCGAACCCAGCTTCGAGGGACCATCCAGGGCGAAACCCTCGGCCGGTCTTTCGGTGAACGAGGAGGACCGCGTCGTGCCAAGCAACCGCAAGGCCTCCACAAAGCGCAAGCCCGCCAAGGGGAAATCCTCGCGTGGCGGCCGCGGCAGGAGCCGGCGCGGCCTGTTCGGCGTGCTCGGCCGGCTGTTCTACTGGTGCTTCGTGCTGGCCATCTGGGGCGGCATCGCGGTTGCCGGTCTCGTCATCTACTACGGCGCGAAAATGCCGGCGGCCACGACATGGTCCATTCCGGACCGCGCGCCCAACATCAAGATCGTCTCGGTTGACGGCAAGCTGCTTGCCAATCGTGGCATGAGCGGCGGCGAGGCCGTCGGCCTGCATGAAATGTCGCCCTATATTCCTGAGGCGGTCATCGCCATAGAAGACCGCCGCTTCTACTCGCATTTCGGCGTCGATCCGATCGGCCTGTCGCGCGCCATGGTGACCAACCTGCTGGGCGGCCATTTCTCGCAGGGCGGTTCGACGCTGACCCAGCAGCTGGCGAAGAACCTGTTCCTGACGCCCGACCGCACGCTGGAACGCAAGGTGCAGGAAGTGCTGCTGGCGCTGTGGCTGGAGCACAAGCACACCAAGGACCAGATCCTCGAGATGTACCTCAACCGGGTCTATTTCGGCTCGGGCGCCTTTGGTGTCGAAGCGGCTTCGCGCCGGTATTTCGGCAAGAGCGCGCGTGATGTAACGCTGTCGGAAGCCGCATTGCTTGCCGGCTTGTTGAAGGCGCCGTCGCGCCTGTCGCCGGCGCGCGACCCGAAGGCGGCCGAGGAGCGCTCGCAGCTCGTGCTCGCCGCCATGCGCGACGAAGGCAAGATCAGCGCCAAGGAGATGGCGTCGGCGATGAGCGCGCCGGCGACGCGCGCGCCGTCCTACTGGACCGGCTCGGAGAACTACGTCGCCGACACTGTGATGGAAGAGCTGCCGGACCTGATCGGCGACGTGCGCGGTGACATCATCGTCGACACCACGGTCGATCTCACGCTGCAGAAACTCGCCGAACAATCGATCCGCCGTCTCATCGACGAGAGCGGCAAGAAGCTCAATGTCAGCCAGGGCGCGCTGGTGTCGATCGACAATTCCGGTGCGGTGCGTGCCATGGTCGGCGGCTACGACTACGCCAGCAGCCAGTTCGACCGCGCTTCGGGCGCGCGCCGTCAGCCGGGTTCGGCGTTCAAGCCATTCGTCTATATGGCGGCAATGGAGGCCGGCCGTACCCCCGACAGCATTCGCAACGACGCGCCGATCAAGATCGGCAACTGGACGCCGGACAATTACGGCGGCAAATATTTCGGCAAGGTGACGTTGGCGACGGCGCTGGCAAAATCGCTGAATTCGGTTGCGGCCCAGCTGACCATGGAAGTCGGTCCGAACACGGTCGTCGAGGTGGCGCATCGCATGGGCATCCAGTCCGACCTGCAGGCCAATACTTCGATCGCGCTTGGCACCTCCGAGGTCACGCCGCTGGAGCTGACATCGGCCTATGTTCCCTTCGCCAATGGCGGCTACAAGCCGGACATCCATTTCATCCGCCGCGTGACGACGACCGACGGCAAGGTGCTCTACGAAAACAATGACGGCAGCGCGCCACGCGTCGTCAGCCCGCAGATCGTCGGCATGATGAACTCGATGATGATGGGCACGGTTGAGTTCGGCTCGGCAAAGAAGGCGGCTTTCGCCTGGCCGGCTGCGGGCAAGACCGGCACCAGCCAGAATTCGCGCGACGCATGGTTCGTCGGCTACACCGCCAATCTCACCACGGGTGTGTGGTTTGGCAATGACGATGGCAGCGCGATGAAGAAGGTCACCGGCGGCGCGCTGCCGGCGCAGGCCTGGCACGAGTTCATGGTCGCCGCGCATGAGGGCGTGCCGGTGCGGCCGCTGCCCGGAACATGGAAGTCAACGCCCGCCGACACTGTCGTGCCCGACGATATACCCTCGGTCGACAACAATCAGGTGGCGCCGGTTCCGTCCGCATCCGTCGGCCAGCAGCCCGCGCCGCAGCCCCCCGCACCGGTTACCCAGACGGCTGCGCCGGTCCGCGCCGCGCGTCCTGCCCAGACGGTCGATGCCGATGGCCTGAACATGCCGGAGGACAATGGCGCCACCGCGTCGATCAAGCACCCTGTGCCGCCCGGCGATGTCGGTGGACCGACGAAGAAGCGCAAGACCTCCATCCTCGACATTCTTGGTGGCGGCTAATGCATGTCGCCCAAAAGTGCGGAGCGGTTTTGGGACAACGACATGCATAAAACAAAGGTTTGAAGCGCAGGGCCCTTCCCCAAGAGGCGTCAATCCGCCACTCGCCACCGCTGTCGTGTTCCGCTACATCTCCGCCCGGAGATTTCGACATGGCTGAACCCGACACCAGAAAAACCATCGTGCTGACCGGCGCCAGCCGGGGCATCGGCCATGCCACGGTCAAGCGCTTTTCGCGCGAGGGCTGGCGCGTCATCACCTGCTCGCGCCAGGCCTTCGCCGAGGATTGCCCGTGGCCCGCGGGCCCGGAAGATCACATCAAGGTCGATCTCGCCGACCAGGAAGATGTCGGCATCGCCGTCTCGGAAATCCGGCATCGCCTGGAAGCGCATGGTGGCCAGTTGCACGCGCTGGTCAACAATGCCGGCATCTCGCCGAAGCTGAAGGACGGCAACAGCCGGATGAATTCGATCGACACGCCGATGCATGTCTGGCGCGATGTGTTCCAGGTCAATTTCTTCGCGCCGATCATGCTCGCGCGGGGGCTGTTCAAGGAGTTGGCTGCTGCCAAAGGCTCGATCGTCAACGTCACGTCGATCGCAGGCACGCGCGTGCATCCATTTGCCGGCACGGCCTATGCGACGTCGAAGGCGGCACTCGGTTCGCTGACGCGCGAAATGGCGCATGATTTCGGGCCGCACGGCATCCGCGTCAATGCGATCGCGCCAGGCGAGATCGACACCGCGATCCTGTCGCCGGGCACCGACAAGATCGTCGAGACGATCCCGCTGCGACGCCTTGGCACAACGGCTGAGGTCGCCGATATCATCTACTTCCTATGCTCGCAGCAGGCGTCCTATGTGACCGGCTCGGAAATCCACATCAATGGCGGCCAACACGTGTGAGCCGGTCGACTTCGGGGAAAACGGTTCACCGTTCACGGAAACGGCGAAGCGTTCTCACTCTTTGATTGACGCAATCTCGGATGGAAAATCGCTTCACACTTTTCCTGAAATTGCTTTAGGGACTGCTCACCCGGTTATGGTGAGAACGGCCTTGCCGCTGAAGCTGCGCTGTCGCAGTGCCTCCAGGGCCTGGGCGATGTCTGTCCACGGCATGGTCAAGGCCACGCGGGTTTCCAGCCGGCCAGCCGCGACCAGGGCGAGCAGCGAGGCGATGTCCGCGCCAATGTCCGAGCCAGACGTGTAGTAGGCGAAAGTCTGAAGCCTCGCCCCCTCGTGACCCGGCACGAACTGGCGGAATCCGACGGGCGTGAGTTCGCCGCTGCTAGAACCGAACATGACGATGGTCCCGCCAGGTGCGACCCGTTCGATCGCGTGTGCGAGGCTTTGCCCGCCGACCGACTCGGTGATCAGCGAAAACGGCCCCTCGGCCAGTTCGATCGCTTCGAAAACCTGCTCGGCTCCAAGGCGGCGGAGATCCTCGGCATGCCGGGCGGCGGCGATCGCGGTCACCGAGGCGCCCTGCTCGCGGGCGAGCTGGATCTGGAAACGGCCGACCGCACCGCTTGCGCCGGTGATCAGGACCCGCTGGCCGGCCAAGTCACCGCCATGGCGCAAAGTCCTCAGTGCCGTCGTGCCCGCGACCGGAAGCGTGGCTGCCGAGACGAAGCCGACCTCATCCGGCAGGACGGCGAGACGGTCGGTCGGAACGGCGACACGTTCGGCCCAGCCGGCCTCGTCGACCAAAGCCACAACCCGGGTGCCCACGGCTGGCCCGGAGCCATCGGCTGCCGCGCGTTCGACAACTCCAACGACGTCCTGGCCGGGTATCCAGCCCTCCGGGCGTATGGTGAGCAGGCGCAGTTCGCCGCGGTTCAACGAGGTTGCGTGGACCGAGACAAGCGCCTCATTCGCCAAGGGCTGAGGGTCCTCGACCTCGGCGAGCCTCAGTCCTGTGGTGCTGTCGGGAGACATGACTAGGGCGAACATGGGGGCGTACCTTCTGCTGGTTCGTGGACGCCAGCTTCTTCTGGAAGCACGGCAAGCCGGCCCACTCGAAGTACCCATCGTGGTCGCGGGTCATTCCGGCGATGGGGTGCGCAGCGTCGACCCGATCAATTGGTGTCCGCCATGTACAAAACGGACCCTATCGGTTTCCCCGGTAAAAGAATTTAGCTATCATGGCATTTAATCTCTAAAAGCCGCCAATCATGAGACAGCCGCTACGCTACCCCTGGCCCGATTTCGATGTGGATGAGCTTTCCGCGCCGGTGATTGCGGTGCGCGTTGACGTCCCCGACACCAGGGCGGAGGTCGCCTACCATCGGCACCGCAAAGGCCAACTCGTCTTCGCGCTCGGTGGCGGCGTCACATGCCACGTCCCAAGCGGCTTGTGGATGGTGCCGCCTCATTGCGGGGTGTGGATTCCCGGCGACATGGAGCACAGCAATGTCGCGACGGCCAACGCTCGGATCTTCTTCGTGTACATTGAGCCGGGCGCCGCCGATCTGCCGGACCGGTGTTGCACCCTTTCGATCTCGCCGCTGTTGCGCGAACTGATCATCGAGCTGTCCGATCGTGTGGAGGATGATGAGGCGAGGGGCGAACTCTTGACCAGGATGCTGCTCACCGAACTCCCGCGTATGCCCGTCCAGCAGCTGCATCTGCCGATATCGTCCGAGCTGCGCTTGAGGCGGATCGCCGAAGCGTTGGCGCAAGACCCTGCCGACCGCAGCACACTGGCGGAGTGGGCCGACCGCGTCGCGCTCAGCGAGAGCAGTCTCGCCCGTCTCGTCGTGAAAGAGACAGGGCTGAGTTTCGGCCGCTGGCGCCAGCAATTGCACTTGATCGTTGCGATAAGGGAGCTGGCTTCGGGCGCAAGCGTTCAGCAGGTTTCGGGCGATCTCGGCTATGGGTCCGTCACAGCCTTCATCACCATGTTCAAAAAGGCGCTCGGCAAGCCTCCCGCACGGTATCTCAGCAGTATCGCACAGAACGGCGGTGTTGCATTCGCGCGATCAGGTTAGTCATGTCGGCCAAAAGTGGCCCCGGTCTGGGGAGAACGACATGCATAAAACAAAGATCTGAAGCGCGGCGCATGAATCCGTTCAGACGCGACGCGCTTTTAGGCCGTGGAGGGCTCGGCGGCCCGCCCCAGCACTTCCTCGACAATGCCGCGCGCGATCTCGCGCTCGCCCATGATCACCGTGTCGGCGCCAAGCCCTTTCAGATGTTCGACCTCGGCGTCGGAGTGAGCGCGGGCGACAACGTTGATGTTCGGGTTGGCGGTGCGTGCCCGCAGCACGATCTGGCCGGCCTCGAATGCGTTGGGAATGGCCAGGATCAGCCGGCTGGCACCCTCCGGGTTGGCGGCGGCGAACACTTCGGCATTCGCCGCATTGCCGGCCACGGTTTCGATGTCGTCGGCCTTGAGCCGCGCCAGTGTCTTGTCGGCATCCTCGACGACGAGAAAGGGCAGGGCAGCGTCTTTCAGCGCCGCGCCGACCAGGCTGCCGACCCGGCCGTAGCCGATCAGGATGGCGTGGTTGCTGAGCGTGGTCTTGGGCGGCGGGCCGTCTTCCTTGGCGACAACGGCGGCTGCGACCGACGCCACCTGGCCGGGCTCCGTCGCTGGACCGACCGGCTTCGCCTCGGCGGGCGGCGCGGTCCTTGCGGCGCGCTTGTCGAGCCACGGCTTCATGCGGTCCAGCGCCATGAACATCAGCGGGTTGAGGACGATCGACAGGATGGCGCCGGCGAGGATGAGATCGCGTCCCTGTTCGGGCAGCAGATTCAAGCCTACCCCGAGTTCAGCCAGGATGAAGGAAAACTCGCCGATCTGGGCAAGGCTGGCCGATATCATCAACGCCGTGGCGATCGGATAGCCGAAGGCAAGGACGATGACGAAGGCCGCCAGCGACTTGCCGATGACGATGATGACCAGCGTCGCCAGGATCGGCCAGCCATTGCTGATCAGGCTGAACGGATCGAACAGCATGCCGACCGAGACGAAGAACAGCACGGAGAAGGCATCGCGCAGCGGCAGCGACTCCTCGGCGGCCCGATGAGATAGTTCGGATTCGCTCATGATCATGCCGGCGAAGAAGGCGCCCAGCGCCAGCGACACGCCGAACAGTTTTGCCGCGCCGAAGGCGACGCCAAGCGCAATCGCCAGCACGGCCAGCCGGAACAGTTCGCGCGAGCCGGTGTGGGCGACGTAATGCAGGATCCAGGGAATGACCCGGCGGCCGACCACCAGCATGACCACCACGAAGGCGGCGACCTTGGCCAGGGTGATGCCAACGACGCCCCATATGCCGTAGCTGGCCGGCAGCGACAGCAGGCCGTTCGAGTGAACGGCCGCCTGTTCCTGGCCGCCCAGCACGCCGGCAAGTGCTGGCAACAGCACCAGCGCCAGCACCATGGCAAGGTCCTCGACGATCAGCCAGCCGACCGCGATGCGGCCGCGTTCCGTCTCGATCAGGCGGCGCTCCTGCAGAGCGCGCAGCAGCACCACGGTCGAGGCGACCGACAGCGCCAGGCCGAAAACCAGCCCCGCGCCCATCGTCCAGCCGAGCATCCAGGACAGGCCGGCGCCCAGCGCGGTGGCGAAGCCGATCTGCACGATGGCGCCGGGCACGGCGATGGCGCGAACCGACAAAAGGTCCTTGAGCGAGAAATGCAGGCCGACGCCGAACATCAGCAGGATGACGCCGATCTCGGCGAGTTCATTGGCGAGGCCTGCATCGGCGACGAAGCCGGGCGTGTTCGGCCCGACCAGCACGCCGGCGATCAGGTATCCTACGAGAGGCGGTATTCGGAAACGATTGGCGAGGGCGCCGAAGACGAAAGCCAGCCCCAGACCGGCGACGATGGTGGCGATAAGGGGCGTGTCATGCGGCATTGTCTATGGAGCGCCTTTCGAAACAACGATGTCGGATGTGCGCCGCCCGAGGCCGCCGCTTTTCCAATATGGTGGATGGGGTGGCGATGATGCAACCCGCAAGGCGACGAAATCGACCGCCCAGGTGCAAATAGCTTTTCGTCCGACGAAGTGGTCGCGAGCGGAGTGGAACGTGTCATGAAAAAGCTGCCCCGGATGGGGCAACTTTGGATGCGAGTGCACGTTACTTCGGCGAGCGGTCAGGCTGCCTGCAGCAAGGTCTCGATATCGAAAATGGCGTGGTTGGTCAGTGTCTTGGGAATTTCGGCGGTCACCTTGTCCATGACTTCCTTGTGGAGTTTCTTGCGCATCGCACCGAGCACAAGAGGTGGCGCGACCAGCACGATCTGGTCGAAGACACCCTTATGCGCGAGCTTGTAGAGGCGACCGGCTATCTCGTCGGCGAAGCGTTCCTTCCCGATGCGGTGCCAGTCGGTCTCCTCAACGGCGCTGCGGTGGACGGACGGTCCGTCATTGTAGCGGCCGGGACCGTCCGTGCCCTGTTCTCGCGTGGCGGGATTGTCCTGCTTCATCTCATGAACGACCTGAAGATGGGGGTAGGTGTTGTCGCCCATATTCTTGAGGAAGAGCGCTTTCTCGCCGTCGGCGACCATCACCCGGACGCCATGTTTCAGATTGATGGTGTTCATCACGCTCTCCTTTTCGGCTTTGTGGCCTGCGGACGCGCTTGGCGGATCAACAGGCCGGGAGCGAGGAACGTCCGGTCGAACTGGAATGTTCCGCTTTCCGTCCGCGATGAAATTGGGCAGAGCATGCCGACTGCGGAGCGTGAAATCCGCCAGGTCTGGCCGGGTTCGAATGGGTGCGGCTTTAATCTACTAACTTGGTAGAATTTAGAAAAAACTATTTTGCCTGGCGGTCGTCCAGTCGCTAAAAAGACGATGGATCAAGGCCTGCCGCAGCGACTTGATTCCGCTTTGCATTTGAATGTGGAATAATTTTCTCTTCGCTCTTTAGCTTTAAGAAAAGCGATTGCCTCTTATAGGGCGGTGCGCGAGTGGGTTCCTTCTGGTTTTTTGCGCTCGCGCGTAAAACTGCCGGATTGTTCAGGTTCCCTTCTCCGCCATGTCGCATGCACCCTCCAAGCTCAATGCCTTTCCCGTCTTCGTGCGGGTCGAGGGTGCAGTCGCGGCCATCGTCGGCAATGGCGAGGAGGCACTGGCCAAGGCAAGGCTGATCGGCCAGTCGAGCGCGGTGCTGCGCATCATCGCCGACGATGCCGAACCCGGCCTTCTGACATTCATCGCTCAGAGCGGCGCTGTTCACATCGAGGCCGCCTATGATGGCGTTCATCTCGAAGGCGCCGTCATGGTGTTTGCCGCCACCGGCACCGAGGCGCTCGATCGTCGTGTCGTCGCCGATGCGCGGCTGCTGCGCATTCCCGTCAACGCCGTCGACCGGCCGGAACTCTGCGATTTCTTCACGCCGGCGCTGGTCAACCGTGCGCCGGTGGCGATTGCCATCGGCACGGAGGGTGCCGGCCCGGTCCTGGCGCAGATGCTGCGCGGCCGTATCGACCGCATGCTGTCGCCATCGCTCGGCGCGCTTGCAGCGCTTGCCGCTTCGTTTCGCGGTGCCGCGGAGAAGCTGCTGCCGAAAGGCAATGCCCGCCGCCGCTTCTGGAACGACTTTTTCGCCGGTGCGCCGGCCCGCGCGGTGGAGGCAGGCCAGCTTTCGCAGGCGCATGATGCCGCCGTCGACCTGCTGCTGTCGAATGCGCCTGCTTTGGGTCACATCGCCCTGGTGGGCGCCGGCCCCGGTGCGGAAGACCTGCTGACACTGCGCGCCCATCGCTTGCTGATGGAAGCCGACGTGATCGTTTATGACGCGCTGGTGCCGGAGGCGGTCGTCGCCATGGGCCGCCGCGATGCCGAGCGGTTGGCCGTCGGCAAGCGCAAGGGCTGCCACTCCAAGAGCCAGGCCGAGATCAATGCGCTGCTGGTCGAGCTTGGCCGTGAAGGCAAGCGCGTCGTGCGGCTGAAGTCGGGCGACCCCCTGGTGTTCGGCCGGGCCGGCGAGGAAATGGCTGTTCTCCGCGATGCCGGCATCGCCTATGAGGTGGTTCCGGGTGTTACCGCCGCCTTCGCCGCCGCCGCCGATTTCGAGCTGCCGCTGACCTTGCGCGGCGTGTCCTCGTCGATGGTGTTCACCACCGGCCACGACCTCAAGGGAAATTCGCTGCCGGACTGGGCGAAGCTTGCCATTTCCGGCGCCACTGTCGCCGTCTATATGGGCCGCTCGGTGGCAGCCGAGGTTGCCGGCCGGCTGATCGAGGCCGGGCTTTCGCCGGACACGGCGGTCGCCGTGGTCGAGAATGCCAGCCTGCGAAACCGCCGCCGGTTCCACGGCACACTTGCCGATTTGCCGTCGCTGGAAGCGCGCGTTGATCTGACCGGCCCGGTCATGACGATCATCGGCGACGCTGTCGCCGGCGCCAATTTCGAACGGTCAGAGCCGCTCGCGGCACACAAGCATGAAGGCGCGTCCATCGCTGCCACCGAAGGAGTTCAGCCATGAAGATACTGACCGCCAATCGCCTCGGCGATGGCATTGCCGTCTGGTATGCAGACGGCGGCTGGGCCGAGACGGTGGACCAGGCCGACCTTGCGCATGACAAGGCGGCCGAGGACCGGCTGGAGGCGATTGGCGCCAAGGCCTATGCCGACAATGAAGTGGTCGACGTCAACCTGATCGATGCGGATGTCGTCAACGGCATCGTCGAACCGGTGCGGTTGCGCGAGAAGATCCGCGCCGCCGGCCCCACTATCCGCGGCGATCTCGGCAAGCAGGCTGCCCGGGCAGCGCAGTAAGACACCAGGCACGGGCGGACGCGCCCTGAAAGACGAAGCATGTACCGTTACGATGAGTTCGACCACGATTTTGTCCAGGCCCGCGTCGCCGAGTTCAGCGACCAGGTCCAGCGCCGGCTTTCCGGCGAGATCTCCGAGGAGCAGTTCCGGCCGCTCAGGCTGATGAACGGCGTGTACCTTCAGCTGCACGCCTACATGCTGCGCATCGCGGTGCCCTATGGCACGCTGAACAGCAAGCAGTTGCGCATGCTCGGCCACATCGCCCGCAAATACGACAAGGGCTACGGCCATTTCACCACGCGCCAGAACATCCAGTTCAACTGGCCGGCGCTGTCGGATATTCCGGCGATCCTGGAGGATCTGGCCAGCGTCGAGATGCATGCCATGCAGACCAGCGGCAACTGCATCCGCAACGTTACCGCCGATCATTTCGCCGGCGCCGCCGCCGACGAGGTCGCCGATCCGCGTCCCTATGCGGAAATCCTGCGCCAGTGGTCGTCCGTGCATCCGGAATTCTCGTTCCTGCCGCGCAAGTTCAAGATCGCCGTGACCGGTGCCGAGCGCGACCGCGCCGCCATCCAGACGCATGATATCGGCCTGCACCTGAAGAAGAACGCGGCCGGCGAACTCGGCCTTGCCGTCTATGTCGGCGGCGGTCAGGGCCGCACGCCGATGGTTGCCAGGAAGATTCGCGACTTCCTGCCCGAGGCGGATTTGTTGTCCTACTGCACGGCGATCCTGCGCGTTTACAACCTGCATGGCCGCCGCGACAACAAATACAAGGCGCGCATCAAGATCCTCGTCCACGAGACAGGCGTCGACGAGATCACGCGTCAGGTCGAGGCCGAGTGGCAGGAGTTGAAGGACGCCGAGCTGAAACTGCCGGACGCCGATATCCGCGCCATCGAAGCCTATTTCGCGCCGCCAGCGCTTGCCGACCGGCCGGAAGGCGACGCGGCGGTCAAGCTCGCCCGCCTCGATTCCAAGAGTTTTTCGGGTTGGCTCGACCAGAATGTGGTGACGCATCGCCATCCGGACTATGCGGCGGTGACCATCTCGCTGAAGGGCATTGGCGAGGTGCCTGGCGATGCCTCTGACAGTCAGATGGAAGCGGTCGCCGATATCGCCGAGAAATACGCCTTCGACGAGCTTCGCGTCAGCCATGAGCAGAACCTGATCCTGCCGCATGTGGCGCGCGCCGACCTCAAGGCTGTCCATGATGCACTGGTCGAGATTGGACTGGCGACAGCCAATTCCAACCTGATATCGGACATCATCGCGTGCCCGGGCCTCGACTATTGCGCGCTGGCAACGGCGCGTTCGATACCGATAGCGCAGGAGATTTCGCTGCGCTTCGCCTCGCTGGAACGGCAGCGCGAGATTGGCGAATTGAAGCTGAAGATCTCGGGCTGCATCAATGCCTGCGGCCATCACCATGTCGGCCATATCGGCATCCTCGGCGTCGAGAAGAAGGGCACCGAGCTCTACCAGGTCACGCTTGGCGGTTCGGCCGACGAGAACACATCGGTCGGCGAGATTATCGGCCGCGGTTTCTCGTCGGAAGAAATCACCGATGCCATCGAGACGATCGTCGACACCTATCTCGGCCTTCGGCTCGACCCCCAGGAAAAATTCATCGACGCCTACCGCCGTGTCGGTCCCGCGCCGTTCAAGGAGGCGCTCTATGCTGGCGAAGCCAAGGCCGCTTGACCTCATCGGCGACGCCGATGACGGCGTCGCCGCCAAGGCGGCGGGGTTCGATGCGCTCTATGGTCATCTGAACCCGCTCGAGATCATCGAACGCGCGGCCAACGATCTGTTTCACGACGAGATCGCCGCCGTTTCGTCCTTCGGCGCGGATTCGGCGGTGCTGCTGCACATGATCTCCGAGATCGACCGTACGTTGCCGGTCATCTTCCTCGACACGGGCAAGCATTTCGAGGAGACGCTCGGCTATCGCGACGCGCTTGCCGCCGATTTCGGGCTGACCAATGTCCGGGTGATAAAGCCGGAAGAGGCAGCGCTCGAACGGATCGACCCGACGGGCAATCTTCACCAGAACAATACCGACGCTTGCTGCGATGTGCGCAAGGTCGAGCCGCTGGCGCGGGGTGTGGCGCCCTTCCGCGCCTGGCTCACCGGCCGCAAGCGCTTCCAGGCGACGACGCGGGCCGCCCTGCCGGTATTCGAGGCGGTTGGTCCACGCATTCGCATCAATCCGCTGGCGCATTGGACGACATCGGACCAGGCCGACTATATGCGCGCGCATGCGCTGCGCGAAAACCCGCTGGTCGCCTATGGTTATCTGTCGATCGGCTGTTTCCCCTGCACACAACCGGTGCAGCCGGGCGAGGACGCGCGCAGCGGCCGCTGGGCCGGCCATGCCAAGACCGAGTGCGGCATTCATCTGTCGGGGTTGGAGAAGTCGCTGACCGACGCATCACTATAGGATATGTTGATATCAGCCGGCCCGAGAACGGCGACCTTCACCCGGAGGCCGCCGGCTTTGCGTGGACTGACCTTCAGCGGACTTTCGATTCTTTGGGCTTTAGGAATTTTTGATGACTGAATCGACGACACCGGAAACCCGCCTCTGGACCCCGACGGGTTTTCGCGAGGACGACTGGGCTCATGCCGAAAGCGCCGAGGCGCTGTCCGGCAACGGCCGTTTCATCCTGCCGCTGCAGGTTTTCCTCGACCTTGATCCGGAGGTGCGCCGCTCGGCGAAGGAACGCCTGGGCGTCCTGCTGCAGCCCGGCGACCAGCTCGACAAGATTGTGGATCTCCTCGATCAGCTATCGCTGGTGGCGCTGGCCTTTCCTGCTTTCAGTGACGGCCGCTCCTTCTCCAAGGGCGAATTGCTGCGCAGCCGCCATCATTTCGAGGGCGCGATCCGCGCCACCGGCCAGGTGCTGGTCGACCCGTTGCCGCATATGCTGCGGCTGGGCTTCGACGAGTTCGAGATTTCGAATCCGGTGCTGTTGAAGCGCCTGGAAGAGGGCCGCGTTGGCGGATTGGGGCTTTATTACCAGCCAGCCGCCGTACCGGAACCGAAAGGGCCAAAATATTCCTGGCGGCGCGTTCGCGCCGGCTGACGCAGCGGTAATTCCACCCGTCTTTACATCAGCTGTGATCGGGCCTTCTCTTGGTCGTCCGGACGGAAACATCCGCCGGGTGCCAGGGAGGAAGCCATGGATTTCGACTACGTCATCGCTGGCGGCGGGTCCGCCGGCTGCACGCTTGCCGCGCGGCTTTCCGAAGATCCGTCAAAGACGGTCTGCCTGATCGAAGCCGGTGGCGAAGGCAAGAACCTGCTTGTCCGTGCGCCGGCAGGCATCATCGCGCTGCTGCCCGGCCGGCCCAAGATCAGCAACTGGGCTTTTGAGACCGTGCCGCAGGAAGGGCTTGGCGGCCGCAAGGGCTATCAGCCGCGCGGCAAGGCGCTGGGTGGCTCCAGCGCCATCAATGCCATGCTCTACACGCGCGGGCACCGTGGCGATTATGACGAATGGGCCGATCTCGGCTGCGACGGCTGGTCATGGGACGAGGTGCTGCCCTATTTCCAGCGCGCCGAAGGCAACCAGCGTGGCACCGACGCGCTGCATGGCGGCGACGGTCCGCTGCGGGTCGCCGAGCAGCAGGAGCCGCGTCCGCTCTCCCGCGCCTTTGTCGAGGCCTGCGGCGAGAACCAGATCCGGCGCAACGACGATTTCAACGGACCCGAGCAGGAAGGGGCGGGGCTCTATCAGGTAACGCAATTCTGGGGCGAACGCCGCAATGGCGAGCGTTGCTCAGCGGCCGCCGCCTATCTGCATCCAGCCATGGACCGGCCGAACCTCACTGTCATCACCGGCGCGCACGCCACCGGCATCGTTCTTGATGGCAAGCGGGCCATCGGGGTGCGCTATCGCATGGGTAAAAATGAGGCGGTCGCCAAGGCGAAGCGCGAGGTCATCATCTGCGGCGGCGCTTTCGGATCGCCGCAGCTCCTGCTGCTTTCCGGGATCGGCCCGGCCGTCGAACTTGCAGCGCACGGCATTCTTGTCGTCCATGAACTGCCCGGCGTCGGCAAGAACCTGCAGGACCACCTCGATTTCATCCTGGCCTGGACATCCAGGGATGCCGACATGATGGGCATCGGCCTGCGCGGCCTGCCCAGCCTGGTCAGGCATATGCTACGCTGGCGCAGGGACGGCACAGGGATGATCGCCACGCCCTATGCGGAAGGCGGCGCCTTCCTCAAATCCGGACCGACGGTCGAGCGACCCGATCTGCAGCTACACTTCTGCATTGCCATCGTCGACGATCACGGCCGCAAGCTGCATATGGGGTATGGCTTTTCCTGCCATGTCTGCGTGCTCAGGCCGCACTCGCGCGGCGAGGTCGGGCTGTCGACGCCGGATCCGCTGGCACCGCCACGCATCGACCCGCGCTTCCTGTCCGACGAACGCGATGGCGACCTGCTGCTCAAGGGCATCAAGATGATGCGCGGCATTCTGGAGGCACCGGCGCTGGCGAAGTATCGCAACAAGGAAATCTATACTGCCGGCGTCACCAGCGACGCCGACCTGATGACGCATATCCGGGCTCGTGCCGATACGATCTATCACCCGGCAGGCACCTGCAAGATGGGCATCGACGAGATGGCGGTGGTCGATCCGGAACTGCGTGTGCGCGGGATGCAGGCCTTGCGTGTCGTCGACGCCTCGGTGATGCCGACGCTGATCGGCGGCAACACCAACGCGCCGACCATCATGATCGCCGAGAAAGCGGCGGATATGATCAAGGCAACTGCCTGATCGCAACGAGGCCGGCAAGCCGATCTTCACCATCTGCCATGGCGTGCAGATCCTGATCGCGGTCGATGGGGTGGTGCGGGGCAGGGAAGTGGCGGCGCTGCACTATTGCGAGCCGGAGGTGACGTTCGCCGGTGGCATCTATATCGATGTCGCGCCGACCGGCGCCCATGTCGACGGCAATCTGGTGTCGGCCAAGGGTTGGCCGGGCCTGTCGAATTTCATCCGCGAATGCCTGAAAGTGCTGGGCACCGAGATCCGCCACGGCGAAATCCTGATGCGCGAAGAGCGTCAGGCGGCCTGATCCCGACTTTGGCGTGGTCGCTGCGCCGCATGGCGCGGCGGCGACCGTCTAGAAGTAACGCTTGAGATTGGCGCGGACGCGATCCAGCACCGTGTCTCCGGAAAGGTCGGGCGAAAACACCTTGCCCGTGATCGCTTCATAGGCCTGTGCGTAAACCCGCGAGGCCTGATTGACGATCTCCTGGGGGATCGTCGGGATCGGATCCTTGTAGGGGTCGCATCGCGCGGTGACCCAGGATCGGATGAAATCCTTGTCAAAACTCTCCGGCCGCTCGCTCTTCTGGAACGCCTGTTCGTATGTCGCGGCGATCCAGTAGCGGCTGCTGTCGGGCGTATGGATCTCGTCGGCAAGAACGATCGCGCCATCCTTGTCGACGCCGAACTCGTATTTCGTGTCGGCGAGGATCAGGCCATTTTCGGCGGCCCGCGCCTGGCCTCGGGCGAACAGCTGCAAGGCGTAGCCCGAGACGGTCTGCCACTGTGCCGGTGTGAGCAGACCCTGCTCCAGTATCTGGGCTTCTGACAGCGGCTCATCGTGGCCACCATCAAAAGCCTTGCTCGTGGGCGTGATGATCGCTTCGCGAAGCCTTTCATTGGCGCGCAACCCGTCCGGCAGGACGGTTCCATACATCTCCCGCTCGCCATTCCTGTATTTGGTCAGGATCGATGTGCTGGTGGTGCCCGCCAGATAGCCGCGAACGACAATTTCGACCGGCAGAATTTCGAGCCGGGTGCCCACGACGACGTTCGGGTCGGGATATTCAAGAACATGGTTCGGGCAGATGTCGGCGGTTTCCTCGAACCAGTGGCGGGCAATCTGGGTGAGGATCTCGCCCTTGAACGGGATCGAGGTCAGAATGGCGTCGAAGGCGCTGATGCGGTCGGTGGCGATGATGATGCGCCGGCCGTCCGGCAGGTCGTAATTCTCCCGCACCTTGCCGCTGTAGCGGTTCGGAAGTTCGGGAATGAAAGCATCTGAAAGGACGCGGAGGTCGCTCATTGGTGGATATCTTTTGCCAGTGGTTGGTGCGCGTTGCTTAAAGCTCCGCGCCCGATCCATCAATGTCGATTGGTGCAAATCGCGTCGCGTTGAAACGGATTCAATCGACGCGCTTCAGCTTTTGTTTTTATGCATGTCGTTGCCCCAAAACCGCTGCGCACTTTTGGGCGACAGGCATCAAACCACCATCCGCGCTTCGCGGAACGATACCAGCTTCCGGCGGCTTTCATCCCACAGGGCCAGCTTGACGCAGCGCAGGCTGTCGAGAAGCGTCACGCGGCCGATGCCGCGCAGTTCCGGATAATCCCTCAGCACTTCCTGAAGCCGGTAACCCGGCACCTTGGCGGAGAGGTGGTGGACGTGATGCACGCCGATATTGCCGGTGAACCAGTTCAGCACCGGCGGCAGGTCGTAGTAGGACGAGCCGTGCAGCGCTGCATGCTGGAATTCCCAGTCGTCGTCCTTTGCCCACTCCGTCTCCTCGAACTGGTGCTGCACATAGAACAGCCAGATACCGGCCGAACCAGCAAGGATGACGATGGGCAGGTGGACGACCAGGAACGCGCCCGGGCCGACCGCCCAGATCAGCAAGGCAGCCGCAACCGCGATGGCGAGATTGGTGGACATGGAGGACACCCACGGCGTCAGGCCGCCACGCATCATGCCGACCGGCAGCCTGTGCTCGAAGATGAAAAGCCATGTCGGACCGAGGCCGAACATGACCAGCGGATGGCGATAGAGACGATAGGCTAGGCGGCCCCGCCAGGACAGTCGCCGATATTCGGCGACGGTCAGCGTCCGGATATCGCCCATGCCGCGCTCATCGAGATTGCCAGCGGTGGCATGATGGGTCGCGTGGGCGCGCCGCCAGCAATCATAGGGCGTCAGCGTCAGGATGCCCAAGGCGCGGCCGATCCAGTCGTCGGCATAGCGATTGGCGAAGAAGGAGCCATGGCCGCAATCGTGCTGGATCATGAAAATCCGCACCAGGAAGCCGGCCGCCGGCAGGATGAGGATCAAGCCCCACCAGTGGCCATAGGCGTAGGCGGCTGAAGACAGCGCCCAGAGCGTTGCGAAGGGAATGAGGGTGATGGCGAGCTCAAAGGCGCTGCGTCGTCTGTCCGGCTTCTTGTAGCGAGCCAGAATCTTCAACCAGGCCCGCTTGCTGTTGGCGGCCGCGTCAGGGGAAATCATGTTCATCAGGAACCATAGGCGGCGCATATGGCCGCCGCAAGGCAAGGATCACGTGAAATTACTGCGAGTAATTGACGCGCGATAGGCAAACAAGCAGGCCGGAGGCGGCAGGGAAAGGCCGTTCCTGGGGCGATCCTCGATCATGCAACAACAGGCAAGCGCCTGACGAGCCGCGCTCCATTAACGGGATCTGTCGCTGGCCACCATGTTCTCAATGCTGTCGAGGCGGTTGAGCAACTCCCTGAAATGCTCGGGGATATCATTATCCGCGCGGAAGGCCGGCAAGTTACGCAGAAAGCGCTTCGTCGCCTCGGCGCTCATCTGGCGCCTGATGTCGGCGGCGAGGCCCTCGGGTCTTTCGCCATTCTTGCGGGTCATCATCTCAAAATCCTTTGTCGGTCCCGAAACTCCTCCAGCAAGCGAATGGTTCCCGCATCACATCATCGTGGCAAGCAAAGCCGGCGGTTACGGTAAAGTTTGAATTAAAATCGAAGCATCGGCCGTGGGCGACCGGAGGTCGGCTGATGGCCTCCCGTATCGCTTACCCCTTGATTTTTGGCCGCCAAACCTCGATATCGGGCACAAATCCGAAACATTCGAAATGACGGGAAACGGCGATGAGCGACCAGGCAAAAGACGAACGCGCGCCCGATGAAATCGAGGCGATCGACGCCGCTGCCGAGCGTGCGCAGGGCAGTGTCGACGGCGACTATGAAGCACTTGTGCGGCTTCTGAAGGAAAATGAAGAGCTGAAGGACCGCGCGCTGCGCACCGCGGCCGAGATGGAAAACCTGCGCCGTCGCACCGCGCGCGACGTGCACGACGCGCGTGCCTACGCGGTTGCCAATTTCGCGCGCGATATGCTGTCGGTGTCCGACAATCTGCGCCGGGCGCTGGATGCCATCCCGGCCGAGGCCAAGGCGTCGGGCGATGCCGGCTTCACGGCACTGATCGACGGTGTCGAACTGACCGAGCGCGCCATGCTGTCGGCGATGGAACGGCACGGCGTGAAGAAACTTGCGCCCGAAGGCGAGAAGTTCGACCCGAATTTCCACCAGGCGATGTTCGAGGTCCCCAATCCCGACGTGCCGGCCAACACGGTCGTCCAGGTCGTGCAACCCGGCTATTCGATCGGCGAGCGGGTGCTGCGTCCGGCCATGGTCGGCGTCGCCAAGGGCGGCCCGAAATATGTGGCAAGCGAAACGCCGGTCGAGCCGGGCCCGGTCAATGAGCAGGCTGAGAAGGACGCGTAGTTAGGGCAATAGGGGAATAGGGGAATAGGGCAGTACGGGAGTAGGGGACAAAGAGCCGTATCAATCTAACGGCTTCGTGTTATTCCTTATTCACCTACTCCCGTACTGCCCTACTCCCCTATTGCCATGAATCCTATCGCGCTTCTCGACTATGCCGGCGTCGCCGTCTTCGCGGCGACGGGCGCGCTTGCCGCCTCGCGCAAGCAACTCGACATCATCGGCTTCCTGTTCCTGGCCAGCGTGACTGGCATCGGTGGCGGCACGTTTCGCGATCTCATCCTCAACGTGCCGGTGTTCTGGGTGGTGAACCGCGACTATGTGCTGATCTGCGCGGTGGTGGCGGTCATGGTCTTCTTCACTGCGCATCGGTTCGAGTCCCGCTACAAGCTGTTGCTGTGGCTGGATGCCATCGGGCTGTCCGCGTTCTCCGTGATGGGCGCAGCCAAGGGGCTGGCAATCACCGGTTCGCCGGTGGTTTCGATCATCACCGGCATGCTGACCGCCACCTTCGGCGGGATCCTGCGCGACCTTCTGGCCGGCGAACCATCGGTGCTGCTGAAACCGGAAATCTACGTCACCGCGGCCCTTGCCGGCGCGTCCCTTTACACACTGGGAGATATTTCCGGCCTGCCGCCGCTCCTGTCGAGCCTCGCCGGCTTCTTGGCGGCGTTCGTCGTGCGTGGCGGCGCGCTCAAATTCGGCTGGTCGTTTCCATCCTACAAGAGCCGGCCTGGCCGGCGGCCGGAAGACATTCCGTGAATTATCCTCGCTGAGAATATCTGGATCAGCTTCGCGAGGATTCCCAGGCTTTGACCTGTTTCTTCGACGCCTGGCGTCTCCAGCAGCGCTCAAGCCGGTGACGCAATTCGCCGGGTGATATTTCGCTCAGCCTGACGAGGATCGCCGGCCAGCCCTTGTAGTGATCCGTCTCGAAATAGATGGCAGGCGCCGCTTCCAGCAGCATCTCCTTCTCGTCGAGCGGGCACATCAGGACGATCGTGTCGGCATCCTTGACGCGGGCAAGCAATTTCTTGCCGACTTTCAGGGCAGGCGTGCCGTAGGATGTGCCTTCAATGATCTCGGGCAGCCCGCTTGCCGCGAGCCGTAAGATGTCGAATGCGTCCACGATATCGTTGACCATGCGGTCTCAGGCCGCGAAGCGTTGCGCTTCCCCGCCATAGTAGTTGACGTAGCGGGCGCCGATTTCCTTGACGGGCATCACCACGAACACGTCGACGGTCGAGAATTCGCGGTCGATGACGCAGCCGTCGCCGATGCGCGCGCCAACGCGCAGATAGCCCTTGACCAGTGGCGGCATGGCCGCGATCGCCGCCTTGGCGTTGACCGCCTCGATCGGCATCAGGTCCATCGAGCAGTAGCGCCCGGCGACCGCGCGCACGTCCCAGGCCGAGTTCGTCCGGCAGTGATGGGCAAGATAGGTGAGCGCTTCGGCGTGCGCCGCCGGCACCGTGCCGGGGAACGACGCGCAGCCTGTCATCACGCCGATGCCGTAGTGATTGATATAGGCCCAGATTCCCTGCCAGAGCGCTTCGATGGTGCGCTTCGAGCGGTATTCCGGCAAAACGCAGGAGCGGCCGAGCTCAAGGAAGCGCTGGCCCGGATGGCGGGCGATCAGCTTGGTCAGCTCGAACTCGCCCTCGGAATAGAAGCCGCCGGCGGTCGCCGCGATTTCCTGTCGCAGAAGCCGGTAGGTGCCGACGATGCGGCGATGCTCGGGGCCGGGAAGCGTGGTGTCGAAGACCAGCAGGTGATCGCAGTGCGGGTCGAAACGATCGGAATCGCGGCGGTCCTGCGCCTGGAACAGGTCTTTCCTGGCGCCAAGCTCGTCATAGAATACCCGGTAGCGCACTTCCTGCGCGGCAGCGATCTCCGCCTCGTTGCGGGCAAGCCGCACTTCGAGGTTGCCGATACGACCAAGCGAAGCGCCCTTTATGACCGAGTCGACGTTCCGACCGGCGAGCAGGGCGCCGCCAGCATTCGGCCGACTGTCACATTCCGGCATAACTGTATGCACGAGTGATTCTCCTTCGAGCCATCCCTCTTGGCACGGGGATACGGTGTAGGTGCAACAGGATTGTGACAGTACCGTGATACGGCGTCGCGGGCAATACTTCGTCGGCTGGGGAATGCCTTCAACCGGCTACCTTACGCCAGCAAAGCCGCCTTGCGCGTGGCACGGTGGCCCACAAGAAAACTCAGGCAGCGACCTGTGCCTCGACGGCATTGACCAGGGCTTCGGGGTCGAGCGGCTTTGTCACGAAACCACTGGCGCCATGGGCAAGCACGGCGTGGCGGGTCTTTTCCTGGCTGTCCGCCGACAGCACCATGATCGGAACCGGCGGCGTTGCCGTTTCCTCCTCGTGGCGGCGGATCGCCGCGATGGCGTCGAGACCATCCATCACCGGCATATGCAGGTCCATCAGCACGACGTCGAAGCGGTTCCTGTGGGCCGCCTCGGTGACGGCTTCGACCGCGGCCTTGCCGTTGCCAACGACCTTTACGCGATGCCCTGCCTTCAGCAGCGTGGCGCGGGCCAGCATGGCGTTGATGTCGTTGTCCTCGGCGATCAGCACGGAGAGGCCACTCCGGCGACCACCGGCGGCCCGGACAGAGGGCGTGCCGCGCTTCTCCAGCGGCGGCTGGGCGACAATGCCGACATGGTTGGTCAAAAGCACGCGCAACAGCGTGCTGTCACGCACCGGCCGCGCCAGGAACGTGGCGTAGCCGTTTGCACGAAACTCGCCGAGCATGCCGCGATCGGTCGGCGCGATCAGGGTGATGGCCTCGCAGTCCGTGAAGCCGCTCTGGCGCAGCCGCTTGAGCAGCCTGCCTTCGTTCTCTTCCATGGCCGCATCGATCAGCAGCACATCGCAGCCCACCGCGTGGAGTATCGCCTGGGCGGCGGTGGTGGCGAGATCGACAGTACCGCCATTGGCGCGGATGGTACGCGCGATGGCGTCGGCCTCGATCGCGTTCCTGGAGAGGATCACCGCGCGGCGGCCCAACAGCGCGTGGCGGCGGTTCTGTGGGGCTTCGACGGCCGATGTCGCCGGGATTTCGACCACGAATTCGGATCCCTGGCCGAGCCGGCTCGACACCGAGATGGTGCCGCCCATGGCCGCTATCAGGCGCTTGGAGATGGCGAGGCCGAGACCGGCGCCGCCATGGGCGCGCGTCGAGGTGCCGTCGGCCTGCTCGAACTCCTCGAAGATGCGCTCCATGTCCTCATCCCGCAGGCCAGGACCGGTGTCGGCGACGGTGAAGCATATGCGGTCGGTGGTTTCGGTGCGGGCGCGCGCTATGCTCACCAGGACGCCGCCGCTGTCGGTGAATTTGATGGCGTTGCCGATCAGGTTGAGCAACACCTGCCTCATCCGACCCGGGTCGGCGGTGATCATCTGCGGCACGTCGGGTTCGACGTGACAGCCAAGGCCGATGTTCTTGGCGAAGGCTCGTGCCGACAGCAGTTCGACGACGTTGTCGGCGATCTCGCGCACCGACATCGGCTGAGGCTCGGGGTCGAAACGGCCGGCCTCGATCTTCGAATAGTCGAGCAGGTCCTCGATCAACGCGAGCAGGGCGCTGGCAGAGGTGGAGACCGCGTTGACATATGTCTGCTGCTCGGGCGACAGGCTGGTGTCGGCCAACAGCCTCGCCATGCCCATGATGCCGTTCATCGGCGTGCGGATTTCGTGGCTGACGGTCGCCAGGAAGCGCGACTTGGCCTGGCTCGCATACTCGGCCCGCTCGCGGGCGGTGATCAGTGACGATTCGGCGCGTTTGCGAGCGGTGATGTCGCGGGCGATCGCGCGATGCGAAACGGCGCCGCTGTCCTTTTCGCGCACCGACAGTTCGATCCATGAAAACCAGCGCGGACCGTTCGGCGTGCGGATGGCGACATCGGTGGAACTCAGGCATTCATGGTCGGAGAATGCAGCGTCGGGAACGATGCCGACGTCGATACCGAGTTCCACCAGCGTCTTGCCCGCAAGGTCGCGTGGGTCGCTTTCGACAAGATCGCCGAAGACCTTGTTGGCATAGACGATGTGGCCGTCGCGGTCACGGTGGACGACGAGGTCGCCGAGCGCATCGATCAGTCCGCGAAAGCGCTCCTCGCTCTCCTGCATCTCCCACATGCGGTCGGCCAGCGTCTCGATCTCGGCGCGGCTGCGGGCAGTGGTCGCATCGAGCAAGGCCGCGGTGCGGCGGTGCGCGCGCTTGGCGCGCAGATGTACGGCAAGGCCGGCCATGCAGGCGGCCAGCAGGCCGGCCGTGATGAAGATCGGCGCCCCGGTCAGATGCGCGAGGCAAGCCAGGATGGCGATGGCCACGAGCGTTACGAACGCCAGGCTTTCGCGGTTGCTTGCAGTCAATTCCGGCGCCAGCGGCGGCGTGGCGGCAAGCTGCCGCCTCGGCGTCTGCGGGGTCATCCCGTCGACGCCTTCGGCACTTTCCGTTTCTGCAATGACGGATTCCGCAGTCATGCGGAAATCCTTGCCAGAGAGACCTTATGGAAGATTGGGACGGATCGTTCGAATTTTAGCGGATGTGCGGTTTTTGGTTGTAATCCGGCCTGCCCTGACGTCAGACGACGTGCGGTGGCGTAACGGCGGTCGTGATCTACATGTCGACCACGACGCGGCCGCGAACCTTGCCTTCGACGATGTCGCGGGCGGTGGCGATGATGTCGTCGAAGCCGATGGTGGTCGAAAGGCTGGCGAGCTTTTCCAGATCGAGATCGGTGGCGATGCGACGCCAGGCCTCCATGCGCACAGCCCTCGGCGCCATCACCGAATCGATGCCGAGCAGAGAGACGCCGCGCAGGATGAAGGGGGCCACGCTCGACGGCAGATCCATGCCGCCTGCCAGGCCGCAGGCGGCGACCGCGCCGCCATAGGAGGTCATCGAAAGAACGTTGGCCAGCGTATGGCTGCCGACCGCGTCGATGCCACCGGCCCAGCGTTCCTTGGCCAGCGGCTTGGCCGGCTGGGCAAGCTCCTCGCGCGAGATCACTTCCGCCGCGCCCAGGTCGATCAGATACGGGCTTTCGGCATTGCGGCCGGTCGAGGCGATGACATGGTAGCCGAGGCTGGACAGGAGCGAGACGGCGACCGAGCCGACGCCGCCGGCGGCACCCGTCACCACCACCGGGCCGCGATCGGGCACGATGCCATGGCGTTGCAGCGCGATGACGCAAAGCATGGCGGTATAGCCGGCGGTGCCGACCGCCATCGCATCATGCGCGCTCATCCCTTCAGGCAGAGGCACCAGCCAGTCACCCTTGACGCGGGCGCGCCCGGCATAGGCGCCGTAATGGGTCTCGCCCACCCCCCAACCATTCAGGATGACCTTGTCGCCCTTGTGCCAGTCGGCATGGGAAGAGGAGATGACGGTGCCGGCGAAATCGACGCCGGGTACCAATGGCCAGCGGCGGATCACCGGTGCCTTGCCGGTGATGGCAAGGCCGTCCTTGTAATTCACCGTCGTCGCCTCGACGGCGACGGTGACATCGCCTTCCATCAGGTCGGCTTCGGTGAGATCGGTCACCGCCACGGACTGTTTTTTCTCGGCGTCACGCGAGACGAGGATGGCTTTGAAGGTTTCGGTCATTTTCTCTCCTCGATCTGATGTTGCGCGAACTGTGCGGCGAGGGCGCTATCAGGTCAATCGTTCAGGCATCCGGGCCTTGCGGCTTCGCTTCACGCCGCCAGCCGATGAGTTCGTCGAAGACAACCAGCACCGCGCCCACCGATATGAAGGCATCGGCAAGGTTGAAGACGGCGAAGGACCATACCGGCGTGTGGAACAATATGTAGTCGATGACGTGGCCATAGGTGGCGCGGTCGATCAGGTTGCCAAGCGCACCGCCGACGATCAGGGCAAAGCCGATGCGCGCAAGCACATGTCCGGACGGCGTGCGGGTCGCGAGATAGAGGACGAAGGCGACGACGGCGAGCGAGATGACGATCAGGCCGGTGTCGCCGAAGGACGAGAACATCGAGAAGGCGATGCCAGTGTTGTAGGTGCGGTACAACGCCAGGAACGGCACGAGGTCGAGCTTTTCCTGAAAGGCGAGGCCGGTCTCCACCATGTATTTTATCCACTGGTCGAGCGCGATTGCGGCGACCACCAGCAGGGCGTAGGGGGACCATGACTTCACGGCTTGGCAGCCTCCATTACAAATCGGCGACAGGCTCGAGCTTCAGCGCGGTGCGCCGGATCTCGAACAGCATGATCCCGGTCGCGACGGCGAGGTTGAGCGAATCGGCCCGGCCCGCCTGCGGTATCCGCAGCAGCCTGTCGCAGCTCGCGGCCAGATTGTCTGGCAGTCCCTGCTGCTCGTTGCCCATCATCAGCAGCACCGGCCCCCGGGAATAATCGATCGAACGATAGTCGACCGCTCCCTTCAGATGTGTTCCGCCGACAAGGCCCGGAAACCCGCCCCGCCAGGCGAGAAAGGCTTCCTGGCTGGCCTTGACCACGGGCACCGCGAAGATCGAGCCCATCGTCGCTCGTACCGTCTCGACGGAGAATGGGTCCGTTGTTTCGCCGATGAGGATGACACCCTTGGCGCCGACGGCGTCGATGGTGCGGATGACGGTACCGAGGTTGCCGGGGTCGCGCACGCGGTCCAGCGCCACCCAGACGTCGCCATTGTCGGCGCGAATATCCTTGAGCGGCAGGAATCTCTGCGAAAAGACGCCGACCACCATCTGCGGATTGTCGCGGCGGGTGATCGCGACAAGCACCTTTTCCGACACTTCGAGCACCGTGCCGCCGGCGGCAACCGTGCGCGCGGCAACCTTTTCCACCGCCGCATTGCCGCGTCCGGCCTTGGCGAACACAAGCGTCTTGATCGACCAGCCAAGATCGAGCGCGTCGATGACCAGTTTCAGTCCCTCGGCCATGAAGGCATTCTGCTGGTCGCGGAATTTCTTCTGGGCGAGCGCCTTGATGTCCTTCACCAGCGGATTGGCGAGACTGGTGACTTCCTTCACCAGTCCCGGCGAGCCTGCATGCCGCTCACTCATTCAGGCCACCCAACGCGAGAACAATGAGGTCGACAGCGCCCGGCCAGCGGATTTTTCACGGATGATCAACTCTCCCGATTCAACCTTGCCGCCCATGCCGGCAAATGTGTCGCGCATCAGGGCATGGATGGCGAAGAAGGAGGCGCGGATCGAATAGGCGGTCAGCACCACGGCAAGCGGTTTTGGGGTCAGGATGGAGCGGCAGAGGTCGGTCAGCGCCGGCAGGTCCTCGAACAATTGCCAGACCTCGCCCTTGGGACCACGGCCATAGGCCGGAGGGTCGAACAGGACGATGTCGTAGCGGCTGCCCCGGCGCTCCTCGCGCTCGGCGAATTTCACCGCGTCGTCGACGATCCAGCGGATCGGCTTGCTGCCGAGACCGGCCATCTCCTGGTTCTCGCGGGCCCAGCCGATCGCCTTCTTGGAAGCATCGACATGGGTGACCTCGGCGCCCGCGCGGGCTGCCACGAGAGATGCGAGCCCAGTATAGCCAAACAGGTTCAGCACTTTCACCGGCCGCTTCGCGGCGGCGATGAGGCCGGCCATATGGTCCCAGTGCGAGGCTTGTTCGGGAAAGACACCGACATGGCGAAACGAGGTGAAGCGGCCGAGATAGTCGATCCCGTCATGCTTCATCGGCCAGGTTTCGCCGAGCGGGGTCTTGGGGAAGCGCCAGCGGCCGATGCCCTCCTCGTCGGTATCGCCGGTGAAGATGGCGTCGGCGCGCTCCCAATCTTTTGTCGGCAATGCCTTTTGCCAGATCGCCTGGCCCTCGGGTCGCACGATGCGATAGGGTCCGTACTGCTCGAGCTTCTGGCCGGCACCACTGTCGAGCAGCGCATAGTCGGCATTGGGCGCCACTTCGAGGATCACCGGCAGATTCTCCGCCGGCAGGGCGCCATCGCGGCGGGCCAGGATGCGCGGCGCGGATTTCGGTTGCTCGTCAGCCTTCGCCTCGTGTTGCTCGCGCGGCTTGGGATCAGGCCTGGCCGCGACCGCATGCCTGGCGCGCGGACGCGGTTGCTCCGTCGCGCCCTTCGCGGATTGATGCGGGCGGCTGTCGCGGCGTTTGTCGCGAAAAGACTTCAAGAAGCGGCATCTCCGAACGGCGTGGCCGCTTTTGGCACAGCCTCAGGCGCTCCGCAACCGGGAGAGGTTGTCGCGCCAGTGCGGCGACGAGGCTTCCGAGCAGTACGGCATGGCTCTATCATGCGTCGGCAAGACGGTCCGGAAAACTCATGTCCCGTTCAGAACGCCTGCTCGACCTCATCCAGGCTTTGCGCCGGCACCGCCGCCCGGTGAGCGGGCGGTTGCTCGCCGATGAACTCGGCATCTCGATCCGCACGCTCTACCGCGATATCGCCACGCTGCAGGGGCAGTGCGCGCCGATCGAGGGCGAAGCAGGGCTGGGCTATGTGCTGAAGCCCGGCTTCATGTTGCCGCCGCTGATGTTCACCGACGAGGAGATCGAGGCGATCGTGCTGGGCTCGCGCTGGGTCGCCAAGCAGCCGGACACACGCCTTTCCGCTGCTGCCACCAACGCGCTGGTCAAGATCGCCGCGGTCCTGCCGGACGATATGCGCGAGGACCTCGACGCCACCGCGCTGCTGGTCGGCCCGCCTGCAAAGGCCATCGAGGGCATCGACCTCGGACTGGTCCGGCAGGCCATTCGCGATGAGCGCAAGCTTGGCTTTCTCTATCGCGATGCCGGCGGCGCGGCCTCCGAACGCACTGTGTGGCCGTTTGCGCTCGGCTTCTTCGACAAGGTGCGGGTGGTGGTGGCCTGGTGCGAGATGCGGCAGGATTTCCGGCATTTTCGCGCCGATCGTATCGCCGAACTCAAGGCAACCGACATACGCTATCCACGCCGGCGCCAGGTGCTGCTGAAGGAATGGCGGGCGACACTCGACATGACCAGCCGTTCATGACGGCTGCTGCCAGAATCTGACAGTAGCTCCTTCTATGGTCTTCAAATCGAAACAGTGAACGCCTTGGAGAGCAGACCATGCCTACGCCGAATTTCGTCATCCTCTATGTCGACCAGCCGCTTGAGAGCGGCGCTTTCTACACTGCGCTGCTTGGCCGGGAGCCGGTCGAGAGCGCGCCGACCTTCGTGCTGTTCGTGCTCGATGGCGGTTTCAAGCTTGGCCTCTGGTCGCGCCATACGGTGGAGCCGGCCGCAGCGGCCTCTGGCGGTGGTGGGGAGATCGTGTTTGCGCTGGAAACGCCGGCCGCCGTCGATGCCACCCATGCCGACTGGGCAAAACGCGGCCTGAAGATCATCCAGACGCCTACGGATCTGGATTTCGGCCGTACCTTCGTTGCAGTAGATCCCGACAATCACCGCTTGCGCGTCTATTGGCTGTCCGATGCGGGGCAACAGTCATGAGCGCCCATTGGATCGCGGTCGCGTCGGCCGCGCATGTCCGGCGCGGCAGGACAGAAGGCTTCATGCAGGTCAACCACGGCAAGGCCGCGCCGCTGCGCAGGGTCAAGCCTGGCGATGGCATCGTCTATTATTCTCCGAGCACTGTTTTAGGCGAAAAGGACGGTCTGCAGGCGTTTACCGCTGTTGGCACCGTCCGGGAAGGCGAACCCTACCAGGGCGAGATGGGCGGCGGCTTCACGCCATTCCGGCGCGATGTCGAATGGGTAAAGGCAAGAGAAACGCCGATCAAGCCGCTGCTCGACCGGCTGGAATTCACCGCCGGCAAGTCGAACTGGGGCTACCAGCTTCGCTTCGGCCTGTTCCCCATCAGCGCCGGGGACTTCGCGTTGATCGCCGACGCGATGGGCGCCGAAACAAGCACTGATGCTACCGCTTGAGTGCCTGGTAGACAGCGATGCCGGCGGCGAGGTCCTCAAGTGCCGCGCCGACCGACTTGAACAGCGTGATCTCGTGCGCACTCTGCCGGCCGTCTTTCTGACCGCGCGCCAATTCGTGGAGGTCGGCGACGATGGCCTCGGCCTTCAGCACACCGGAGGCCAGCGGCTGGACGATGTCGCCGGCTTCCTTGGTGGCGCCGGCACGCGTGTCGACGAAGACGCGAGCCCTGGCGATCGCATCGTCGTCTGCTTCGCGCATTGTGGGCGTGAAGCCGCCGACGAGATCGACATGGACCCCGGGCTTCAGCGACGCGCCCTTGATGAGCGGCGTTGCCGTTATGGTCGCCGAGGAGACGATATCGGCCAAGCCAAGTTCGGCGTCGAGATCCCCAGCGGCTTCCGCGGCAAAACCTTCGGCGCGCAGGCCATCAGCGACTTTTTCGGCATTGGCCCGCGTGCGGTTCCAGATGCGAATCGTCTTGATCGGCCGCACGGCCGAATGCGCCTTGGCAAGGAATGGCGACAGCGCACCGGCGCCGACCACCAGCAGCCGGGAGGCGTCTTCACGGGCCAGATAGGAGGCGGCGAGCGCCGATGCGCAGGCCGTGCGCCACTGCGTCAGCCGCTGACCGTCGATAAGGGCTTCCGGCTCACCGGTAGTGCCGTCGAGCAGCAGATAAAGCCCCATCACCGCGGGCTTTCCGATTGCGTTGTTGTCGGGCGATACGGTGACGATCTTGACGCCGATATGGCCGCCGGACGACGTGCCGGCCGCGTTGAAATCGGTCCAGGCCGGCATCAGCAGCAGCGTCGAGGCCGCACCGTCCGGGCGTTCGACGCCATGATGATGACGCACGGGTTGAACCGCGCCGTCGCGAAAGGCAGTGCGCAACGTCTCGACCAGCCCGGGAAACGTCAGCGCATGATCGACCTCGGCGGCCGAAATGGTCAGCATGGGAAGCTCCGTGGAGAGAAAAATGCCAACCAGCTCAGTTGGTTGGCTTTGGCAAGGTGGGGCCTTGCGGCGCGGCGGGCGCACGGCTGATCGACTGGCGCAGGTTCTCGGCTTCCGCGCCACGCTGGCGCGCCAGCTTGCGATAGTGGCCCTGTCTGACCCAGGTTGCCATGCTGCCGACGATCATGCCGATGGCAAGGGCCAGGAACAGGAAGATGAAGAGCGGCAATGTCAGCGTCAGGGCTGGATTGCCGGGATTGAACGGGTCGAGGGTGAAGGACACCAATTCGCGGTTGGCGACGGCCAGCGCGATCAGGATGATGGCCAGCGGCACGAAGACCACGATGAGCATGAAGCGATTGAGCATGATGTTTTCCGCTGGAAGACTGGTCTCGTCGAACGAGCCCGGCCCTACTTTCCTCCGTTCAGCCTTTCACGAAGCTCCTTGCCGGTCTTGAAGAACGGCACCCATTTCTCCTCGACCTCGACGGATTCGCCGGTGCGCGGATTGCGGCCGGTGCGGGCCGGGCGGTTCTTGACCGAGAAAGCCCCGAAGCCACGCAATTCGACCCGGTTGCCGTCGGCAAGCGCGTCGGTGATCTCGTCGAAAATGGCGCCGACAATGTTTTCGACGTCGCGCAGGAAAAGATGCGGGTTGCGCGTGGCAATGATCTGCACAAGTTCGGATTTGATCATGAGAGAAGTCCCCGTGAAAGCTGTGCGGTCAAAATTATGAGGATGATTTTATTTGCTTTTTTCACTCGCCCCAAACGGCCCCTCAAGGGTGCCAGACGGAAACGAGACCGTCAAGAAACAAGCGGTCGGCGCCAAGTTCATGCATGACATCGCCGCTGTAGTCGGGCAGGCCAAGCGCGCTGGTGATCGTGCGCAGCATCGTCCTGGAGAACAGGTAGCCGCCGCGTTTTTCGGTGTTCTTCCATTCCACCACCTTGAGCTTGGCGTCGACGCCCTTGGTCGCCAGCCAGTCAATCGCCTCGGTCTCGCCGCCGACGCCGTCGATCAGCCCGTTGGCGACGCCCTGGCGGCCGGTGAAGATCGAGCCGTCGGCCAGCGCCAGCGCCTGCTCATGGGTCATCTTGCGGCGCTCCGCGACAATGCCGACGAACCAGTCGTAGCTGTCGAGGATGAGCTTGCGAACCATGGCGCGCTCATCGTCATTCGTCGGCTTGAACGGGGAGGGCGCGGCCTTGAGCGGCGACGACTTCACTTCCTCGAGCTTGATGCCGAGCTTGTCCATCATGCCGCTGACATCCGGATACTGGATGAGCACGCCGATGGAGCCAACGATCGAGGATTTGTGGGCGACTATATGGTCGGCCGCGCTTGCGATCATGTAGCCCGCCGATGCGGCAAGGGTGCCGACCTCGGCGACCACCGGCTTGTCGGCGGCCAGCTTGCGCACTTCCTCATAGATGGTTTCGCCGCCGACCGTAGTGCCACCCGGTGAATCGATCGCCAGGATCACGCCTTTCACCTTGTCGGACTTGCGGATGCTCTCCAGGCGCTTGATCAGCTCATCATCCTCGGTGATCGTGCCTTCGATCCTGACCTTGGCAATGTGGTCGACCGTGGCTCCGCTGAACTCGTCGCCGTAGAACCAGGAGGCGATGGCAACCAGACCGAGCGCCAGGATCGCGATCGCCGCAACGCGCCAGAATGTCAGTTTCCGCCGCAAGCGGCGGCGGTCGATCAGGTCGTCGGCTCTCAATGCCATGGTCTGCCTCATAGTCGCGGAAGCAGACGCTTTTAAAGCAAGCTCCGGTCCCCGGCTACCGGTTTCCTGAGAGGCTTGCAGCGAGGCGCAATGGCTCTCAGGGATTTGACAACCGGTGGTGGACGAAAAATTAACGCATCACGTCTGTATCTGATATGACACACCGTAGCATGGATGTGATTTGGTCCACGCGAGGAAAGCTGTCATATTTTCGCAGTTTTCCTCCGCTTGTGCTTGCTTGAGGGCGTCGGCTTCCCACCTATAGGCGGTGTCCGGCGGGCAGGGTTGTAAAGAAAGCTGTGATGTTAGCGCGAACGATCGAACCAACCAACACCGCGACGGAGTTGGCTCCCCCCACGGCTGGCTTGGCGAGGGGCGATGCCTTCGGCCGTGCGCAGCGCCATTCGCGCCGCGTGCGTATCCTGAAGTTTGCGATACCGCTGCTCGCCATCGCGATCGCTATCGGCTTTCCCCTTTATTCCTATCTCGCCGCGCCCATCTCGATCGCGGTCCAGGCCGAAGGCACGGCTTTTTCCAATGGCAAGCTTGTCATGGCCAACCCGAAGCTGAATGGCTTCACCAAGGAGAAGCAGCCCTATTCGATGACGGCGTTGCGCGCCATACAGGACGTGACCAAGCAGGGCATCATCGAACTGGAGGGCATCGACGCCAAACTGCCGATCGCCATCGACAACATCGCCACCGTGAGCGCCTCGCGCGGCATATATGATCGCGACGGCAATACGATGAACCTGACCAGCGACGTCACGGTGAGCACCACCGACGGAATGGAAGCCAAATTCAAATCGGTCTTCCTCGATATGGGCAAAGGCACTATGAAGACGGGAGATCCCGTCGATGTCGGCAAAGGCGCGTCGCGGATCACCGCGGATTCAATGTCGGTTCAGGACAATGGCAAGGTTCTGGTTTTCGAGAACAGGGTGCGCGTCAACATCGATTCCGCCAGCTTGGCGACAGAGGGAAAGAGCGGAGAATCCAATGCGGCTCAGTAGTTCGGCGCGGCTCATGGCTGCGACTTCGGCATTGCTGTTCCTGGGGCTGGCGTCGTCTTGGGCGCAAACGAACGCCACCAGCCAGATGTCAGGCCTCAAACTGTCCGGCGACAAGCCGATCCAGATTGAGAGCGACAAGCTCGAGGTTCGGCAGGCGGAGAGCGTTGCGGTATTCACCGGCAATGTAAGCGTCGTCCAGGGGCCGACCCTGCTCAAGGCCGGCAAGATGACGGTCTATTACGTCAAGGACCCCAGCGCCGCCGCCAAGGGCACGGAAGCCGCGGGCGCGGCGATGACCGGTTCGGCCAATATCGATCATCTGGAAGTAGAGGACAAAGTCTACATCAAGTCGGATCAACAGGTCGCGACCGGTGACAGCGGCAGCTTCGACATGAAGAGCCAGGTGTTGGTGCTTTCGGGCAAGAAGGTCGTTCTGTCGCAGAACGACAACGTCCTGGTGGGCTGCAAGCTGACCGTGCAGATGAAGAGCGGCCTGGCTCAGGTCGATCCCTGTGGTGGTCAGCGCGTCATGATGTCGATCACGCCGCCGAAGTCGGACGCGGCAAAGCCCTAATGGCCGGTGCATCCTCGCTGATGGCGCGTCTGTCCGGGCGTGCCGCGAGCCCGCTCGCGGCACCGGCCACGGTGACTGTCGATGCGACCAAGTTCAAGGGAACCTTGATCGCCAAGGGCCTGACCAAGAGCTACAAGGGCCGCAAGGTCGTCAGCGGCGTGACGCTCGGCGTGCGCGCGGGCGAGGCTGTCGGGCTGCTCGGCCCCAACGGCGCCGGCAAGACGACCTGTTTCTACATGGTTACCGGCCTGGTGCCGGTGGACGAGGGCACGATCGAGATCGACGGCTTCGACGTCACCGCGATGCCGATGTACCGCCGCGCGCGTCTTGGCATTGGCTATCTTCCGCAGGAAGCCTCGATCTTCCGCGGTCTCAGCGTCGAACAGAACATCCGCGCCGTGCTCGAAGTGGTCGAGAAGGACCGCAAGGTGCGCGAGCGCAGCCTCGACGAACTGCTCGAGGAATTTCACATCAGCCATTTGCGCAAGGCTCCCTCCATGTCGCTTTCGGGCGGCGAGCGGCGGCGTCTCGAAATCGCCCGCGCTCTGGCGACGCGCCCCGCCTACATGCTGCTCGACGAACCCTTCGCCGGCATCGATCCGATCGCCGTTGCCGATATCCAGCAATTGGTGCGCCATCTGACGGCGCGGGGCATCGGCGTGCTCATCACCGATCACAATGTCCGCGAGACGCTCGGCCTGATCGACCGAGCTTATATCATCCATGCGGGCCAGGTTCTGACCCATGGCAGGGCCGATGAAGTGGTCGCAAACCCCGATGTGCGGCGGCTTTACCTCGGCGAGGGCTTCACCCTGTAGAGCGGTTCCGTGTTTCACGGAAACGCAGAAACCGCCCCATCTTTTTGTTCGCGCTATTCCGGACGGAAAACCGTTTCACACTTTTCCTGGAGTTGCTCTGAGCGCAAAATAGCGTCGCCAGCGCGGTTTTCGCCACGCTTTGGCGCGATTTCTTCGATTTTTGTCGCCTGATAACGTCTTCGTAAACGGCTTTTGCTAGTCATTGCTTGACAAGCAAAAGCCGGGCCAGTTTCTATGTCCGGCTGAAAAAAATCTGTCCGCCATGCGGATGCGTAGACGAGGCGTTTGAAACCGAACCATGGCCCTGGCGGCAAAGCTACAGCTACGACAGTCACAGTCGCTGGTGATGACGCCGCAGCTGATGCAGTCGATTCGGCTGTTGCAGTTCACCCATGTCGAGCTGGAGCGCTTCATCGACGATGAGATCGAGCGCAACCCGCTTCTGGAGCGCGCCGAACCACAGGACGACGCGGCCAGCGACCAGGCACAGAAGAACGATGTCGAGCCCGAAGCAGCCGCCGATGGCGACTGGTTCGAGAGCGAGACAGCGTGGAGCGCCGAGGCGATCTCGGAGAAACTCGACAGTTCGCTGGAAAACCTGTTTCCCGACGATCCGGGCACGAGCGAGCGGCTTGGTCCCGACCTGACGGCTCAGTGGAAGTCGGCGTCCGGCCACGGGTCCACAACCTCGTCCGAAGGCCTCGACGCGGGCGACATGGCGGCTACCGCCATCACGCTGCGCGATCATGTCGGTGAACAGGTCGCACTTGCCTTCGCCGATCCGGCGGCCCGGCTGATTGCCGGCGAACTCGCCGACGGTCTCGACGAGGCCGGCTATATGCGCGCCGACATGGCCGAGATCGCGGCTCGTCTGGGCACGGACGCCGCCGCCATGGCCAAGGTCCTGGCTGTCTGCCAGACTTTCGAGCCCGCCGGCCTCTTCGCCCGCGACCTCGCCGAGTGCCTGTCGCTGCAGCTTGCCGTGCGCGACCGCCTCGATCCGGCGATGAAGGCACTGATCGCCAATCTCGAACTGTTGGCGCGCCGCGATTTCCAGACGTTGAAGCGGATTTGCGGCGTCGACGAAGAGGATCTGCTCGATATGCTGGCCGAGATCCGGGCGCTTGATCCGCGGCCTGGAACGGCGTTCTCGGTCGGCGCCAGCGACGCGATCGTCGCCGATGTCGAGGTGCGGGCGGCCAATGACGGCAGTTGGACGATAGAACTCAACGCCGAAACGCTACCGCGCGTGCTTGTCGACCATATCTATTTCGCCCAGGTGTCGCCGCATGCGAAAAACCAGGTGGAAAAGGATTTCCTGGCCGAATGCCTGCAGAACGCCAACTGGCTGACGCGCAGCCTCGACCAGCGCGCCAAGACCATTCTCAAGGTCGCCTCTGAAATCGTTCGCCAGCAGGATGCCTTCCTGGTGCACGGCGTGCGCCACCTCAAGCCGCTCAACCTGCGCACCGTGGCCGATGCCATCGGCATGCACGAATCGACGGTCAGCCGGGTCACGGCCAACAAATACATGCTGACGCCGCGTGGCGTGTTCGAGCTGCGTTACTTCTTCACCGCCTCGATCGCCGCGTCGGGCGGCGGTGATGCGCATTCGTCGGAGGCGGTGCGCGACCGCATCAAGCAGCTGATCGACGAGGAGAAGCCCGCCGATGTGCTCTCCGATGATGCGATCGTGGATATGCTGCGCGAGAGTGGCGTCGATATCGCTAGGCGCACCGTGGCCAAGTATCGCGAGGGCATGAACATTCCCTCGTCGGTGCAGCGGCGGCGCGAGAAGCGCGCCTTGGCCAGCGCCGGCCGCTAGAATGCAGCCCATTTTCGTGTAGGAGGCTCTTGAAAGAGGGGGCGGCTGCGACGGCGGACTCAGGAAGCGCATGTTGTCCACAGGGCCTTTGTCCAGGCGCGATTGCCGCCGGGGCTCGGCTTCATTGACAAGCCGCGGTGAAGTGGCTAGAAGCCCGCCCGCATGAGACGGGCTGGTTGCCCGCATGCGGATGGTCCGTCAAGACGGTGGCCTAGGGACGGCCAAAGGGCGGCTTGTGATCAACTGGAAAGTCCGGATTTAAAATCGGCGCGAGTGACGCCGCAAAGCTTGTGCGCACGGACCACGAGTATAAACTCTGGCCAGTTTGAAGCCTGGGCAAGGAAGGTCAGTTTTCAGATGAAACTGCGCATATCGGGAAAACACATGGATATCGGCGATGCGTTTCGTACGCGCATCAACGATCGTGTCGGTGAAGCGATCGGCAAATATTTCGACCGCGGCTTTGCGGGACACGTCACGGTCATCAAATCGGGGTCGCGCTATTCGGCGGATTGCATGATCCGGCTGGATTCCGGCGCCTCGCTGCAGGCTACCGGCGATGCCCAGGATCCGACGCTGGCCTTCGAGGCCGCCGCGGATCGGCTGGAAACCCGTCTGAGGCGCTACAAGCGCCGTCTGAAGTCGCACAATTCAGGCAATGGCAATGGTGAGCCCACCGACATCGCCTATGCCGTGATGGCGCCGCTTGCCGATGACGACGAGGACATTCCGGAGAATTACGCGCCGGCCATCGTCGCCGAATCAACCATGACGCTGCAGACCATGTCGGTGGCGTCGGCGGTCATCGAGCTCGACACCAAGGAGAGCCCGGTCTTCGTGTTCCGCAACGCCGGAAACGAACATCTCAACATCGTCTATCGCCGGCCCGATGGAAACATCGGCTGGATCGACCCGTCCACGACCAAGGTCGCACAGGGATAAAAACCGGCCGCACGAGGGGTGGGGACTGGTGACGGCAGGCGAACAAGGATTTTCAAGCATGGATCTGAGCGATCTTATCAACGTTCCGGCGATCTTGCCGGCGTTGAAGGCGAACTCCAAGAAGCAGCTGCTGCAATTGCTGTCCGAAAGGGCGGCCGCGATTTCCGGCATTCCGGAGCGCGAGGTGTTCGACACCATCCTGCAGCGCGAGCGGCTGGGCTCGACCGGAGTGGGGAACGGCATTGCCATTCCCCACGGCAAGCTGGCCGGGGTGAAGCGCATCGCCGGCGTGTTCGCCCGGCTGGAAACGCCGGTCGACTTCGAGGCGCTGGACGACCAGCCGGTCGACCTGGTGTTTCTGCTGCTGGCGCCTGAAGGTGCCGGCGCTGACCATCTCAAGGCGCTGTCGCGCATCGCCCGCGTGCTGCGCGACGCCGACACCGTGGCCAAGATCAGGGGCACGCGCGACGCCGTGGCGATCCACGCGCTGTTGTCGGATACCCAGGCTTCGCACGCAGCCTGATCTTCTTCTTTTGAAATCCATACGGGGCCGCCTTGGGCGGCCCTTGCCGTTTCACCGCATGATCCTTTCCGAAAACCGGTTCCCGCTTTTCGGAATCATGCCTCAGTGAATGGCGACCGTGGTGAGGTCGTTTTCCATGGCGCCGGCCAGAGCCCGGTCGCGGGCGTCGGCAAGCAGGATCGGCTGGCCGTTGGCGGCAAACAGCGCCCACAGTTGCATGCCGGGAGCGATTTCGCCCAGGCCCGGGAAGCGGCCGAGCAATTCGTCACTCGAGACTTTTCTGAGATAGGCGACCGAGCCTTCGCCGAGATGGGCGAATTCGCCGCTGGTCATGGTGATGTTTTCGTCAGTTCTGGTCATTTTAGCCTCCTTGGCGCGAGGATGCCGCTCAAGGCCATCCCGCTAAGAGCCACTCAATTTTGCCACACCGTGCTTTCGGAAGATCGGCACCGATTTTCCGGCCGATGCAGTGGTAAAGATCAGTCTTTCACCGATATGTTTATTTTCCGTACCAGCCGTTCGGACTCCGGCCGATCGAGATCGATCGACAAAAGGCCGTTCTTCAGCTCCGCCGCGATCACCCGCATGCCATCGGCCAGCACGAAACAGCGCTGGAACTGGCGCGCGGCAATGCCGCGGTGAAGGAATTCGCGCTCGGTATCGTCACTTTGACGGCCGCGCACGACCAACTGGTTTTCCTCCGTGGTCACATCGAGATCGCTTTCGGCGAAACCGGCAACGGCAAGCGTGATGCGCAACCGTTCGGTCTTGCCGTCGACGCCGCTGAGCCGCTCGATGTTGTAGGGAGGGTAGCTGTCACCCGATTTCGCCAGACGTTCCAGGGTCTTTTCCATGGCGTCGAAACCGAGGAGAAGCGGGCTGGAAAAAGGCGTCATTCGGCTCATGTTACACTGTCCTCTCAAGAGCGACATAAATTGGAAAAACCCGGATGGCATTTTTCCCGATGGTCTTGATATGGTCCGCCTCGCGGTCAAGTTCAAGCCATCAAGAAGCCCGCCCAAAAAGACCACGTCGTGGACTCACAATTATGATCGACATGGCGCTTGAAGATCCACGGAGAAGCGCGCAGGTCGGGGTTATTCCCCCGTCCGAGCGGTTCGATCTGGCAGTCAGCCTGCGTCCGCGACCCCGCCAAACAAGGAATTGAAATGCCCCAGACTCGCAAGATCATCATCGACACGGATCCCGGCCAGGACGATGCCGTCGCCATATTGCTGGCGCTCGGCAGCGCTGAACTGGAGATCGTCGGCATCACCGCCGTTGCCGGCAACGTGCCGCTGAAGCTTACCGAAAAGAATGCCCGCAAGATCTGCGAACTGGCCGGACGGCCGGACATCAAGGTCTATGCCGGCGCCATCCGCCCGCTGATGCGCCAGCTCGTCACCGCCGAAGAAGTGCATGGCCAGACCGGCCTCAACGGACCGCAATTGCCCGAACCGGTGATGAAGCTGCAGGACCAGTACGCCGTCGACTTCATCGTCGAGACGCTGATGAAGGAAGAAAGCGGCACCGTCACGCTGTGCCCGCTCGGGCCGCTGACCAACATCGCGCTGGCGCTGATCCGCGAGCCGAGGATCGCGCCGCGCATCAAGGAAATCGTGCTGATGGGCGGCGGCTACTTCGAAGGCGGCAATGTCACGCCGGCGGCCGAGTTCAACATCTATGTCGATCCGCACGCCGCCGATGTCGTCTTCCGGTCCGGCGTTCCGATCGTCATGATGCCGCTCGACGTCACCCACAAGGCGCTGACCACGACCAAGCGCACGCAGGCCTTCCGCGCGCTCGGCACCAAGGTCGGCATCGCTACCGCCGACATGCTGGAGTTCTTCGAGCGCTACGACGAGGGCAAGTACGGCACCGATGGCGGACCGCTGCACGACCCCTGCGTCATCGCCTATCTGCTGAAGCCGGAACTGTTCAAGGGCCGTAACTGCAATGTCAGCATCGAGACCGCCTCGGAACTCACCATGGGCATGACCGTGGTCGACTGGTGGGGCGTCACCAAGCGGGAAAAGAACGCGATGGTGATGCGCGACATCGATCATGATGGTTTCTTCGCGTTGCTGGTGGAGAGGCTGGGGCGGCTTTAGCGACCGTTTGGAAATTCTACTCTGGCGGCCATCTGATGGCGTTTTCTGCGCTTCCGGTGCTCACGGACCCAAATGTCCGCTGCGCTCCGGTTCTCGAAACCACCACCATATGACTCGCCAGAGCGAATTTCGAAACGGTCTCCGAAGGCGGCGTTGCTACCCGTTGAGCAATCGATAGGTGTCGACGCCGTACTTGTGATGTTGCCGCTCAATGGGAATGAGCGAGCCGACAAGATGTGGTCGCTCAACATCATCGTCGATCGATATCCGTGTGTTGTCGTCGTCAAGGCGCACATCGTAGGTGTAGTATAGATTGTGACCTACCATGGCGTACGGGTTGATAGGCTTCACTCTGATATATTCGACGACGCCCATCACGCGTTGGGTGGCAACGACCGGATTTGTTTGAAGCTCCACGATGGTGATGGATTTCATCAGTGCCAAGGCACAAAATACAGAAACGCCGATCACTGCGTCGCGGTACTCGTATTGCCAAATAAGCAAGCGATTCCGGAAGGAAACGTTTGATTTTCGCATGATGAAGAGTTGTGCAGCAACGGACTATTCTTCAATAGGTCTCTGCAAAAAAAAATGAGAAAGATGGCGTCTCTGCCATTACTTCGACCGCGAAAACGCCAGCCACAGGCCGCCGCCGACCAGGAAGCTACCGCTGATCCTGGACATGAGCTTGATGCGGCTGGCCGACAGCAGGCGTCCGGCGCGGCCGGCGGCGAGCGCATAGGTCGAATCCGACATGGCGGCGAAGATCATGGCGGTGAGACCCATGACGACGATCTGCAGCGTATAATTGCCCTGCGGGGCGATGAACTGCGGGAAGAAGGCGCCGAAGAACACCAGCGTCTTGGGATTGCTCAGCGCCACCAGCAGGCCCTGCAGGAAAAAGCCGCCGCGCGGTTTCCTGGCTGTTCCATCGGCATTCAGCGTGCCCTTGGCACGGAACATCTGCACGCCCATCCAGATCAGATAGGCCGCGCCGATTAGCCTGACCCATTCGAACCAGTGGCCCATGCCGGCGATCAGCGTGTTGAGGCCGATACCGACGATGGCGATCATGATGGCGAGCCCGGCCTGCGTGCCCGCGACATTGGCGAGACCGGCGCGCGAGCCGTGGCGGATGCTGTTGGCGATGATCAAGGTAACGGTCGGACCGGGCACCAGGATGATGACGATGCAAGCGAGGACATAGGCGGCATAGAGTTCCAGCGACATGGTTTTCCTCCCACAATGCCGCCAGAGCGATGCGGCCAACCTCAATCAATGCATGGCTGCTATTCCGGTGCAAGCAGGCACTCCAGGCACTATGGGACGCCAAGTCACACCATTCAGGCACCGGCCTGCCAGGACAGTGTCGCCTCATAGGCCGCAGCCGCCTTCAGCACGGCAAGGTCGCCACGCGGCCGCCCGATCAACTGCATGCCCATTGGTCGGCCCTTGTCGTCGAAGCCGACGGGAACGTTGACCGCCGGGCAGCCGCCCAGCGTGGCATATGCCGAAACCTGCATCCAGCGGTGATAGCTGTCCATTGCTCGTCCGGCGACCTCGCGCGGCCAGTGTGTGCCGACTTCAAAGGGGAAGACCTGGGCGGTCGGTAGCGCGATGAGGTCGAAGCGGTCGAAGATCGACAGCAGCGTGCGATGCCAGGAGGTGCGGACGACCGAGGCCGCGCGGATCTGTGGCGCGGTGAGCCGCATCGCGTTCTCCACTTCCCAGACGGCTTCCGGCTTCAGCAGGCCGCGCCTGGCGGGATCGTCGTAGTGTATTTTGAGCGCGCAGCCGCTGCTGGCCTGGCGCAGCATCACGAAGGCCTGCCACAGCGCCTCGAAGTCGAAATCCGGCAGCAACGGCTCCGTCGCGAACGATGCCTCCGCGAACCGCCCGAGAGCAGCCTCGCAGAGATCGAGAATACCGGGCTCGATCGGCAGATGGCCGCCGAGATCGCCAAACCAGGCGATGCGGCCGCCGGTCACTGGCGTTGCCAGCCCTTCGAGGAACGAGCCCTGCTTCTCATAGGACAAGGGTGCGTGCGGATGATAACCGGCCTGCACGTCGAGCAGCAGCGCCATGTCGGCGACGTTACGGCCCATCGGCCCCTCGACGCCCATCTGCGCATGAAACACCTCGAAGTCCGGCCCGCCAGGAACTAGCCCCTGCGACGGGCGAAAGCCGTAGACATTGTTCCAGGCCGCCGGATTGCGCAGCGAGCCGCCGAAGTCGCTGCCATCGGCCAGGGGCACCATGTCCAGCGCCAGCGCCACCGCGGCACCGCCGCTCGATCCGCCGGCGGTCAGGGCAGGGTCAAAGGCGTTGAGCGTCGGCCCGAACACGTTGTTGTAGGTGTTGGAGCCCAGCCCGAATTCGGGGACGTTGGTCTTGCCAATGATGATGGCGCCGGCCTCACGAATACGCTCGACGAAGAAATCGTCTTCTTGCGGCACGAAATCGGCGAAGATCGGCGAGCCAAAGGATGTCCTGAGGCCCGTGGTCGAGGCAAGGTCCTTGATGGCGATCGGCAGGCCGAACAGGGAGCCTGCATGGCCTCCCCGCGCCAGATGGGCGTCGGCCCTGTCGGCCTCGTCCAGGATCTCGGCGCGGTCGCGCAGCGAGACGATGGCGTTGACGAGCGGGTTCACCGCTTCGATCCGGTCGAGGAATGCCGTCACCACTTCGCGAACGGACAGGTCTTTTCGCTTGATCCTCTCGGCCAACTCAACGGCGGACAGGCGGCAGATGGCGCCGGCGGGCGGCAGGTCATGTTTTGTCTGAGGACGCATGGCCTTGTCTCAGCCTTTGGATTTCTGCAATGCCGCGTCGACGTCCTTGGCCAGCGGGATCGCCGGCTGGGCGCCCGGTTTCAGGCAGGCAAGCGAACCGGCGGCTCCGGCGCGGGCAAGCGCCTGTTCCAGCGGCAGGCCGGAGGACAGGCCGGCGGCGAAATAACCGCAGAACGTATCGCCCGCTCCAACGGTGTCGACCGGGGTGATCTTCATGGCCGGCACCGCCAGGATATCGGCTGGCGTCGCGGCCATCACGCCGTCGCCGCCGAGCGTGACGACGATGGTGCGACCGGTTTTATCCGCAAAGTCGCGCATTCGCGCCGTACGGTCGCGGCCGCTCAACGACAGTGCTTCGACGTAGAGATCGAACTCGGTTTCGTTGGCGACCACATAGTCGGCCTTGCCGAGGAAGGCGGCTGCCTCGCCGCGAAAAGGCGCTGTGTTGAGCACCGTGATCGCGCCTGCCGCTCGTGCCGCGTCCAGGGCGGCGTCGACGGTCTGCAAGGGGATTTCGTGCTGCAGCAGCACCACGTCGCCCTTTTTCAGGAACGCCTTGGAAAGGTCGCCAGGCAAAACTGAATCATTGGCGCCCGGCACCACGGCGATCATGTTCTCGCCGTCGCCGCCAACCATGATCAGCGCCGTGCCGGTCGAGGCAAAGGTTTCACCGACGCCGGACAGGTCGATCTTGCCGTCCCGTAGCAACGCCAATGCATCATTGGCGAAGCTGTCCTTGCCGACCGCGCCCACCATCCGCACCGTGGCACCCGCGCGTGCGGCGGCCAGCGCCTGGTTGGCGCCCTTGCCGCCGGGTGCGGTGGCAAAGCCGGAGCCGCCAACCGTTTCCCCGGGGCCGGGGAGCCGGTCGACATTGGCGATAAGGTCGAGGTTGATCGAGCCGACAACGATAATCAAGTAAAGCCTCCTGCTGAATGCGCGGGAAGCTACTCTGGAAGGCGGCGGCTTGCCAGATCAGGACTGATGCCGCGCGCGATTTTGTCTGGGCCAGATCATCCGCAAGGCGGCAGCCAGCAATGTGGTTGGCCAGGGCTTTTCGTTACCGTTTGAACGTCCTTGGCCCATTCATTCAGGACGAGATCTGCCCTGCCTCCCAGCCAAGGATGGCGCGTTTGCGGGTCAGGCCCCAATGGTAGCCGGTAAGGTCGCCGGACTTGCCGATGGCTCGATGGCATGGAACCACGAAGGAGATCGGGTTGGCGCCATTGGCCGCGCCAACGGCCCGGCTGGCTGACGGCGTGCCGATGCTGGCGGCGATCGACGAATAGGTGCGCGCCTTGCCCATCGGAATCTTGAGCAATGCCTCCCAGACGCGAACCTGGAAATCGGTGCCGATCATGACGACATGCAGCGGCTGGTCGGGGCGCCAGAGCGTGGAGTCGAAGATGCGAGCGGCATAAGGCCCGGTCGCGGCCATGTCCTCGACATAGACGGCGTTCGGCCAGCGGCTGGACATGTCGGCGAATGTCGCGCGTTCCTCGCCAGGGTCGCTGAAGGCAAGGCCGGCAAGTCCGCGGTCGGTAGCCATGATCAAGGCGGTGCCGAACGGCGATGGGTGGTAGCCATAGCGAATGGTGAGCCCGGCGCCGCGTGTCTTGTAATCGCCGGGCGACATCGCTTCATGGGTGACGAAAAGATCGTGCAGCCGGCCGGGACCGGACATGCCCAGTTCGAAGGATGTTTCGAGCAGCGGCATGCCGGAATCAAGCAGCTTGCGCGCGTGGTCGAGCGTCACGGCCTGAAGGAAGGCTTTGGGCGAAAGGCCGGCCCAGCGGGTGAAAAGCTTCTGCAGGCCGGTCGGTGTCTCGCCGACCTCCTCGGCCAGTTCCTCAAGCGACGGCTGGTCGCGATAGTCGAGGCTGATCTTCTCGATGGCGCGGCGCACGATTTCGTAGTCACTGCCTTCGGGCGTGATGTCTTTTTTGAGGACTGCTGTCGTTTGGACGCTCATCGAACGGTCTCCTTGACCGTGAATATCGCGCTTCGCCACCGCCATCGCCACCCGAAACTTGCCTTCTTGCCGGACATATCCAGATGGAATTGGTCAACGCCGGCGAAAAGGTGAGCATGCGCAGGAAAGGGATATCCGCCGACAACGCTTTACGGCAGGGCGCCGGACAGCGGGCAAGCTGTATCGGTTCCAGTCAGCGCGTCTTGGCGGTCGCCAGTGCCCGTGAAAAGGCCTTGGCGAAACTCTCGCGATCGTCCGGATTGAGGAAGCCGCCGATCGGCACGTTCTGGCCCTGCGCTTCAACGGTCATCCGGGTGATGCCGATCTCGGCGTGGCGGGCGACTGAAAAGCGTGCCCAGAACGGGTTGAAGCGATGCGCTTCCGATTTGCCGGAAGGAGCCGTCTTGCGGATGTCGAGGCTGGTGCGCGACACCGACACTTCCTCGCGGGCGCGGGCGGCGCGGTAGTTGGCGCGAAAGGCGATGTAGACGGCGATCACGTCAAGGCCGAAGAAGCCGAACACCGGCCAGGCGCCGCGCGACAGGAAGAAAACGCCGGTGACCACCCAGCCCAACACAAGCGCGCCCATCATCACGGCAAAACCGGTCCGGCCGAGCGACCGGTGTGGTGTCAGCAAGGCGTGGAAGATTGGCTCGTCGGCCTGAAATGAAGCGTTTGTGTCGCCCATGGCTGGATATTATAGGAGGGAAATGGCCAGCCCCAAGTTCAAAAAATCCTCAACACCCAAAAATGAAGTGTTGCCCGACCGCCGCAACGGCTCGAAGGCGAAGCCGAGCGCCCGTTCGGCCAAGCGCCGGTCGCTCTACAGCCCGGCCGAAGTGCATGAGATCTTCCGGCGGTTTTCCGTCCAGCGGCCGGAGCCGAAGGGCGAACTCGAGCACGTCAACGCCTTCACGCTGCTGGTGGCTGTCGTGCTTTCGGCGCAGGCGACGGACGCCGGCGTCAACAAGGCAACGCGGGCGCTGTTCAAGGCCGCCGACACGCCGCACAAGATGCTGGCGCTGGGCGAGGCCAAGGTTGGCGACCATATCCGCACCATCGGGCTCTGGCGCAACAAGGCCAAGAACGTCATCGCGCTGTCGGAAGCGCTGATCCGCGACCATGGCGGCGAGGTTCCCGACGACCGCGACGAACTGGTCAAGCTGCCGGGGGTTGGGCGCAAGACCGCCAATGTCGTGCTCAACATGGCCTTCGGCCAGCATACGATGGCCGTCGACACACACATCCTGCGCATCGGCAACCGGCTTGGACTGGCGCCCGGCAAGACCCCCGAACAGGTCGAGCAGGAGCTGTTGCGGATCATCCCGGACGAATATATGCGCCACGCGCATCATTGGCTGATCCTGCACGGCCGCTATGTCTGCAAGGCGCGCAAGCCGGATTGCCCTGCCTGCGTTATCGCCGACATCTGCAAGGCGGAGGTGAAGACGACCAGCATTCCGGCGCCCCTGGTGCCGATCGATCCTGTTGAAACAGCGCTCGAAGGCGCGGCTCAATAACCATAGCCGCGCGCCATCGCGGCCGCGAACACCGGAATCAGCAGGAAGACGAAAGCCTCGGCGCGGATATAGGTCTTTACCGATGCGAGTTCGGCCGGCGGCACCAGGAACGAGGGATTGGCGACGGCCTGCCTGTTCCAGGAAATGAACCGGATGGTCGGCAGGATCGACAGCAGGCCAACGACGGCGAAGGCCGCCATCTTGGCCCAGAACACCCAGTTGTGGACGTAGAACTCCCAGCCCTTCAGCCCATAGATGACGTGATCAGCCCGGCAAGAATGCCGTAATGGCGATCGATGCCGATAAGGCGCCGGATGGTTGCGGCCGGCAATTCTCCACGGATCAGGACAAACTCGGCGCCGATAATGCCTGCCAGGGAAAACACCAGCAGGTGATGCAGGATGGCAAGCACGAGGTCGGTGGTTTCCATATTCTTTCCCCTGCATTTGGTGGCGCGGGCGATTCAGCCTGTCGCGAAAATTAGCATCATTGAGAAAAATTCCCATACGGGCAGTGGCGAGGCCTGGCAGGCGACATCCGCCTTGTTGGACCTTGCGTCGCTCTGTCGGTTTGCTATCCGCCCTGTATCGCAAGCGAGGCTTTTTCATGAGCGCTGTTCAAGCAAGGTCGGCTCCTGCCATCGAGACGGAGCGAACCATCCTTCGGGCGCACCGGCTGGAGGATTTCGATGCCTATGTCGCCATGTGGGCCGATCCCGTTGTCACCCGTTTCATTGGCGGCAAGCCGCGCACGCGCGAAGAGAGCTGGATGCGCTTCCTGCGCCATTCCGGCCTGTGGTCCTTGCTGGGCTACGGCTTCTGGGCGATCGAGGAGAAAGCGACGGGCCGGTTCATCGGCGAGGCCGGCTTCCATGACCTGAAGCGCGACATCGTGCCGTCGATCGAAGGCATTCCGGAAGCAGGCTGGGCACTCGCTCCCGCCATGCATGGCCGAGGGTTGGCCAGTGAAGTCGTGACACGGGTTCTTGCCTGGGGCGATCAAGAATTCGGGCGGGCAAGAACTGTCTGCATCATCGATCCGCAAAACACCGGTTCACTGAACGTCGCGGCAAAGTGCGGCTACCGGGAAGTGTTGCGAACCACCTATCACGACAATGCTACGGTCCTCCTCGAGAGATACCCATGACAGGGTACATTGTCGACTGAACCCAATTGTTCTGCTAAGTGTCGATCGTCACGTCAGGGGGGATCGACGATGCATGCAATCAACATGACAATCATCAAATTATTCTGGGCGACGCTTGCGCTTATGCTGGCGGTGCGACTTGCCGCTGCCGATGCGACGGTGCCGACCGCCGATATCAAAGGCGCCGCCGACAATCATCTCGCCAAGCGTTACGAAGGCTCTTTCATCGTCTCCTACGAGAAACTCGCCTACACCGATTTCAACGTGCCGCTATCGCCGCTGAAGCCGAGCGCCGACGCTGATCAGCGCGATGCGATGAACAATCGCGTTTTTGCACCAGAGAAAAAGGTCGAGGTCGAGGGTGCCTTGACCCGCATCGCCTATGTTCTGCCGGGCGAGCGCTCGCCACTCGAAGTGCTGCGCAACTATCAGGACGTGATCGAGGCGGCTGGCGGCGAAATCCTGTTCGAATGCAAGAAAGAGGAATGCGGTGGTGCGGCCGACCGTTCATCGAGCGGCGGCGGCAACCAGATGAGCCTGATGATGTACTTCTTCCATGAGGCGGATCTCAAGGATGCTGCCTTTTCCAATGGCGCCTGCGCCTTGACTTCCGGCATCAACGATCAACGCTTCTTCTCTGCCAAGGTGCCGCAGGATGGCGGCGACGCCTACGTCACCGTGCAGACCTATTCGATGATCGACGATCTCTACTGCAAGGCGCTGAGCGGCCGCACCGTCGCGGTCGTCCATGTGCTGGAGCCGAAGGCGCGCGACAAGAAGATGGTGGTCGTCGAGGCTGCGAAGATGGCGGATTCGCTGACCGCGACGGGCAGTATCTCGCTCTACGGCATCTTGTTCGACTCCGACAAGGCCGACATCAAGCCCGAATCGGAGCCAACGCTAAAGGAGATTTCGACGCTCCTGGCAAATGAGCCGAAGATGGCCGTCATCGTTGTCGGCCACACGGACAACCAGGGCGCCTTCGACTACAATCTCGACCTCTCCTCACGGCGGGCGCAGGCGGTGAGGGCGGCGCTGGTCTCGAAATACGGTATTGATGGGGCGCGGCTGACAGCGGCGGGCGCCGGCATGATGGCCCCCATCGCCAGCAACGAGGATGAAACTGGGCGCGCCAAGAATCGCCGGGTGGTGCTGGTCAAGCTGAACTGAGGCTCAAGACCGATCAGCCGGCCTTGCGGCGCAGCTTGCGCGCCAGGTCGACCCATGGGTCGGCGTCCGCTTTTGGCGCCGTGCCAGCGCCGAGGAACGAGGTCGAAGCGTCGAAGGGTTGCGGCCTGGCAATCCCGTAGCCTTGTGCGTAGTCGACCCCTATCGACTTCAGGGCCGCGATGATGCCGTCGTTTTCGACGAATTCGGCGATGGTGCGCTTGCCCATCACCTTGCCGATATGATGGATCATCTCAACCATGGCGCGGTCGATACGGTCTTCCAGCATGTCCTTGACGAAACTGCCGTCGATCTTGAGGTACTCGACAGGCAGGTGCTTGAGATAGGCGAAGGACGACATGCCGGAGCCGAAATCGTCAAGCGCGAAGCGGCAGCCCAGCCCACGCAGGTCGGCAATGAAGCGAATGGCGTTGCCAAGGTTGGCGATGGCGCTGGTCTCGGTGATCTCCAGGCAGATCATGCGCGGCGGAATGCCATGGGCGACGAACTGCTCGCGCAGGAAAGCGAGGAACGTCTCGTCGCCGAAGGTCGCGCCTGAAAGATTGATGGCGCAGGTGGCGATGGGGGGCTGGCTCGGATCGGCAAGCCGCGCGGCAAGAACCCGGAACGTGTTGCTGACCACCCAGCGGTCGATCGACGGCATGAGGCCATAGCGCTCTGCCGCTGGAATGAAACTGCCGGGGCTGACGACAACGCCGTCCTCGTCGGTCAGCCGCAACAGCACCTCGACATGCGCGCCAGCCTCCGCCGCCTCGTCGTCGAGCGGACGGATTTCCTGGGCGTGGAGCTGGAAGCGGTTTTCCTCAAGTGCTGCGTGCAGGCGTTGAACCCAGGCCATTTCGCCGAAGCGTTCGCGCAAGGCCATGTCGCCGTCGCTGTGGAGCTGGACGCGATTGCGCCCCTTTTCCTTGGCCATGTAGCAGGCGACGTCGGCGGCCCGCAGGACCTCCTCCAGCGTGGTTTCGAAGTTGGTGATCTGAACCATGCCGATGCTGGCGCTGGTGTTGAAGGGCCTGCCTTCCCAGGTGAAATGCAGGTCCTGGACGATCACGCGCAGCCGTTCGGCGGTGCTGGCGGCGCGATCGGCGTCGCAATCGAGGAGGAGCACGCCGAACTCATCGCCACCCAGCCGGGCGAAAATGTCGCCTGGCCGCAATTCGCTGGCCAGCATCAGGGAAATCTGGCGCAGCAACTGGTCGCCCGCTGCATGGCCGCATGTGTCATTGACCAGCTTGAACTGATCGAGGTCGAGATACATCAGCGCGTGCTGAAGCGGCTTGTCATGCAAGTCCGCGATCGTTCTTTCCAGCCGGCTTTCGAAGTCGCGACGATTGGCAAGTCCGGTCAACGCATCATGCGATGCCTGCCATGAAAGCCGTTCGATATAGTCCTGCTCGCGCGTCATGTCGTGGAACGCCAGCACTGCGCCGACGATCCGGCCGGAAATCAGAAGCGGCGCACCGGTCAGTGCGACGGACACGAAGGACCCGTCCGGCCGCCGCAGCAATTGCGGGCGGACGTTGGAGCGGCGCGGCTCGCCGACCAGCAGGCGTTCCATCAGTCGGGGCTCCTCGGCGCCTGTCTCCTTGTCGACAACCTTGAAAAGCGACGCAACCGGCTTGCCCCTGGCCGCGCTGAGTGGGCATGCCAGCAGCCTTTCGGCGACGGCGTTCATGTAGTCCAGCCGTCCGTCCGGCCCGGTGCTGATGACGGCCTGGCCGATGGAGGCCAGCGTGATCTGAGCCCGCTCACGCTCGGCGTTGAGAGCGTTCTGGAAGGCCTGGCGCTGCTCCAGAAGTTTCCTCGTCCGCCATACGGCAAGCAGGATAAGCAGCGCGGCGGTGAGGAGGTTGGCGAGCGTGAGCGCCATCTTGATGAAGCGCGATCCCTCGCCGAGGCTGTCGGAGAATGCCTTGGAGAGCGGGCCGATCTGGCGGTCGAGACGATGGATTTCCGCCTTCCAGCTGGCAATCTGTTCGGTCGATGCGGGTCCTTCCACGTATCTGCGATGCATCGTCTCGCCCAGCCGGTCGATGACCAGGATCATGCCGTCGGCGGCAGTCCAGTGCCGGATGGCGGTGTCGAGATAGCTGACGCCTCGGAAATTCTGGAACAGCCAGATCATGCCCGTCACGTCATCTGGATGGTTTCCGCCCTGAAGGAAGCCGGCGTGCGCGGCGTCTGTGTCGGGTTCGGGCTGTTCCAGCGCAAGCCGCGCCGCACGATCCGCCAGCGGAACGGCGATGGCTTCGCGAAATTCGTCGAAGAAATTCTGGTTGCCGGTATCGGCATAGAGGCTGAGAAAATAGATGGCGTGCTTCTGTCCCTTCGACCAGTGGCTCTCGCCGCCGACATAGGCGCGCACCGCGGACAAGGTATAGAGGCTGAGACTGGCAACGAGGGCCTGGACGAGAACAACGACAATGAACGGCCAGACGAGCCCGAGAAGACGAGGGCTGGCGTTCATCGATGACAGTTTCATCGAACGGCCATGGAAATTGCGACGACCCCGTAAATCTACCCTGCCCGGCTGATCCGGCGCCGGCCAGGGAATTGCCCCGTTTTATAGTGTCGCCTGTTCCCCAACGACAGCAACCCGATTAGCAAATCGGCCTTAACAGCCAATAAATTCCCCGATTATCCGTTGAGGGAAACTTGCCGACATCAACAGCTCAAGTTTACGTAGGGGAATGCCAACGGCTATAAAAAAGAAACGATGGCATCGGGATGATCAAGCGCTCGATTCTTGGTGCTTCGGGCGCACTACGCCCTCGTTGAGGCGCCGTGGCCAGGTCGCGCAGGCCGTTTCGCTCAGGCCGGCTGATCACGGCTCTCGTCGGCTGGCGCAGCTTCGGGAACACACAATGTCCGCACCAGCGTCGACAGATCCGGCTCGTCGATAAGAAGCGCGGCGTCGGCAGGTGCCAGCCAGGCCCGCTGCCGCCTCTTGGCTTCCTGCCAATTTGCCAGTTCCTCCGTCACGGCCAGCATATAGACGACGACATCAACCCGGGCAAAGCGGGTCGAAAGCCGCTTCCAATAGGTGTAGGTGCCGGCCGGGTCCTTCAGCGTCTTGCCGAGCACGCCGGCTTCTTCCTGCGCCTCGATCATGGCTGCCTTGCGCCCGCTCTTGCCCTTCATGGGCCAGCCCTTGGGCACGATGAAGCGCCTGGTGGTGCGCGACGTCACCAGCATTACCTCGATATCGCCCTTTGCGTTCAGCCGGAAGGGAATCGCCGCGACCTGACGAATCCTCTCGCCCTTCAATGCCTTGCGTACGGCCTTCTTCTTTGTGGCTGCCATGTCAAAAAATCCAGTCCAGCGGTGCCCATAGCGCGAAGCGGCACCGTTGCAAAACCAAAACTACCGTCCACGCGCACGGCATTGCATGCACGTAAGTCGGCTAAATAAATGGAAAACGCCGGCTTGTCAGCGGCAATTGTTGACGGCGGTCGTACCAATGATCGACGTCTGGCAATTCGGCCTGGCTTGAGGCACCACCGGCGTAGGCTGCTGAACGATCACGCGGTCCTGCGCACGGTACTGCTGCTGCTGCTGCTGGAATTGCTCCCTCTGCAGACTGTTCTGCAGCGTCTGCAACTGGTTTTGCTGGATCAGCGCGTTGGTATTGGCCGAGTTCAGCTGGGCAAAGGCGTGCGAACCCGCGACTGGCAACATGGTTGCCGCCAGCATTACCGACATCAAAACGGTGGATGGGCGAAGCGGTGACATTGGTTCACTCCCGCACGAAAACAGGCCTCTCCCCTGATATAGGGCGTTTGTCCGGGCGGTGCCATGGGTGAAAGCAACAGAATCAAGGATTTCGCGCTACTGGAGTCTAATCATCGCTTCTTCGAAATATGCGCCAGAGATTGGAAGACTGTCGTCATATGACGACTACCAAACCCCCGATGTTTTGGTCAGTGTCCAGCCCGTAGCATTCCGATTCCATCGATCGGAGGCAATGTAATCTGACTTGGCCGATGCTTCAGGGCTGACCCGAGGCAGCGTTGGCTGTGATGCATTGCGCTGATCGCGAGTGTCGCGAGTTTTTACTACAGATGGGGCTGTGACGCCGGAACCCGAGGAGGGGTTGAGAGCGTCGCAGATCAGGGGTGGGTGCATGGCTTTGTTTTCAGGGCGGTTTCAGGCTGTCGCATCGACCGGTCTGCTGCTCGCGGGTTCCAAGCGTCGTGTTCCAGGTGGAAACGCATGCTCTCATATCGGCGAGTTGTTCGATCCGAGGCGTCCGAGCGAATTGCCGCAACGTCTTGAGGTTTGTTCGGCGCACGCCACCGAGACACGGATTGCGGGCAATGTCGGGCTTAGGGTCGCGCTTTCGCTAGCCCGGCCGCGCCAATGGACCCGTTTCCTGGCCTTCACCGCTTTGGCCGGTTTCGTCTCGCTTGCGCCGGTCCCGCTTCATGCGCAGGTCACGGTCATCACTGGCACCGCGGGAGACAGCGGCGACAATATCGTCGTCTTGGGCACGGACGGAGATTCGGGCCACGCGCCGTCGCCGGATCCGCTTGTTGTCAACAACAATTCGGTAATCTCCAGTGGCGGCCCCGTCTTCGGCGGCATTTCCACCGGCGGCGCCGGCGGCAAGGGCGGCAATGCGATCGGGTTCGGCGTCTGCCCGCTGTGCACGCCGGTCGCGCTCGGTGGCGATGGCAACAACGGGGCGGCAGGCGGCGGTGTCATTGCCGGCAATACCGGAAATCTGGCAGGCAGCGCCGATGGCGGACACGGGCTGGTCGCGGCTTCGATCGGCGGGCGCGGTGGTGATGGCGGGTCTGTTACCGGCATCGGCAACGCCCTGGTCTCCAAAGGTGGCGATGCTGGCAACGGCGCCAGCGGCGGTTCGGCCGAGGCCAACGCGGGTGCCGGCAGCGTCATCAACACCACCGGGGTCGGTGCCTTTGGCATTCTGGCCCGATCGGAGGGTGGCGTTGGCGGAACCGGCGGCGGCGTCGGTGGCGCCAGTCCGTTGGCAATCGAAAACGCTGGAAAGGGCGGCGGCGGCGGTTCAGGTGGCAGCGCCAGCGCGACCAATGATGGCGAGGTGAGGACCACCTCAGCGTTCTCCGTCGGCATGCTCGTGCGGTCGGCGGGAGCGACGGGAGGTGATGGGGGCAGCGCGGGCGGCCTCGTTCCCGGTATCATCGCAAGCGGCGGCAATGGCGGCGCGGCTACCTTAGGCGGCTCCGCCACCGGTACCAACAATGGCGACATTCGTACCGGTGGCGACTATGCCGACCTTGCAGTTCGACGCGCGCTGGCTTCGGGCGTCCGGCAACGAGACGGGCTCGGTCGCTGCTTTCAATTTCGATGGCAGTGCCAACATATACTATTCCGCGACGCCCGGCCTCGAGATCGGCACTGATATTGCACTTAGCGACATCGCCAGTATCCGCATCTACGGAAAAGCCGGCGTGGAATTCTCCAACAAGGAGTGGGAGACCGAGGGACGCTTCGCGGCGGCGCAGAATCTGCCAGGCAATCCGGCTCTGCACTTGACGGAAGCCGTCGATTCGCCGCTCTATCGGGTCGGCGCCGGGCTTGAACTCAATGGCGTGAATGGCGTCGGCATGTCCGTCCGGTATAATGGCGCTTTCGGGGAAACTGTAAAACTGAATGCGGTCAGCGCGTCCTTCAAGGTCAGCTTCTAGTTGACTTGAGGCGGAAGCTGGCAAAAAAGGGGTGCTCATGGGTCGCAAGCAAGTCTATTTCGCAGCCGCACTGGGAGCTTTCTGCGTCCTCGGCTTGTCCATGTCGATGGCGGCACAAACCAAGACGGACAAGGCGGCGGCGCCGGCCACCGACGCCGCCAAGCCGCCGCAACTGCCCGGCGGTGCTTCTGCACTGTCCGAAACCCACGGCGACTGGACGGTCAATTGCCAGATCGCCGGCACGAACAAGGTGTGCAGCCTCTCGCACCAGCAGTTCAACAAGCAGACCAACCAACGCCTGCTGGCGATCGAGCTGACGACGAAGACCGGCGAGGATGCGGCCGGAACGCTGGCGCTGCCATTCGGGCTGGCGCTGGCCAAGGGCATCGCTCTCGAAATCGACGACAAGAAGCTTGACGGCACGCTTCCCTTCAACACCTGCCAGGCCGTTGGGTGCCTGGTGCCGGTGGCGTTCGATGCGGATATCACGCCGATGCTGACGAGCGGCACGACGCTGAAGGTCGATGCCACGGCGGCGGACACCGGACAGCCGATCAGCTTCTCGATCTCGCTCGCCGGTTTTGGCGGCGCGCTTGCCCGGACCGCGGAACTCTCGGCCAACTGAGCGTCAGGACATAACGGCCGATGGGTGAGCGGTGAATGCCGCTCACCCTGTTGGCGTGATCGTGCCCGAATACCGGTTGCGCCCTCGGACCAGGACGAGGGCGTGCCTATCGAGCTATGCTCCGCTCCCGTCGACCTCGCGCAATCGGTAGCCAACCCCGGTCTCGGTGGTGATGTAGCGCGGCTGGTCCGGCGTCTTCTCGATCTTTTGCCTGAGCTGGCGCACATAGACCCGCAGATACTGGACGTCAGTCGTATCGCCCCAGACCTGCTTCAACAGGAAATGGTGGGTGAGAACCTTGCCCGCATGCTGCACGAGGATGCGCAGGATGTCGTATTCTTTCGGCGACAGCTTGATCTCCTTGCCCTCGACCCTGACGATGCGCTTGACGAGGTCGACGGACAGATCGCCGGTGTGGAACACCGGCTTCTCGCCCTGCTGCTGGAACCGGTGGCGCAGCGCCACGCGGATGCGTGCGACCAGCTCGTTCATGCCGAACGGCTTGGTGACATAGTCGTCGGCGCCGAGTTCCAGCGCCTTGACGATGCCGGCCTCATCGGTGCGGCTGGACAGGATGACCACGGGAACGTCGAGACCGTCGTCACGCCATTTGCGCAACAGGTCGTGGCCGCCCATGCCGGGCAGGCCAAGGTCGAGCAGGATCAGGTCCGGCTTCTCCGCATCGACGAGTTCGATCGCGACCTTGGCGTTGGGCGCCTCGCTGATAGCATAGCCCTGGCTGCCGAGGCCAACGCGAAGCAGCTTGCGGATCGGCGGTTCGTCATCGACGACCAATATCTTGACGTTCGAATTTGTCATGCCAGATCGTCCGCATTGGGTTCATCGATATCGGGCAGTTCTGTCGGCTTCGGCATGCGGATGGTGAAGACCGCGCCCGGGCGGTCAGTGCGGTTCGCCGCCGAAATCGTTCCGCCCATCGCCTCGATGAAGCCGCGGCAGATCGACAGGCCGAGCCCGGTGCCGGCGCGGACCTGGTCGCGTTTGCGCACCCGGTAGAACGAGTCGAAGATCCGTTCCAGATCGCCGGGGGGGATGCCTGGCCCCTCATCCATGACCTGAAGCACGACGGAACCATTGTCGCTCCAGCCCTGCAGCCGGATCGTCGACGCCGGCGGCGCATATTTGGCTGCATTGTCGAGGAGATTGAACAGGACCTGCTCGAACAGCACCGGGTCGAGCCGCAACATCGGCAGGTCCTGCGGAATGTCCATTTCGATCTTGTGCTCGCCGATGATCTTCCTTGCCCGTCGCAGGGCCGAGCCAACAATGTCGCCGACATAGTGGAGCGCATAGTTGGGCTCCATGGCGCCGGACTCGATCTTGGTCATGTCGAGCAGATTGGCGATGAAGCGGTTCAGCCGTTCGGATTCGTCGAGCACGGTCGACAAGAGCTCCGCCCGGTCCTGTTCGGGGAGCGCGGGTGCGAATTCCCTCAACGTGCCGGCCGCGCCCATGATGGCGGCAAGCGGCGTCTTCAGATCATGGGAGATGGAGGTGAGCAGCGCCGAGCGCAGCCGGTCGGCCTCGGCCGCAAGCTTGGCGCGGTCGACATCGGCGACCAGCTGGATGCGCTCGATGGCAACCGCCGCCTGGTCGGCGAGCGCGTCGAGCAGGCGCTGCTGCTCGGGCGTCAGCAGCGGGCCCTGCTTGTCGTTGTCGAGGCCGACGACACCGATTGCCGTTCGCCCCGTCCGCAAGGGAAGATAGAGGCGCTTGGCGCCGGGCAGCGTGTCGGCGCCGCGCCCCGCGGCACGGTTATGCTCCCAGGCCCAGCGGGCGGCGGCGATGTCGGCCTCGGCCAGCGTGTCGTCCGGCGGATAGCCGGCCTTGACGGTGATCGTTCCGTCTTCAGGCAAAAGCAGCACCACCCGCAGCTTCAGCATCGAAGCGATCTGGAAGGCGGTCGCCCAGAGAACGTCGTCGAGCGTACCGGCGCCGGCGAGCTTCTTTGAAAAGAGGTAGATATCCTCGGTGGCCCGCGCCCGGGCGCGGGCGGCGACCGCCTGACGCTGCACGCGTGCCGTCAAATTGCTGGCGATGACGGCAACAACCAGGAACACGCCGAGCGCAACGATGCTCTCCGGATCCCTGATCGTCAGCGTGTAGCGCGGCTCGAGGAAAAAATAGTTGAAGGCAAGGGCGCTGAGGAGACAGGCATAGAGAGCCGGCCAGAGTCCGCCGGTGACCGCCGATGCCAGAACGGCGATGAGAAAGATGATCGCGAGGTTGCGTACGTCGAGAAACTGGTCGAGCACCGAGCTGAATGCGAGCGAGCCCGCGACATAGGCCGTGGCCTTGAGATAGGGCCAGATCTGGAACTGCCTCTGCTCGTCCGCCGTCCTGACGCTCCGCGACGCCGCCTCGCTGTTCGGTTCGTTTCCCGAAATGACATGCACGCTGATGTCGCCGGCATTGCGGATGAGATCATAGGTGAGCGAGCCCTCGATCAATTCCCGCCAGCGCGACCGGGTTGGCCGGCCGATCACGATATGGGTGAAATTGTTCGCGGTGGCATGGCGAACGATGTCTTGCGCGATGTTCTGACCGGGAATGGTCGTTACCTCGGCGCCGAGCTGTTCGGCAAGGCGCAGGTTGGTCGCCAGCCGGTCCTTGTCAGCCTCCGGCATGCTGGCCGAGCGAGGGCTATCGACGTGAAGCGCCGTCCAGGGAGCGCGGAGCCGGTCGGCCAGCCTGCGCGCGTAACGAACGCGGGCGGCTCCGCCCGGGCTTGCGTCGATGCAGACGAGAACCCTCTCACCCGCCGCCCAAGGGCCGGGGATGGCATGGGCCTGCATGTGGATCAGCAGCTGCTCGTCGACGCGCTGGGCGGTGCGGCGCAGCGCCAGCTCCCGCAGCGCGGTCAGATTGCCCGGCGAAAAATAGTTTTCGATGGCACGCTGGGCGGTGTTGGGAAAGTAGACTTTTCCCTCTTCCAGCCGCTTGATCAGGTCGTCGGGAGTGAGGTCGATGATCTCGACATCATCGGCCTGGTCGATGATGGAATCGGGAACCGTCTCGCGAACCCTGACGCGCGTGATCTGGGCGACGACGTCATTCAGGCTTTCGACATGCTGGATGTTCAGGGTCGTGTAAACGTCGATGCCTTGCGTCAGGATTTCCTGGACGTCGAGGTAGCGCTTGGGGTGGCGGCTGCCGGGTGCGTTGGTGTGGGCGAGTTCGTCGACGAGAACCAGCGCCGGGCGGCGGGCGATGATGGCATCGATATCCATCTCGTCGAGGGCGCGCCCCTTGTAGTCGATGTGTCGCCGCGGAATGACCTCATAGCCCTCGACCAGGGCCAGTGTTTCCTTGCGGCCGTGTGTCTCGACAATGCCGATCACCACGTCAACGCCGTCCGCCAGCCTGGCGCGGCCCGACATCAGCATCTCGTAGGTCTTGCCGACACCGGGCGCCGCGCCCAGGAATATTCTCAGGCGGCCGCGCCCCTCGCGCTCCGCATGATCAAGCAGCGCGTCTGGGGAGGGCCTGGTTTCGTTGCTTCTGTCGTCCGGCATCAGAATCGATCATGAATGGCGCCGGGGATAGTGTCGATCCCCGGCAGGCACCATTCATTACTTCGCGGCGTCCAGCGCAAGGTTGAGCGCCAGCACATTGACCACGGGCTCGCCCATGAAGCCGAGTTCGCGACCCTCGACATGGCTGTCGACCAGCGCCTTGACCTTGACTTCATCGATGCCCCTGGCCTTGGCGACCCGGGGGACCTGGAAGTACGCGGCCTCCGGACTGATATCCGGGTCAAGGCCGCTGCCGGACGTGGTGACGAGATCCATCGGCACCGGCTGGTTCGGGTTTTCCGCCTTCAGCTTTTCGGCATCGCCCTTGATGCGGTCGATCAGCTTCGGGTTGGTCGGGCCGAGATTCGTGCCGCCGGAGGAGGAGGCGTCGTAGCCGTTGTTGCCGGCAGCCGAAGGCCGGCCGTGGAAATACTTGTCGCTGGCGAAGGCCTGGCCGATCAGTTCGGAACCGATGACCTTGCCGTCTTTCTCGATCAGGCTGCCATTGGCCTGGCGCGGGAACAGCGCTTGAGCGATGCCGGTCATGCCCAAGGGGTAGACCAGGCCGGTGAGGGCGGTGAAGAAGACGATCATGATGATCGCGGGTCTGATTTGCTTGAACATCGAGATGATCCTTATGCGAGACCGATGGCGGTGATGGCCATGTCGATCAGCTTGATGCCGACGAACGGCACGATGATGCCGCCGAGGCCGTAGACCAGAAGGTTGCGGCTGAGCAGCGCGCCGGCGCCGATCGCACGATACTTGACGCCTTTCAGCGACAACGGGATCAGCGCGATGATGATCAGCGCGTTGAAGATGATGGCCGACAGGATGGCGCTCTGCGGCGTTGCCAGGTTCATGACGTTCAGCGCCTGCAGCGGGCCGGTGGTCTGTCCGGGCGCGATGTAGAAGACGGCGAACATGGCCGGGATGATGGCGAAATACTTGGCCACGTCATTGGCGATGGAGAAGGTGGTCAGCGAGCCGCGCGTCATCAGCAGGGCCTTGCCGATTTCGACGATCTCGATGAGCTTGGTCGGATCGCTGTCGAGATCGATCATGTTGCCGGCTTCGCGCGCGGCGACGGTGCCGGTGTTCATCGCGACCCCGACATCGGCCTGGGCGAGGGCAGGCGCGTCGTTGGTGCCGTCGCCGCACATGGCGACCAGCTTGCCCTTGGCCTGTTCGTCGCGGATCAGCTTCAGCTTGTCCTCGGGCGTCGCCTGGGCAAGGAAGTCGTCGACGCCGGCTTCCGCGGCGATCGCCGCCGCCGTCATCGGATTGTCGCCGGTGATCATCACCGTGCGGATGCCCATGCGGCGCAGCTCGGTGAAGCGTTCCTTGATGCCGCCCTTGACGATGTCCTTGAGGTGCACGACGCCGAGCAGGCGCCCGTCGCGCTCGACCGCCAGCGGCGTGCCGCCGGATTTGGCGATCTCGTCGGCGATGGCCTGGAGGTCTCGGACGGCGTCGCTGCTTGGGCGCGTGCCATGAGAGGCTGACGTCGACTGGTTGACATGGGCAAGGACGGAATCGACCGCGCCCTTGCGCACCGACGAGCCATCGATGTCGACGCCGCTCATGCGGGTCTGCGCGGTGAAGGGCACGAAGGTGGCATGCAGCGTTGCCATGTCGCGGGCACGGATGGCGTATTTCTCCTTCGCCAGCACGACGATCGAGCGGCCTTCCGGCGTTTCGTCGGCAAGCGAAGCGAGCTGGGCGGCGTCGGCCAGTTCCTGTTCGGTGACGCCCTTGACCGGGCGGAACTCGGTCGCCTGGCGGTTGCCGAGCGTGATCGTGCCGGTCTTGTCGAGCAGCAGCGTGTCGACGTCGCCCGCGGCCTCCACGGCGCGGCCTGACATGGCCAGCACGTTGAAGCGGACCAGGCGGTCCATGCCGGCGATGCCGATGGCCGACAGCAGGGCGCCGATCGTGGTCGGGATCAGGGTGACGAACAGGGCAACGAGAACGGTCACCGAAATATAGCCGCCCGAATAGGAGGCGAAGCTCGGGATCGTCGCGGTGGCCAGCACGAAGATCAGCGTCATGCCGACGAGCAGGATGTTGAGCGCGATTTCGTTCGGCGTCTTCTGGCGCTCGGCGCCCTCGACCAGCGAGATCATGCGGTCGAGGAAAGTGTGGCCGGACGCCGCGGTGATGCGCACGCGGATCCAGTCGGACAAGACCTGCGTGCCGCCGGTGACCGCGGAACGGTCGCCGCCGGATTCGCGGATGACCGGGGCGGATTCGCCGGTGATCGCCGCTTCATTGACCGAGGCGACGCCTTCGACCACTTCGCCGTCCGACGGGATGATGTCGCCGGCCTCGACGAGGACGATGTCGCCGACCTTCAGGCTGGTGCCCGGCACCATCTTGAATTTGGTGCGGTCTTCGCCGGCCAGCAGCTTGGCCTGGGTCTCGGTGCGCGCCTTGCGAAGCGAGTCGGCCTGCGCCTTGCCGCGGCCTTCTGCGACCGCTTCGGCGAAGTTGGCGAAAAGCACGGTGAACCACAGCCAGATGATGATCTGCAGCGTGAATTTGAAATCGCCGCCGCCGGTGATGAGATCCCTGATGAACAGGACGGTGGTCAGCGCCGACACGACGGCGACGACGAACATCACCGGGTTCCTGATCAGGGTGCGCGGATCGAGTTTCCTGAAGGCCCCGCCGATGGCGGGCCACAGGATGCGGGCATCCATGATGCTCGCGGATTTAGACTGGCTCATTTGTTGGCTCCAGTGCCGATGGTGTTGGACGGCGCCGATCGATCGGATGCCGAAAAGAAGTGCGGCGGCCCGTAGGCCAGCAGCCAGACCACGATCATGACTGCCGCGATGCCGAGGAATGTGGACACGGTCGGGAAGGGAGGGGGAGTCGCCTCCCCCTCATTGCCGGCCGGGGGCCGTCCCTTGCGACGCGTGAGGTTCAACCAGCCCATGGCTATCTCAGAACGTTTGTCCATGGATCATCGCCAGATGTTCGACGATCGGTCCGACCGCGAGTGCCGGGAAGAAGGTCAGGCCGCCGACGATCACGATCACGCCGACCAGCAGTCCGACGAAAAGCGGGCCATCGGTCGGGAAGGTGCCGGCCGACGCCGGGACGGTCTTCTTCGCCGCCAGCGAGCCTGCGATGGCAAGCGCGGGGATGATCACCAGGAACCGCCCCATCAGCATGCCGATACCGAGCGTGATGTTGTACCAGGGCGTGTTGCCGCTGAGGCCGCCAAAGGCCGAGCCGTTGTTCGCGGCAGCCGAGGTGTAGGCATAGAGGACCTCGGAGAAGCCGTGCGGGCCTGCATTGCCCATGGCGGCGACGCCGCTTGGCAACACCACGGCGATGGCCGTGAAGATCAGCATCGCCAGCGGCAGGCACAGGATGGCGAGCATCGCCATCTTGACCTCCTTGGCCTCGATCTTCTTGCCGAGATATTCGGGCGTGCGACCGACCATCAGCCCGGCAACGAAGACGGCGACGACGATGAACATCAGGATGCCGTAGAGACCGGCGCCGACACCGCCGACGATGACCTCGCCGAGTTGCATGTTGACGAGCGGGATCATGCCGCCAAGCGCGGTGAAGGAGCCGTGCATGGCGTTGACGGCGCCGCAGGATGCGGCCGTGGTGATGACCGCGAACAGAGCGGAGAGCGCGATGCCGAAGCGGCTTTCCTTGCCTTCCATATTGCCGCCGTCGAGGCCGAGCGCATGGACCAGCGGGTTGCCGGCGGCTTCCGCCCAATAGCAGACGATGACGCCGGCGATGAACAGGACGCCCATCGCCGACAGGATCGCCCAGCCCTGGCGCTGGTTGCCGATCATGCGGCCGAAGACGTTGGTGAGGGCAGCACCTATGGCGAAGATCGTCACCATCTGGATCAGGTTGGAGATCGCGTCGGGATTTTCGAACGGGTGTGCCGCATTGGCGTTGAAGAAGCCGCCGCCATTGGTGCCCAGCATCTTGATGGCGATCTGCGTGGCGACGGGACCAACCGCGATCGTCTGCTGCGCGCCTTCAAGCGTCGTGGCGCTGACATAGGGGCCGAACGTCTGCGGCATGCCGAGCCAGACATAGACCAGCGTCAGCACGATGCAGAGCGGCAGGAGCAGGTAGAGCGTTGCGCGGGTCATATCGACCCAGAAATTGCCGATCGACTTGCCCGACGCCCGGGCGAAGCCGCGGATCAGCGCCATCGCGATGGCGATGCCGGTGGCGGCCGACACGAAGTTCTGCACGGTGAGGCCCACCATCTGCACGAAGTAGGACATCGTGCTTTCGCCGCCGTAGTTCTGCCAGTTGGTGTTGGTGACGAAGCTGACGGCGGTGTTGAAGGCGAGGTCAGGCGTGATGGCGGTCATGCCCGCCGGATTGTAGGGCAGCAGCCCCTGGACCCGTGGCAGGACATAGAGCAGCAGGAACCCGGCCAGGTTGAACAGCAGCATCGCCACCGCATAGGTGGTCCAGTGCTGTTCCTCGCGGTCGCTGGTTCCGCAAATGCGGTAAAGCCCGCGCTCGAACGGGCCGAAAATCGGCGACAGAAGCGTGCGCTCGCCGTTGAAGACACGATACATGTAGCCGCCGAGCGGCTTCACGAGCAAAATGACGATCCCGCAATAGACGAGGATCTGTATCCATCCGAAGAGTGTCATGGGTTTGGCTTTCCGTGCCTGCGGCGATCAGAAACGTTCTGGGCGAACGAGGGCGTATGTCAGGTAGGCAAGCAGGAACAGCGTCACACCGCCACCGAGGATATAGTCGACAAGCATGGTTCGATCCTTTGCTTAAATTCTGTCACAGGCTTTGACGTAGACGAGGGCCAGGGCAAAAAACAAAAGCCCTAACCCGACAAGAATGATGTCCATCACGCTGTTCCTTATTTCTGCTTGTATTTTGAGCCCTTGGTCGAAGGGCTCAAAATACCGTGAAAACGGGCCGCTCCATTTTCAAATGGCACGGCACCCGAAATCTTTCTCAGGCGGAATATGGACCCGATCGCCATAAAGGTTCGAGACGGGGCGGTGCGGAAAGAAATAGGAATTTTATATAGATTTTGACCCGACCCTATGGTCGAACCGGGGCAAGCGGCTCATGTTGCCGCCACGGTGCCGCAACACGATTGTCCAACCGCAGGCTGCTCGCCCTGCAATGAGAGCTCAACAATGAAGGAAGTCGAACACATTCCCAATTCGCGACTTAAGGAACGCGAGAAGATCGGGCCGCATCTTACCAAGCATGAACAGGTGGGCCTGAACGGGCGAATAGCCCTCATCATCACCAACTCTGTCGGCACCATGTGGTGCGCCTATATCTTCGCGGCGATCGCCCTTATCAGCTTGCCCGCTGCCATCCAGGGCGGAGTGGCAACGCTGATCGCCTGGATCGCCCAGACATTTCTGCAACTGGTACTGCTGTCCGTGATCATGGTGGGCCAAAAGGTTTCGGCCGCCGCCTCGGACAAGCAGGCGCTGCAGACCTACAAGGACGCCGAGGCGCTGTTGAAGATCCAGGACGAGGTGCACCGGCTCATCAAGATCAACAATGACCTGACCGAAGAGATTCACCGGGCGGTCACGGCAAAGGGAACGACAGCGGCGTGAAAAGTGTCACTGTTCAACTGCGCCAGTCGCGTCTGATGTGACTTGGCCACCTTCCAAAATCGTAATCGTTTCTGTGATCGGACCGTCTTTCGCCCGAAACGACTTTTCGTACGTGCTGAACGTTGGCTTCTGAGCTTCGGGCTTAGTATGGTCAGCCTGATAGAATTGAAAGTCCCCTTCAACATTCCAAAATTTCTTACCGTCCTTGCTGGGCCACGAGTCCCTCGCACGTCCCCTGCCTTGCTTGTAGAAATTGGTTTCGCCTCGCCAGTAAAATTCCGAGACGGCTATCGCACTGTCGAACTCTTCGCACTTACCGGTTTCTACTCCAAGCCAACCACGCGATAGCCAGTCCAAGGCATCGCCGTTAGCTTGAAATTGCTGATAGGCAATTGAAAAATACACTTCATATGGATAGTTATTGCAAAAGATTATTCGAGCGCTAACCGGCGTAGCTATCGCCATAATTGTGCTTGCGCCCATGAGCGTTACTGAAACTCGCTTCATTCCAGATCACCCTGCCGCGTCATATCAGGGGAAACGACCTTAAGAAGGCTCGTCGTGTCCTAGTGCGAGCCTGGGGCGATACATTAGCCCCGGGAAATATTATTCGGCAATCCTGTCTTGCGCCACTGGCCGGGATATTTGAGGGTCACGGCTAGTTTCATCGTGCTCGTCGGATGCGCTGTCCGATCGTGGGACAGCGCATCTTGACCCTGCCGCCCATTTTGGGCAGCGGATCATTTCTTGCTCGGGTCATCCGCCGGATTGACGTATGTGATCGCGAACGGACCTTCGCCGTGGACCTGAACAATCGTGGCGCTGGTCGTCCAGGCAAAGTGGTTCATCTGAGCCGGTGCAACGCCAAATCCGCCTGCCGTCAGGTGCATGCCCTTTGCCTCATCAAGCTTGTCGCCCATACCAATGTTAAAATCGCCGGACAGCACCGTGACATATTCCGAAGTCGGATGGTTGTGAGCGGGAATCTTGTAGTTGGCGGGCATCTGCAGCCTAAGAACAAAGATGCCGTCTTTCGACGGGTCTCCGGCGACCACCGCCATTTTGGCGCCTGCGGGGAGGAATGGCGGAACCGGACCCCATTTGATGGCGTCGGCATTGACCGGCATATCGTCGGCGAGCAACGGCGCCGTGCTGACCAGGAGGAGCAGTACGGCCGAAGTGAATTTGAACATGCGAAATCTCCATTGGGAATGCCGGGCAAACTTGGCCAGGCACGTAATTGATCCAACTCTGTGCATTGGCTTGGTGTCGCGGATACCTCCGAATTGAAGCTCGCGTCGACACAGCTTCTAAAAGCACACCCTCCGATCGCGCGGCGTTGGAGCTAGCGTGGAACCAACCGTGGAAACGCGCATGCTCCCCGAGGCGCTGTTAATAATTCAAGACGAGGTGCACCGGCTCATCACGATCAACAATGACCTGACCGAAGAGATCCGCCCGCGGTTGCGGCCAAGGGAACGCCGGCAGCGTAGCGATGGTGCGCCGTCGGCCTCGCCCGTAGCGCGAACTGGCATCGAACGGTATCCACGAGCGACCTCCCGACGTGACAGGGTGGCTACGGCGATCTCCATTGTAGGGTCGCCGCAAAAAAGGCCCCGCGCAGCTAGACCACGCGGGGCTTAAATCCTTCTTCGCAACAGCAAGTTAGCCACCTCTGACTGGTTTGGCGACTTACGGATTTGTAAACTCCCAGAGCCTCGCCAAAGCTTTGCACCGCAGACTGGCCACCCCCGCAGGGCAAGAGGCACCAACCTTCCGTCACGTAAGAGCAACAGGAAGCCAACCTTAAATTGGCGCAGATGCATGATGATCTGGTGTGGCGAGCAAAATGCGGGCGCCACAGGCCCGGTGCCGCGTTCGGACCTCTGAAACGGGAAAGCACGTTGCCGCGGGCGGGGAGCTTGAGGCAACGGGCTTTAGCTCTAGGGCCGAGGCGAAACGCAACGCGCCTCGCACGGTTGAGCATGGACATGGCCTGTGAGCGAGACCTTAACCGCATCCAGACAATTTTACCGATCGCGGCGTCGACTGGTTAAAAACGAACCATGTTTGTTTACCTGCATGAAATTAGCTGTCGCTAATCTGACGCCAACAGAGTCGGGGCTTGAAAAATGCAACTGGTAGCAAAATTTCTGCGCGACGAATCCGGCGCAACAGCCATCGAATATGGTTTGATCGCGGCACTCATTGCCTTGGCAATTATGGTTGGAGCAGGCGCGCTAGGAAACGCGCTTAATGCCCAGTTCACGTCAGTTGCCACCACCCTAAACAGCGCTCCGTAAGCAGTCCAGCGACCAGCCCGCCGGCGTTGGTTGCGTCTGATATTCGGCGATGGCGGTGGTGCACTGTTCGCGCTTGTCGAAGGTGCTGGGTAGCACGACCAATCCAGCCCGCCACCGTGAGGCAGCGGGCGCTTGCGCTGAAAGGCTCCCGAAAAGCAAAAGCCCGCCCCGGCTTGAGCCGAGACGGGCGTTTCTAACCAATCCAGATCGATTATCCGAGCGGCGGTGGCGGCGGCGTCGACCCAGATGATGACGGCATCGCAGTGACCTGAGACAGGCATTCACGCTTAACCAATGTAGGCTTTTCGTACTTCTTCATGGATCACCCCGATTGTAGATGCACCTCAATGAGGAAAAAGGTGCGCTGTGTAAAGCAAGCCTGCGAACTCACCCAGAAAAGGTCCGCCACAGGCAGCGGGCAAGAGAGGTGGAGCTGGGATCAACCAGCGTATGGTCAACGAGCGGCGGCGGGTTGGTTGCGAGAGGCGGCGGACGAAATATTGTTGGTATACATCCGATATTTTGTGTCTAATATTTCGATCAAAGTAGATTCGAAGTAAAAAATAGCGGCCGACCCTTGCGGGACGCCGCCTCCATCGTCATGGTGTAGATTACGTTCTTGGCTCGTGCACCCCGGCAGTGCTCGTTCGGATGAAAGTCAATCGAAATGAAAATCGAAGTTTTGCACGTAATTGGGGTAAGTAAAAATGCAGAAGACAAGGAAGTTAAGGCAAGTGTCGATAATATTAAGAAAAGATATGAAAAAAGAATCCGAAGCCGACAATTATTTACTCTCATCTAAACATAATCTCATTCACTAAGAGTTCTGGTACTAATAGCAAGTCAACGAAATCATTTACAGCGCTGACGCAATCAATTACTCCTTCGGCTACGCATCCCGCGAAAGTTGGAGTATACGTAGTCTTTAGCTGGGTGCGCTTCGGCCAATACAATCCAGACTTCGAAGAACACGGCAGTTGTGCAGTCGTCGGCTGCGCCGGCATGTGGTGAGATCGGCGCTGCAAGGGTTGCCCAAAAACAAGCCGCTGTTGCAACTCTCAAGGCCGGGTACGACAGCTACATCATTGTCGACGCGGCCTCTCAAAGCAATGTCCAAGTCGTACAGACGCCGGGCACCTACAACGCGACCGCCGTTGCGAACGGCAACTACGTAACGGCCACGACCACCTACCAGCCTGGCGTGCCAATGGTGATGGGGCACCACAGCCAGTCATTTGCCATTCGAATGTTCAAGAACGGCGAACCGGGTTCCGAGAATGCGCTTTCCGCCCGGGATGCGCTCGGACCGGATTGGCAGAACAAAATGAAAGAGGTCGTGCTGACGTGCTCAAATAGCTAGGAACCCCAACGAGAACCCCGCAATCACAATCTACCGGCAGATCCCGGCTATTGCCACCTGGTCGCCTATCGAACGGCCTATGCCGCTGGGAGAAGTGGGGAAGAATATCGTCTTCCAGAAATCATAAAGCGATTTCAACAAGTTGTTGGAAGAGTTCTGGCGGAGAGAGCGGGATTCGAACCCGCGTTACGGTCTCCCGTAAACACACTTTCCAGGCGTGCGCCTTCAACCACTCGGCCACCTCTCCGTCCTTGCATTTTCGCTGCGGCCGGTTTCGCCGCGCGGGTTGGGGAGATGCATCTCCCTTGGGAAGCCGTTGCGGGAATTCCGCAGCGAAGGTGCCGTCAACCAACGGACATCTCTTTCCCCAGCATCTGAGCCGTCAAAGCAACAGGTGCGGGGCTCATCTAGTCGATCCCGAGCCGAATGCCAAGCCATAATGGCACTCGTCCTGCTTTGTTCGTCGCAGATGGTTTTGCGATGCCGATTTTGCCGCGCTTCCGGTGCGGTTGACGGCGAATGATGTGCACAGGCGGGGCCGCCGGGCCTGTCGTTCTTGACTTCGCGCCGGGTCGCCTGTCGACTGGACCGAGGGGGGAATTGTCCCGAGATGACGTCGACCAACCAACAGCCGGCAAGGCCGCCAGACAACGGGCTTCCCCCAGACAGCGGACTTTCCTATGTGCCGCCCGGATGGGTCGTCTTCGTCATGGCGTGGTCGGTCTATGGCCTGGTCTCGTTCTGGCCGATGATCGGCGCCTACGATGTGCCGGACAACGTCTTCTATCTCATCTACAGCGGCCTCATCGCCAACATCGTCACCATCCTGTGGGGGCTTTATCTGCTCGGCCTCGCCTTCGGCCGTTCGGCGCGTTTCCCCCGCCACTTCACCATCTGGCAGGTTGTCACCATCCTGTGGCTGCTGGCGCGCCAAGCCTATGTGCTGGTGACGCCGAATTTCGCCTTCTATGCCAAGGGGCTGGTCATCACCGCCATCGAAATCGCTGTCGGGCTGCTGTGCATCTATCTCCTTCGCCGCGGCTCGGGCGCCGAGCTGGTCTATTCCAGCCCGGAAACCGAAAGGCCGTCGGTGCTGCTGTCGGTGGTCGCCGCCATCCTGGGGATCATCCTTGGCGCGGCGATCGGCGCCGTTGCCGGGTTTGCCGCCGGCTCGCTGATCGCCGATGCCACCAGCATGAGCTGCTTCGAGGGTGGCTGTGGCTATTTTGCCCTGTTCATCGGGCTTGGCGGGCTGGTGATCGGCGCGATTGCTGGCGGCGTTTTCGCGGTCTGGCGCGTCAACCGGCGAAAGAAGAGGCCGGCAGCCTAGCCTTGTCTCAAATTCGTGTGTCGTGATTGCGCACTATCCATGCGCGCACTATGTCTGGCTTCGAAACAGGCATTGAAAAGCCTGGTGATATCCCAGGGGAAAAGGTCTGGATGATCCGCTTCGTTTTCCGTCTTGCAGCCATGGTTGCGCTGGCCATTTCCGTGATCATGGCGGTGCTCGACACGACCCGCTCTGTTGCTGCGTCGGCATTGGTCATGACCCCGCTCAACGCCAGCTGGCTCGCTGTCTCGCCGGATACGCGCAGCGCGTTCGAGACTTTCGTTCGCGCCAAGACCAATCCACTGGTGTGGGATGGCGCCATCGCCTGGGTGCTCAACCAGCCCGGCTTCGCGGTGTTCGCGGTGCTTGCCTTCCTGCTCTATACCGTCGGCTACAGGCGCGAGCGGCCCAAGGGGCAGTTCGCCCCGACCTCTTGATTTCCCGCCCGACCTCTTGATTTCCCGTTTGTGATCTCCGGCATCCCAACACAGACAGAAAGGCAGACCGCATGTTCTTTCTCAGCGACATGCTGAACAAGAAGCTCAATTTGCCGAAGCCCTCGGAGGCGCTGCCGGGACGCGCCAAGGCGATGCCGACCGCCTCCAGGCATCACGTGTCGAAGAGGCCGCTCAAGGGGCCTTATCCCGAAGGGCTGGAAACGGCGATGTTCGGGCTCGGCTGCTTCTGGGGCGCGGAGCGGCTGTTCTGGCAGATCGAGGGTGTGTGGGTGACGGCGGTCGGCTTCGCCGGCGGCGTCACGCCCAACCCGACCTATCAGGAAACCTGCACCGGCCTTACCGGTCACACCGAGGTCGTGCTCGTCGTCCATGATCCCGAGGTCGTGTCCTACGCGGAGCTGTTGAAGCTGTTCTGGGAAAGCCACGATCCGACGCAAGGCATGCGCCAGGGCAATGATGTCGGCACCACCTATCGCTCGGCAATCTATACATTCGGGGATCGGCAATACGAGGCGGCGATCGCATCGCGCGACGTCTACGAAGCATCCCTGCGGAGCGCCGGACGCGGCAAGATCACCACCGAGATCGCGGCAGCACCGGTGTTCTACTTTGCCGAACAAGACCACCAGCAGTATCTGGCGAAGAACCCCCATGGCTATTGCAACATGAAGGGCACGGGCGTCGTCTGCGCGATCCCCTCCGCCATTTCGGCCTGAAGCCCTCGACAGCAGGAATTAACCGTGGCGTCGTCCCATGGCGCCATGCTTTTCCAAAAGGTCAAAATTCCGCGTGAATTTTGTTTCGGGCCGTGCCAGATTGACCGAGAGCGGGGGGAAATACACTCCTGCCTGACGTCGCGTGCCTGCCGGTGAACCGGGCAGTCAGGCGATGCGTAACGGAAAAAATAACCGACAGGGTGTGGATCACATGAAACGTATCGTTCTCGGCCTCTTGGCCGCAACCGCAATGGTTCTTCCGGCTTTCGCCGCGGATGTCCAGCCGGCCATCCTCTACGATCTCGGCGGCAAGTTCGACAAATCCTTCAACGAGGCGGCCTATCACGGCGCCGAGAAGTTCAAGACGGAAACAGGCACGCCCTATGTCGAGTTCGAGGTCTCCAATGCCTCGCAGCGCGAGCAGGCGCTGCGCCGCTTCGCCGAGGACGGCCACAACCCGATCGTCATGGCCGGCTTTGCCTGGGAGGATGCGCTGAAGAAGGTCGCGGCCGAATATCCCGATCTCAAATTCGCCATCATCGACGATGCCGTCGACCTGCCCAATGTCCGCTCGCTGGTATTCAAGGAGAATGAAGGTTCCTACCTCGTCGGCATCATGGCCGCGATGGCTTCCAAGTCGAAGAAGGTCTCCTTTGTCGGCGGCATGGATATCCCGCTGATCCGCAAGTTCGAATGCGGCTATGTCGGCGGCGCAAAGTCGGCAGGTGCGACCGAAGTCATCCAGAACATGACGGGCGACACGCCGGCGGCGTGGAACGACCCGTCCAAGGGCGGCGAAATCGCCAAGACGCAGATCGATCAGGGCTCCGACGTGGTCTATGCCGCCGCCGGCGGCACCGGCGTCGGCGTGCTGCAGGCGGCGGCTGATGCCGGCAAGCTTGGCATCGGCGTCGATTCCAACCAGAACGGCCTGCAGCCCGGCAAGGTGCTGACCTCGATGATGAAGCGCGTCGACGTCGCCGTCTACACCGCCTTCATGGATGGCAAGAACGGCACCTTCAAGGGCGGCCTCGAGAACCTCGGCCTCAAGGAAGGCGGCGTCGACTACGCCATGGACGATAACAACAAGGCGCTGGTGACCGACGCCATGAAGGCCGCCGTCGAAAAGGCCAAGGCCGACATCATCGCCGGCACGATCAAGGTGCACGACTACACGGCTGACAACGCCTGCCCGTATTGATCGGCGCGGACATATAGCCATGACTTGCAAACCGCCGGGCGAAAGCCCGGCGGTTTTCCTTTGCCGGTTCGGGCGAGGCCTTCACCTGCCCCGAGACAACAACATTCCGGGACCACGATGCAGCCGACAGTCGAACCCATGACCGAGCGTGATGTCACCGCAGTCGCGCAACTGCGCCTGGCCGCCTTTTTCGAAGGAACCGGAAGAACCCTCGAAGAGGATGAGGCCGCGCTTCGCCAGTTGCTCGGCGGGGGCGCGTTCGAGGCCGCCTATGTGGCGCGGATCGGCGATGTGTTGGTCGGAACCTGCCTCATGGTCCGCCACGAGTTGGAGCCCGCGCATGATCTGACGCCGTGGCTTGCCGGGCTTGTTGTCGAGGCGGGGCATCGAGGTCGAGGAGTTGGCATCGCGCTGGTCAGGGCGATTGAAGCCCATGCGCTAACGATGGGCGTGGAGACACTCCACCTCTACACATGGGAAGCGCGTGATTTCTACGCATCGCTCGGCTGGGACACGGTCGAGGTTTTCAGCCAGGACGGCGAAACGATGGTCCTGATGTCGCGCAAGCTCGGATCATGATCCCCTGGCGAGATAACCGAGCACGAAAGCCGTGACGAAGGCTAGCGCCGTCAGCAGTCCACGCCGGCCGCCGAAGACGTGCAAGCCCCTTGCGTAGGGCGGGCGGGCCAGGCCACGGATCACCGGTCGTTTCAGTCCATCGGTATCCGGACCGTCCAGGTGCATCTGCGGCATCTCGGCGATGCGCCGGGTGATCAGCTTCCAACGCTCCTCGCCGTCGGACGGGCGATCGAAGACATGCATGCGTTCTGCAAGTTGCACGACCGCGTCGCGGAAAGCGGGATCGAGTTCCAGGTCCCGCTCGGCGCGTTGCCGTTCCCTGTCGTCCATCAGGCCGAGCACATAGTCGCCGGCACGTGCCATGCGGTCGCTGTCACTGGCCATGGCGTTGCTCCCCCTCGTAGCGCTCACCAGTGCGGCGGCTTGGTTATCGGCACGTCGGGCGCCGCCTGCTCCTCCAGCGCCAGGAAACGGTCGGTCAGCGCGTCGAGCTTGCGCTGCATGCGCTCGATCACCTTCCATTGCTCGGCGATCTGTCCAGACAATTCCTCGATGATCTTCTCCTGCTCGGCGGCGCGGATTTCCAGAGCCGTAAGCCGGTCGTCGGGCATGGTCATTTCAATCCTCGGTCCTTCGCCATTCCCGTCGCGGGCGGCCATCCGTATTCCATCCGCTGCGCGGCTTCGCGAGCGAATTCGAATTCGCCACATTAGCGAATGTGAAGGCTTCGGCCACGTTCGAAATTGACAACCGCACGGGGATTTGTCGAGAGTGCAGCGGCTCCGGCCAATTGGCACGGGCGGAGCGTCATGCTAGGCGTTTTGACCAAGCGATAAAAAAATAAGAGTGGGACAGGCTGCATGGCGCAAGCCGCAATCGAGCTGATCGGCATCAACAAGAGTTTTGGCGCCGTGCGCGCCAACCGCGACATCAACCTGGAGATCGCACGCGGCACCATCCACGGCATTGTCGGCGAGAACGGCGCCGGCAAGTCGACACTGATGTCGATCCTCTATGGCTTCTACCAGGCCGACAGCGGCGAGATCCGCGTCGGCGGCAAGCCGGCGTCGATCAAGACACCCAATGACGCGATCGCGCAAGGCATCGGCATGGTGCACCAGCATTTCATGCTGGTCGATAATTTCTCGGTGCTGGAAAACATCATTCTCGGCGCCGAAAGCGATGCGCTGCTCAACAAGAGCATCGCCAAGGCGCGTTCCGAACTGGAGCGCCTGGAGCGCGAATACGGGCTGGAAGTCGATCCCGATGCGATCATCGAGGAATTGCCGGTCGGCCTGCAGCAGCGCGTGGAAATCCTCAAGGCGCTCTATCGCGGCGCCGAAATCCTGATCCTCGACGAGCCGACAGGCGTTCTCACCCCGGCCGAGGCCGATCACCTGTTCCGCATCCTCAAGCAGCTGAAGGACCAGGGCAAGACGGTGGTGCTGATCACCCACAAGCTGCGCGAGATCATGGCCATCACCGACACTGTTTCGGTGATGCGCCAGGGCACGATGGTGGCGACGCGCGAAACGAAGAAGACCACGGTCGAGGAACTGGCCGAGCTGATGGTCGGGCGGCGCGTGCTGCTGCGGGTCGAAAAGGGCGAGGCGGCGACCGGCGGCGTCAAGCTTGCGGTCAACAACCTGACGGTGAAGGACTCTCGTGGCGTCACCATGGTCGACGACGTCTCCTTCGATATTCGCGCCGGCGAGATCGTCGGCATCGCCGGCGTCGCCGGCAACGGACAATCCGAACTGCTCGAGGCGATCTCGGGAATACGGCGCGCGGTCTCTGGCTCGGTCATGCTCGACGGCAAGCCCATCGACCTCACCGGTGCCGCCGACCCCGGCGAGCTGCGCGACCGTGGCCTCGCCCATGTGCCGGAGGACCGGCATCATGTCGGGCTGGTGCTGGCCTTCGAGGAAAACGAGAATTCGATCCTCGGCTATCACGACGACCCACGCTATTTGAAGGGGCCGTTCCTCAACATCGATGCCATCGTGGCCGATGCCAAGGACAAGATCGAGAAATACGACATCCGCCCCGGCAATCCGCGCCTGAAGACCGCCAATTTCTCCGGTGGCAACCAGCAGAAGATCGTGCTGGCACGGGAAATCGAGCAGGATCCGGGCGTGCTGATCGTCGGCCAGCCGACACGTGGTGTCGACGTCGGCGCCATCGAATTCATCCACAAGCGCCTCATCGCCATGCGCGACCAGGGCAAGGCCGTGCTGGTGGTGTCGGTCGAACTGGATGAGATCCGCTCGCTCTCCGACCGCATCCTGGTGATGTTTGCCGGCCGTATCGTCGGCGAACGCGGCGGCGACGCGACCGAAGGCGAACTCGGGCTGCTGATGGCCGGTGTCGAGCATCAGGAGGCGGCGCAATGAGCACCCCATACGCCAAGCTGCCGGCCTGGGCCGACTACGGGCTCATCCCGCTGATCAACCTGTTCGTCGCCTTCGTCGTCGCCGGCTTCGTGGTGCTTCTGGTCGGAGAAAATCCGTTCCGCGCCGCCGTCATCCTGGTCGAAGGCGCCTTCGGCAAGGGCACGGGCATCGCCTTCACGCTGTTCTACGCGACAACCTTCATCTTCACCGGGCTTTCGGTGGCGGTTGCCGCGCATTGCAGCCTGTTCAACATCGGCACCGAGGGGCAGGCCTATTTAGCCGGCCTCGGCATCGCGGTCGTCTGCCTCAGCTTCGACAGCGTGCTGCCGTGGTGGCTGCTTTTTCCGCTGGCCATCCTGGCCTCGGCTGCGGTCGGCGCGCTGTGGGCGCTCATCCCCGCTTATCTGCAGGCAAAACGCGGCTCGCACATCGTCATCACGACGATCATGTTCAACTTCATCGCCGCCTCGATCATGGTCTACCTCCTGGTCGGGGTGTTGAAACCGGCGGGATCGCAGGCGCCGCAGACGCGCAACTTCCTTGGCGGGGCCGAACTTCCGAAGCTCAACTGGATTATCGAACTGTTCGGCGCCAAGATACGCTCGGCGCCGCTCAACATCTGCTTCCTGCTGGCGCTGATCATGGCCTTTCTGGTCTGGGTGCTGATCTGGCGCACCAAGCTCGGCTATGAGATGCGCACCTATGGCCACAGCCCGAAGGCGGCGCGCTATGCCGGCATTTCGGAAACCCGCATCATCATCACAGCCATGATGATCTCCGGCGCGCTGGCCGGCATGATGGCGCTCAACCCGACGATGGGTGATCAGCACAATGTCGCGATCGACTTTGTCTCGGGCGCCGGTTTCGTCGGCATCGCGGTGGCGCTGATGGGCCGCCTGCACCCCATCGGCATCGTGCTGGCTGCCATCCTGTTCGGCATGCTCTACCAGGGCGGCGCCGAGCTTGCCTTCGAAATGCCGGCCATCAGCCGCGACATGATCGTCATCATCCAGGGCCTTGTCATCCTGTTTGCCGGGGCGCTCGAACACATGTTCCGGCCTTACATCCAGTCGTTGTTCGCGTCATTCAGCCCGGGGGCGGTCGGCATGGAAGCCGTCAAGGGGAAGGGGGCCTGAGATGGACATCTTCAACGCCATCATCCAGACGCTGGACTCGACCATCCGCCTGTCGGTGCCCTTGCTGCTGGCCTGTCTCGCCGGGCTCTATTCGGAACGGGCCGGCATCTTCGACATCGGGCTTGAAGGCAAGATGCTGGTCGGCGCCTTTGCCGGCGCGGCTGCCGCTGCGGTCTTTCACTCGGCCTTTATCGGCCTCGGCATGGCCATCCTCATCTCGGTCGCTTTTGCCATGGTGCATGGCTTCGCCTCGATCACCCATCGCGGCAACCAGATCGTGTCCGGCGTCGCCATCAACTTCATTGCAGCGGGATCGACCATCATCCTCGGCCAAGCCTGGTTCCAGCAGGGCGGGCGCACGCCGGCGCTGGGTGCGGGCGAGCGGTTCTCGCCGATCACCTTGCCGGGTGCCGAAGCGGTCAAGGACGTGCCGATCCTCGGGCAGATCTATTCCGAGCTTCTGTCGGGCCATTCGGCGCTGGTCTACCTCGCTTTCCTGATGGTGCCGTTCACCTGGTGGGTGCTGTTTCGCACCCGCTTCGGCCTGCGCCTGCGCGCCGTCGGAGAGAACCCGGCGGCTGTCGATACGGCCGGCATATCTGTCGCATGGCTGCGCTACCGGGCGCTGATCTGCACGGGCATCCTGACCGGCGTCGCCGGCGCCTACCTGTCGATGGCGCAGAATGGCGGCTTCGTGAAGGACATGACCGCCGGCAAGGGCTACATCGCGCTGGCGGCACTCATCTTCGCCAAATGGAAGCCGGTCAACGCCATGTTCGCCTGCCTGCTGTTCGGCTTCCTCGACGCGCTGTCGATCCGACTGCAAGGCACGCCGCTGCCCATCATCGGCAAGGTGCCGGTGCAGTTCATGCAGGCGCTGCCCTATATCCTCACCGTCATCCTGCTCGCCGGCTTCATCGGCAAGGCCATTCCGCCGCGCGCCGGCGGCGTACCCTACGTCAAGGAGCGCTGAGCATGACTGGAAACCACGGCCTCGGCCACAACCGGGTTTCGGACACGATCATGGCGGAGAACGACTGAATGTCCCACGATCTGTTCGAAGCGGCCAGGACCGCCATGGCCAAGGCCTATGCGCCCTATTCGAAATTCCCCGTTGGCGCTGCTCTTCGTACTGAGGACGGGCGTGTCTTTGCCGGCGCCAACATCGAGGTTGCTTCCTATCCGGAAGGCTGGTGCGCCGAAACCACGGCGCTCGGCCACTACATCATGGGCGGCGGCGGCAAGATCACCGAGATCGCCGTTGTCGCCGAGCGCATGGCCAAATGCTCGCCCTGTGGCGGCTGCCGGCAGAGGCTGGCCGAATTCTGCCGGCCGGAAACAAAGCTCTATCTCTGCGACAATGGCGGTGTGGTCGAAACCGTGACCATGGGCCAGATGCTGCCTTACGGTTTCCAGGGCGACATCCTGAAATGAAAGAGGCGCTCGATCATCTCGTCGAAAGACTGGACGGATTGGCGCCCGCCACCGCGCTGGTGCTGGGCTCCGGCCTGGGCGGGCTGGTCGACCAGATCGAGAACCCGATCCGTATCTCCTACGCCGACCTGCCGGGTTTCCCCCGAAGCGGCGTCACAGGCCATGCCGGCGAAGTGGTGGCGGGGCTGTTTGCCGGTGTGCCGGTGCTGATGCTTTCCGGCCGCGCCCATTACTACGAACACGGCGTTGCTGCCGCAATGCGGCCGGTGCTGGAAGTGCTCGCCGGCATCGGCATCACAAAACTGATCCTCACCAATGCCGCCGGTTCGGTCGATTCCGACATGGGGCCGGGCTCGGTGATGCTGATCACCGACCATATCAATTTCTCCGGCACCAACCCGCTGATCGGCGAGCCCAGCGACCGCCGTTTCGTCGGCCTGACGGAAGCCTATGATGCCGGCATCCGCAAGGCGATCGAGCGCGCGGCGAAGGCGACCGGCACTCCCCTTCACAGGGGTGTCTACATGTGGTTCTCCGGGCCGTGCTTCGAGACACCTGCGGAAATCCGCATGGCGCGCGTCATGGGCGCCAATGCGGTGGGCATGTCGACCGTGCCGGAGGTCATCCTTGCCCGCTTTCTTGGCCTGCGCGTGGCCGCCTGTTCGGTCATCACCAACCTTGCCGCCGGCATGACCGGGGCCGAGCTTTCGCATCAGGAAACCAAGGACATGGCACCGGTCGGCGGCGCGCGGCTGGCAACCATCCTCCAGCGCCTGTTCCGCGACGGGTTGCCGGAGAGCTGATGCTTCCGCAGGAAATCATCCGCCGCAAGCGCGATGGCCAGAAGCTGTCGGTGCAGGAGATCACGTCCCTCGTCAGCGGGGTGACGGATGGTACCGTCTCGGACGGCCAGGTCGGCGCCTTCGCCATGGCGGTGTTCTTCAACGGCATGAGCCGCGACGAGGCGGTGGCGTTGACGCTGGCCATGCGCGATTCCGGCGATGTGCTCGACTGGTCCGACCTGCCCGGCCCGGTCACCGATAAGCATTCGACAGGTGGTGTCGGTGACAACGTCTCGCTGATGCTGGCGCCGATCGTCGCCGCCTGTGGCGCCTATGTGCCGATGATTTCCGGCAGGGGCCTTGGCCATACCGGCGGCACGCTGGACAAGATGGATTCCATTCCCGGCTATACCAGCCAGCCGGACATCCAGCTGTTTCGCAAGGCGGTGCTTGAAACCGGCTGCGCCATCATCGGCCAGACCGCCGACCTCGCACCCGCCGACCGCCGGCTCTATGCGATCCGCGATGTGACGGGCACGGTCGAATCCGTGCCGCTGATCACCGCCTCGATCCTGTCGAAGAAGCTGGCGGCCGGCCTGCAATCGCTGGTGCTCGACGTTAAGGTCGGCAATGGCGCCTTCATGGAGAAGTCGCGCGACGCAACGGCACTCGCCAACAGCCTGGTGGAGATCGCCAATGGCGCCGGCCTCAGCGCCTCGGCGCTGGTCACCGGCATGAACGAGCCCTTGGCGTCCGCGGCCGGCAACGCCGTCGAGGTGCGCAACGCCGTGGATTTCCTGACAGGCCGTTTCCGTGATCGCAGGCTGGAGGATGTAACGCTGGCGCTGGCGGCCGAGATGCTGCAGTCGGCCGGGATCGTGTCGTCTAACCAGGACGGCATGCGGCGTGCCAGCGAGACGCTCGCCAGCGGCAGTGCCGCGGCGGTCTTCGGCCGCATGGTGGCAGTCCTTGGCGGTCCCGCCGATTTCGTCGAGAAGCCCGAGAAATACCTGCCGAAGGCAGATACGGAATTCACCGTCGAGGCGCCGGGAAACGGCTTCGTCACGGGCATCGCCACCCGTGACATCGGGCTTGCCGTGGTCGGGCTTGGGGGCGGGCGCACGCGGCCGGACGACAAGATAGACCATGCCGTCGGCATCACCCGGTTGTTGCCGATTGGTGCGGAGGTGCGGACTGGTGAGGCGCTGGCGTTGATCCATGCACGCACGGTCCCGGATGCGGAGGCGGCGGCTTCGGCAGTGCTTTCAGCCTACAGTATCGGAGCCTCGAAGCCAGGCGCGGACAAGGCGGTCATCCGGCGGATCCTGCCGCGCTGATTTTTGCTAGAGCCCATTCCGCCCGACAGGATCGGGTCGGGGCTCTATCTGTTCGTTTGAGCATGATCTCTGGACAAACGGGGACCGTTTGTCCGAGAAAGCCGGATTCCACCTTTCGGGATCATGCTCTAGATCACTGAACGAGCAGCAGCGCGCCGTTTTCGACCTGGTATTTCTGCAGCCGCGTGAGGAAGCTCATGCCGATGAGATTGGTTTGAAGCGCCTTGTCGTCGAGCACGACCGCCTGGACGTCATCCAACTGGATGTTGCCGATCTGCAGCCGGTCGACCGTCACAACCGCGGCCTTGATCGTGCCATTGGCAGTGTTGACCTGGCGCGTGAAGTCGGAGGGGTTCAGCGACAGGCCGATCCTGCGTGCCGTCGAGGTGTTGATGGCTACCAGCGTCGCGCCGGTGTCGATCATGCCGTCGACCTGACGGCCGTTGAGCTTGAACTGCGAGGTGAAGTGCCCGCGCGCATCCGCCTCGACCACAAACTTGCGGCCGAGCGGCTGCGTTATCGCCGGCTTGTCCTGTAGCGCCGCGAGTTTCACATCCGGTTGCGTATCCGTGGCCGGCCTGGCGGCGACCGCCGATCTCAGCAATCCCTCGATAAGCCGAGGGTTTGACTGATAGACCATCGGGATCGATGCCGCTATTGCGGCAGACGCGCCAAAAATGAGAATTGTACGCAGCATGGCTCAACCTTTTGAGGGTTGATCCTTAGTCCGGACATGGTGTTTGCCGCTTTAACGCGCGTCGAAACCACACCTTTGCGTAAACAACCGGTAAACGCGGTCGCAGCTGGGCAGCTTCGAGAAACGGCTATTTGGTTCCGTACATGCGGTCGCCGGCGTCGCCGAGGCCGGGCATGATGTAGCCCTTCTCGTTGAGCTGGCGGTCAATGGAAGCGGTGAAGACGGGAACGTCCGGATGCGCCTTGGTGAAGCGCTCGATGCCCTCGGGCGCCGCCAGCAGGCAGAGGAAGCGGATGTTGGTGGCGCCGCGTTCCTTCAGCTTGTCGATCGCCGCGATCGCCGAATTGGCGGTCGCCAGCATCGGATCGACGACGATGACCAGGCGGTCTGCGAGGTCGCTCGGCGCCTTGAAGAAATACTCGACCGCTTCCAGCGTTTCGTGATCGCGGTAGAGGCCGACATGGGCGACGCGGGCCGCCGGCACCAGGTCGAGCAGGCCTTCCAGCAAGCCGTTGCCGGCGCGCAGCACCGAGGCGAAGACCAGCTTCTTGCCTTCCAGGGTAGGCGCTTCCATCGTCTCCATCGGCGTCTCGATGGTTGTCGTGGTCAGTTCGAGATTGCGGGTGACCTCATAGCCGAGCAGCAGCGAAATCTCGCGGAGCAATCTGCGAAAGCCGGCCGTCGAGGTCTCCTTCTTGCGCATGATGGTGAGCTTGTGCTGGACAAGCGGGTGGTCGACGACGGTGACGCCCTTCATGGTGCTCTCCTGATCTTTCATTTGAAGAGACCCTAGCTTCTATGCGCCGGCCAAGGAACCGCCTGTGGCCGCCGGACCACAGATTTCAGCGTGCGGCGCCGTTGAGGCGGGCAAGCAGGGCCGTTTTCGTCTTGCGGTCGACGAAGGCGGCTTCGATCGCGGTCCTGGTGACCGCCGTGAGCGCCTTCTCGTTCATCGAGAAGTGCTCGGAGGCGATGTCGTATTCGCGCTTCAGCGAGGTCCAGAAATAGGGCGGATCGTCGGAATTGAGCGTCACCTTGCAACCGGCCGCTTGCAGGGCGGGAAAGGGGTGGTCGGCAAAACTGTCGAAGACCTTCAGCGCGATGTTGGAGCCGGGGCAGCATTCCAGCACGATGCCTTCGTCGGCGATGCGCCGGACAAGGTCGGGGTTCTCGATGGCGCGCACGCCATGGCCGATGCGCGAGGGGCGGATATGGTCGAGCGCTGCCTGGACGCTCTCCCAGCCCATCAGTTCGCCGGCGTGGATGGTGATGCCAAGGCCGGCCTCGCGCGCGATCTCGAAGGCGCGCACGTAGTCCTCGAAGTCCCCCATCCGCTCGTCGCCGGCGACGCCGAAGCCGGTCACCAGCGGATGTCCGCAGCGTGCCGCGAAGCGCGCCGCCTGCTCGATCGATTCCACGCCGACGTGGCGCACGCCGGTGACGATCATACGGCCTTCGATGCCCGTCTTGGCCTTGGCGCGGGCCATGCCTTCGCCAAGCGCGTCCGTATAGGCCTTGGGCGACAGTCCGGCCTTCTTCGCATGGTCCGGCGAGGTGAAGACTTCGGAATAGATGGCGCCGTCGCGGGCGAGGCTCGTCAGATAGTGGTCGGCCAGCCGCGCATAGTCCTCCTCCGTCCGGAACAGGTCGGCGGAAAAGTCATAGGCGGCGAGAAAGGAGGTGAAATCGTGCCAGACAAATGAACCGTCCTGGATATAGGGCGAGGTGTCCTTGCCGTATTTCCGTGCCTGGCTGATGACGAGCTCTGGCGCCGCCGCCCCTTCTATGTGGCAGTGCAGTTCCGCTTTCAAAGGCATTCAATCTTCCCGTCTGATCGGTCCAGGTTGCATAGGCCCACCGCCTGGAAGCGCGGCCGAACACCGCGCCTTAAACAATAGCGCCCGCACTGGTGATCGGCTATGGTCCCGCCGATTTTATGACGGATCGAAAAATGTCAGTTGAGAGAACCACGGCCGCCGGCGGCATGGAAACTTCCTATGGTTTCAAGCGTGTAGGGGCTGATGACAAGCAGTCCCTGGTCAATGACGTTTTCCACAAGGTTGCGAACCGCTACGACCTGATGAACGACCTGATGTCGGCGGGCCTGCACCGGCTGTGGAAGGATGCCATGGTTGCGTGGCTGAATCCTCCAAAGAGACAGGGCTGGCGCGTGCTCGATGTGGCCGGCGGCACCGGCGACATCGCCTTCCGCATCGTCGAGGCAAGCCATGGCCACGCCCATGCCACCATTCTCGACATCAATGGCTCGATGCTGGCTGTCGGCCGCGACCGGGCCGAAAAGAAAGGCATGTCGGGCAATACCGATTTCGTCGAGGCCAATGCCGAGGAACTGCCGTTCCCCGACGCCACATTCGATGCCTATACGATCGCCTTCGGCATTCGCAATGTGCCGCGCATCGACGTGGCGCTTGGTGAAGCCTTCCGTGTGCTGAAGCCTGGTGGACGCCTGCTGTGCCTGGAATTTTCCGAGGTCGAGATGCCGCTGCTCGACAAGGCTTATGAGGCCTGGTCGTTTAACGCCATTCCCAAGATCGGCAAGATGGTTACCGGCGACGGCGAGCCCTACTCCTATCTGGTCGAGTCGATTGCCAAGTTTCCCAACCAGAAGAATTTCGCGGCGATGATTTCCCGCGCCGGCTTCGACCGCGTGTCCTTCCGCAACTATTCCGGCGGCATCGCGGCACTTCATTCGGGCTGGAAGCTTTGAGGCCGTCGCGCATTTCACATGATCGATCTGCCTTACGCTGGTTCCGGGAACCGGCGGGAGTGCGGTCATGAGCACGTTAAGCGCCGGGTTCAGGCTCGCACGCGCCGGCTGGGTACTGGTCCGTGAAGGCGTTGTCGCGGCGCTGCCGGGAGAAGAACTGTCCGGCCTGCCGAAATTCGGCTGGCGCGTGGCCCGGCTGCTCACCCGTCGCCGCGCACTTTCCTACGAGCGCAGCGACCGGCTGGGCAAAGCCGTCGTCCGGCTCGGGCCTTCCTATGTCAAGCTCGGCCAGTTCCTTGCAACACGGCCGGACGTCGTCGGCAACGACATGGCGCTCGATCTCGCCATGCTGCAGGACAAGATGCACACGTTTCCGAAGGCGGAGGCCGTGGCTGCCATCGAAGCTTCACTTGGGCGCAAGATCGACGATCTCTACGTCGATTTCGGCGATCCGGTAGCGGCGGCTTCCATTGCCCAGGTTCACGCCGCCGACACCGTCCGCGATGGTGCCGTCACCCGGGTGGCGGTGAAAGTCATCCGGCCGGGCGTGCGCCGCCGCTTCTTCCATGATCTCGAAAGCTATTTCCTCGCTGCCCGCCTGCAGGAAAAATACATTCCGTCTTCGCGCCGCCTGCGGCCTGTCGAAGTAACGGAGACGCTGGCCCAGACCACCAAGATCGAGATGGATCTGCGGCTCGAGGCTGCGGCACTTTCGGAACTCGGCGAGAACACCAGGGATGATCCGGGTTTCCGGGTGCCGTCCGTCGATTGGGAGCGCACCGGCCGCGACGTGCTGACCATGGAGTGGGTCGACGGCGTCAAGATGAACAACATCGCCGGCCTAGAGGCCGCCGGTCATGATCTGAAGGCCATCGCCTCCAACCTCATCCAGTCGTTCCTCCGCCATACGCTGCGCGACGGCTTCTTCCATGCCGACATGCATCCGGGAAATCTGTTCGTCGAGGCCAACGGCACCATCGTCGCCGTCGACCTCGGCATTGCCGGACGGCTCGGCAAGAAGGAGCGCCGCTTCCTCGCCGAAATCCTCTACGGCTTCATCACCCGCGATTATCTGCGTGTCGCCGAGGTGCATTTCGAGGCCGGCTACGTGCCGCGCCAGCACAATGTCGCTGCTTTCGCGCAGGCGATCAGGGCGATCGGCGAACCGATCCACGGCCAGCCGGCCGAGACCATTTCGATGGCCAAGCTTTTGACGCTGCTGTTCGAAGTGACCGAGCTGTTCGACATGGCGACGCGGCCTGAACTGATCCTGCTGCAGAAGACCATGGTGGTGGTCGAGGGCGTGGCGCGCACGCTCGATCCGGCCTTCAACATGTGGAAGACGGCCGAACCGGTGGTCGGCGACTGGATCGCCGGCAATCTCGGCCCGCGTAGCCTGCTGGTCGATGCGCGCGACGGCGCCAAGGCGATGCTGGCGCTGGTCCGCCAGGCGCCCGAGCTTGCCGCCCGCACCGAGCGGCTGTCGCGCGAAATCGATTTGATGGCCGAGCATGGCCTGCGCTTCGACGAAACCACCGCGCACGCCATCGGCAAGGCCGAGGCGCGTTACAGCCGCTCTGGGCGCTGGGCACTGTGGGTGATCGCGCTGACGCTGGTCTATATCGCCTGGAAAATCTTGTGATTGCTGACTTTTGATTGCATTGCTATCATCGCACTCGAAAAGATGAAGCGAGTGCAATCACGTGGCGAGCATCACAATCCGCAACCTGGACGACGACGTAAAGGATCTGCTCAGGCAACTGGCGGCCCAGAATGGCTGCTCGATGGAGGAGCAGACACGGTTGATGATCCGGGCGGCGGTCGAGGGCCGGGCTGGACATGCCGATCGCATCGATCGGATCGAGCAGACCCTAAGCGCGCTTGCGGGTTCGAAGGACCAAGCGGCAACGGTTTTCCCTGCTTCGGGTGGCAAAGTCTCGCGAGGCGCGCTCTCCGGAAAACGCATCCTGCTCATCATCGGCGGCGGCATCGCCGCCTACAAGGCGCTGGACCTGATCCGGCGGCTGCGCGAGCGGGGCGCTGCGGTGCGGGTGGTGATGACATCAGCAGCGCAGGAATTCGTCACCACGCTGTCGGTAGGCGCGCTCTCCGCCGACCACGTCTTCACCGAACTGTTCGACCGCAATGACGAGCATGATGTCGGCCATATCCGCCTGTCGCGCGAGGCTGACCTTCTGGTGGTTGCACCGTCGACCGCCGACCTGATGGCGAAACTCGCCAACGGCCATGCCAACGATCTTGCTTCCACCGTGCTCATCGCCACCGACAAGCCGGTTTTGATGGCGCCGGCCATGAACCCCAGGATGTGGGCGCACCCGGCGACACGGCGCAACCGGGCGACGCTGCAGAAGGACGGCATTGCCTTCGTAGGGCCAGCAAAGGGCGAGATGGCCGAAAGCAACGAGGCGGGCGAGGGGCGCATGGCTGAGCCGCTGGAGATCGTCGCTGCGGTCGAGGCGCTGCTCGACGCCGGGCCGAAGCCGTTGTCAGGCAGGAAGATCATCGTCACGTCCGGCCCGACGCATGAGCCCATCGACCCGGTGCGCTACATCGCCAACCGCTCGTCCGGCAAACAGGGCCACGCCATCGCGGCAGCACTTGCACGTCTCGGCGCGGACGTGCGCCTCGTCTCTGGGCCTGTCAGCATTGCCGATCCGGCCGGTGTCACCACGGTGCATGTCCAGACCGCGGCCGAGATGAAGGATGCGGTCGAACGGCTTCTTCCAGCGGATGCCGGTGTATTCGTTGCCGCGGTCGCCGACTGGCGCACGGAGAATTCGGCCGGTGAGAAGATCAAGAAGGTGGCCGGCGAGGGACCACCGGCGCTGCGGATGGTCGAGAACCCCGACATTCTCGCCGGCGTTGGCCATCACAAGCAGCGGCCGACACTTGTCGTCGGTTTCGCGGCCGAGACGCAGGATCTTGTCGGCAATGCCGAGGCCAAGCTCAGGAAGAAGGGTGCCGACCTTATCGTCGCCAACGACGTGTCGCGTGACAGCGGCGTTGGGTCCTCTGGCGTGATGGGTGGCGACCGCAACAAGGTTCGGATCGTGTCAGAGGCCGGCGTCGAGGAATGGCCGGAGATGAACAAGGACGAGGTGGCGGCAAGGCTGGCCAAGCTGATCGCGGAGCGGCTGACGACGATCGTGGTTTAGCGGCGTTCAACCTGCCGCCGCCATTCGCGGCCGAAGTGCCGCCGAAGAAATCCTCAAGGCGGCGAGGCATCCGACAATGCCGAGCGGCAGGAAGGCCAGGAACAGCCAGGAGGCAACGCTGGCGGCGGCCTCGCGATTGAGGCCTTCGGAAAAACCGCTGGCGTTGGCGACGATGCCCGTCAGCGCCGCGCCCACCGCATAGCCGATGCGCTGCATGGTCGGCACGGCGGCGGAAGCGATTGTCTGTTCGCTGTCCTTCGCGGATGCGACGATGACGCGCGTGAGGAAGGGCCAGGCGATGCCGAAGCCACCACCCTGCAGCAAGGCGCAGAGCAGGATCAGGGGAATGGAGCCCGCCGGCACGGTGTAGGCGAAGCCGGCGATGCCCGCGGCGATCATGACTGCGCCACAGACGATGATCGCACGTTCGCGTTGCGGCGGCGCGTTGGCGACGAGGATCGACAGGATCGACCAGGCGATGGATTCCGCGGCGATGATGTAGCCGGTCGTCAGGATCGGAATGCCGTGCAGGCTGGTCAGCAGCAACGGGCCGTAGACGCCGAACGAGCAGGTCGCCACCGAAAAGGCCGCGACCATGGTCATGCCGGCACCGACCGGCGAGCGCCATGAGAACAGCTGCGACGGGAACAGCCGCGATAGCGGCTTCAGCGCGTCGATGCGGAAGAACAGTATAAGGCCGATGAGGCCGACGGCCATGAGCAGCGATGAGCGCAGCAGCGCGATGTCGACGCCGGCCGAGGCGATCAGCACGACGCTGATGGCAAGACAGCCGAGTGCCGCAAAGGGGAAGGGCGGAGCCTTGCCGTCCGTGGCTTGAGGCTTCTTTGCCTCCGGCGTGTTGAGCACGACGAAGCTTGCCAGCGCCATGGCGGCGCCGCCGAAGGTGAATATGCCGAAGGCCCAGCGCCATGACAGCAACTCGGTCATGATCGCGCCGAGCATCGGCCCGCTGAAGGCGGCAACGCCCCAGATGGCCGACATGATGCCGAAGAGTTGTGGCCAGATGGTGCGCGGAAACAGCCTTTGGACAGAAACAAAGGCCAGCGACACCAGCGCCCCGCCGCCCAGACCCTCGATCAGGCGTCCGGCAAGGAACAGCTGCATCGAAGGCGCCGTGGCACAGATCATGGCGCCGGCCGCGTAAAGCTGTGCGGCGACCACCATGTTGGTGCGCAGCGCCACATAGCTCACCAGCCGTCCGGCGGCCGCACCGGCAACGATGGCGCCAAGTTCGTAGATAGCCAGCGACCAGCCGACCAGTTGCACGCCGGCCAGTTCGCCGACCATGGCCGGCATCACGGTCGCCACCATCGTCTCGTTGGTGGCGTGCAGCAATATGCCAAGGCTGATGAAGCAGAAGCGCGCCAAGTCGCCGCTCGCCCACAGTGCGCGCCAGTCAGCCCTGTTGGTGCCGATGTCAGTCATCTCAAATTTCCCCCGACTTTCCATATCGCGGCGTCGGCGCCCGCCACCAGAAGCCAGCTTCGGTTTCCAGCAGGACCATGCACACCTCAAAAACGCCGGAGCTATCCGCGCGCTTCCGGCGCGGCGCTCCAGTCGGGGCAGGCTTGTAGGACCTCAACCGCGGTTGAGCTCAAGCACTATTTTTAGGGCACTATTTTCAGGGGGAATGCGTGATCAGTTCTCGGTGCTGCGCAACTGGAACTGGCTGACGCCGATGGCGAGGTTGATGCCGGTCTGCGTCTGCAGGCTGAGCGGCTGCAGCGTGAAGGATTGCGATGAGCCGCCGACCAGGAGATTGGCGCCGGCGCCGACCGCCGCCGTCACTTCGGCACTGGCCCCGACATAGTCGCCAGCCAGCGCGCCCGGCGCGTAGATGTTTTTCATCGGCGTCAGCACCAGCCACTGCATCACCGTCTGGTTGGTGGTGCCGATGTCCAGCCCGTATTTGTTGACGACGCCGAAATAGGCTTCCGGTGCGAAGCTCTTGTCCGTGGGGTTGAAGGTGCAGCTCAAATCCTTGGTCGAGCCGAAGATGAAGCCGGTGCCGCCACCGATGGCGCAATCGAGCACACCGAGTTCAACGCCCTGATCCTTGGCATTTGCATGCACAGAAAGCGCCGTCGCGATGATGACGGCGGCTATGCTCGTCTTTTTCATGTCGGTACCCCAAATCGTTCGGCGCGGAACAGGATGGGTTATCCTATCCGGTTCCGCGCCCAACGACAGAGGTTGATTTAGAAGCTTACTTGAACGAGTGGATCAGCTCGAGCGAGGTGACGGCGACAGCAAGATTGACGCCGGTCTGGGCCTGGACGCTGAGCGGCTCCAGCATGAAGGCGCTGTTGAAGCCACCAACCAGCAGATTGGCTCCACCACCGGTGATGACGGCGGCTTCGGCGTTCACGCCGTAGTAGTTGCCGGCGAGATCACCGCCGTTGCGGTCCCTGGTTGCCGCCAGCACGGCCCAAACCAACTGGCCCTGATGCGTCTGGCCGACGTCGACGCCGAGCTTCGAAATAACGCCGGTGTAGACTTCCGAGGGGCCGCCGTGATGCGGACGGAAGACGCAGGACACGCCCTTGTTGGAGGTGATGACATAGCCGGTGCCGCCGTCGATCGTGCAGTCGAGCGTGCCGAGTTGCAGCTTACCGGCGCTAGCCGGGGCAGCGGCGAACACTGCCGTGGCGAGAGCCGCGGCACAGGCGAGTTTCTTGATCATGGGAGGGTCCTTTCGCAAATTGCTTCGAATAACGGTCGAGAGCCCCCGAGCGTTCCGTCGAAAACTTGGCGCGATCAAGGCAACAGTTAATGCACCGTTAGCGGAGGGGCCAAAGCTGCATTGGACCAGCGGTGGAAACCGCCATCTGGCAACAGTTTTTGATCAGCTGACGCGAGCCAGGCCGTCCTTGGCCGGCTGGTAGGTGGGATCGAGGCGGATGGATTCGCGATAGGATTTCGCTGCCTTGGCCTTGTCGCCGCGCTTCTCGTAGACGAGGGCCTGGTTGGCCCATGCCTCGGCGTTGCTGCCATCGAGCTTGATCGCCATGTTGAAGTCGGCGAAAGCGTTGTCCACGTCGTTCGTGGCCAGGTAGGACAGGCCGCGGCCGTTGTACGGCTCGGCCGCGTCCGGCGCCAGCGAGATGGCGGTCGAGAAATCCTCGATGGCGAAGGCATGCTGGCCCTGGCTCTGATAGATCAGGCCGCGATTGTGGTAGGCGCGCGCGTCGGTCGTATCGAGCTGGATCGCCTTCTGGAAATCGTTGAAGGCGTCCTGGGTGCGGCCGGCCTTGCGATAGAGATTGCCGCGGCCGATATAGGCGGCGTCATAGTTGCCGTTGATCTGGATCGACTTGTTGTAGTCATCGAGCGCGGCGGCCTGATTGCCGAGGAAGCGCTGGATGAGGGCGCGGTTCGAATAGGCCTGGTAGAAATTCGGGTTGAGCTGGATAGCGGTGTTGAAGTCCTTCAGCGCCGCCTGGTACTGGCCGCCACGGCCATAGGCGGAGCCGCGCACATTGTAGCCTTCCGGATCCTGGGGACTACGCTGGATCACCGCCGACAGCGACGAGATGTTCCCGCTCGAGCCTTGCGCCTTGTCGATGTTGTTGAACTCGCCGTTCGGGTTGTTCGTCTGGCAGCCGGCAAGGGCCAGCCCTGAGAGCAGGACTGCCGTCAGGGCGAAGCCGCGAAATGCGGCCCTGCGCTCTACGGGGATTGCGTTCATGTCTGCCCTGTCCTCGCTTACGCCGTCTCGCTCAGCTCCGGTTCCCCCCTCCGGGCCGGTTCGATGTCATCGCAAAATGTCAGAGCGTATGCTGTGCGTCCAAATGGAGCCACTTCGCTCTAAACAAAAAGGTGGCGGCGATTCCGCATCGCGCCACCCTTGGTATCCTTCGAAAAGGACGAAAAATTGGCGTTAGAACCGCGGCGGACGCGGTGCACCCGCACCGGCAGCACCTGCGGCGACCGGACGCGGCGTCATCGGCAGCAGGCCTTCGCGCTGTGCGCGCTTGCGGGCCAGCTTGCGGGCGCGGCGAACGGCTTCCGCCTTTTCACGGGCACGCTTCTCGGAAGGCTTCTCGTAGTGACCACGCATCTTCATTTCGCGGAAAATGCCTTCGCGCTGCATCTTCTTCTTGAGAGCGCGAAGCGCCTGGTCAACATTGTTATCGCGGACGAGTACCTGCACGGGCAATCCTGTCTTTCGGGTTTGATATCATCAGGCAGGCGACCATAGCCACCTAGCCTCCGCAGCGGTTTACACCACGAATTGTGGCGGCTGATAGCAGAATCGGGACGCGCTGTCCACAGTGGAATCGAATGCAAAGGCCAATCAGGAGTCGTTCGCCGCCAAGTCCCTCGCCGCGGCTAGGCCGTTGCCAGGTGAAGCCGCTCGAAATCCTCGAAGAACTCGCCGTAGTCGCAGGTGATTTCCTCGCCGGCGGCGATGTCGCGCGTCGCGGTCGCCCCGCCATATTGCGAAAAGTCCGTATTCGGATTTCCGGCGTGGTTCATGAAACGCCCATTGTCGACTTCATAGACCATGAAGCCCGGACGATCAGGGCTTGGATAGGCATATCTGTCGAGCAATTCGCGAAGATGCGGCGGCGCGGCCTCATATTTGTCCATCGGGATCAGCCGGTCGAAGTCAGGATCGAGCCGCCAGATCGACGCGCCTTTGCGGATCGGCTCGGCGGCGAACACGCCGACACCCTCGATTGCGCTCTGTGCGACATAGGTTCTGATCAGCAGCATGGTTCCCATCTTCAAACAGAGGCCTTCGCCAGGAAGACGCAATCGCCAAATCGCGCCGAAAAAGCAAGGCCGGTTTTGCGACATTGTCGATTGCCGGCGCTGCCTCGACCGTAAAACGCTTCACGTCCGGTTGATCGAGACGCCGCCATCGGCGAACAGCGCCGTTCCGGTGGTGAAGCTCGACGCGTCGGAAGCGAGATAAAGCGCCGAGCGGGCAATCTCTTCCGGCTGCGCCATGCGCTTCAGGGCATGGATGCCTTCGACGAACGCCCGCGCCTCCGGCGTGGTCGTTGTGGCGCCGGGCGTGTCGGTGCCGCCGGGCAGCAGCGCGTTGACGCGCAAGCCCTGCGGGCCGTATTCGGCGGCCAGAACCTGCGTCAAACCGATCAGCCCGGCCTTGGCGGCCGCGTAGGCGGCCATGCCGGGTATGCCTGCGGTCCGGCCGACAAAGCTTGAAGTGAAAATCAGTGAGCCGCCGCTACGGTCCAGCATGGCCGGTATCTGATGCTTGGCGCAGAGAAAGGCACTGGTCAGGTTGGTGTCCATCGTTTCGTGCCATGTCGTAGGCGCCATCTCCGGGACCGAACCCATCAGGCCGACGGAACCGGCATTGTTGAAGGCGATGTCGAGTCCGCCGAAACTGTCGAGCGCAAGCTCGACGAGCGCTTTCGCATAGGCTTCCTCCGTGACATTGCCAGCGAGCGCGACCGCCGAGCCGCCGGCCTCCCGGATTTCCTCGACGAGCGTGTCGAGTTCTGCCTGACGCCGCGCGGCGACAACAAGTCTGGCGCCTTCCTCCGCAAAGAGTTTTGCGGTGGCGCGGCCGATGCCGGAGCTGGCGCCGGTGACGATGGCGATCTTGTTGGCGAGTGCGAGCATTGCTGTGATCCTTCCGTCTGTCTGGCCGACTGGTGCCGGCAACAAGATGGGCTGATCTCAGGCCACGCCTTCTGACGACACCCGATACCCGCGCAGTTGGATCTTGGTGGCTATACGGCTGGAGGCGCGCCAGAGTATGTTATTGCGAACGGACCTGTCCCATCTGGCGCAACCACCAGCACCGTGGCTCCAAAACAATGACGAAACTCGAACCCAATGAGCAGCTGCTAACAGGTAGTTGGATTGTTCAAGATGGCAAAGTTCGTGGTGACCCAATTTGCGTGCGGATTGAATGGCTGTTGGCTCATCATTTGCAGAAAGTCACCGATAGCCCGCAGTCGGGTGCTTGGGAAACGCTCTATCTAGACCCGCACGACGGCCGGTACTGGGAACGGACCTACCCGCACGGTGAACTTCACGGCGGTGGCCCTCCTCAATTGAAAAGGCTGACGCCCGACGAGGCAAAATAAATACGGCTCTGCCGTACTCGAAAAATGAGGTGGATTGAATTGCGGGGGGTGCACTGGCGGTCGTCGCAGCGGAGCCCGTTCGCTGCAGGCGAAAAGGCGATATTGGGCGACTACTGCCGCAACAGCCATCCCAGGCGATCGATCGAGAATACGTAGCTGACGAGGATGAGCAGAGCCATGATGATGCCCGTGGTGGTGTGACCGGCCAGATAGAATCCGGCCGCGCCACCGAACAGGATCACGAGTTCAAGCACCAGCCGCACCGCACCCGGTACTGGCACCGGCGCCCGACCTGACCGGCTCGGATCGTCCAATACCGCGAAGGTTCCCCAAGCCGCCGCTGCGACAAGCGGCAACACCAGAGCAGCGATCCAGCGCCATGTTTCGCCGGAGATGCTCCAGCTCGCCATGCCGAGGCCGAGCAAGGCGGCAAGCTCCAGCAGGAAGCGCAATGTCAGATTCCACCAGGCGTTGCCCATTCGTCACCTCCGTCCTCAAGTGCTGAGGATACTGGCCCACGGCAGCCGGATGAGCCAGATCGCATGCGTCTTTTTCGCCACGGCGCAAAACGGCAAGCGCCGTCGCAAACAGCGCAAGGATGACAGCGCGGTTTCGCTAGTGATACACCTCGCGCGCCGGGGCTGAGTGAACGCCCTGCCGCCATTTGCGAGGCCAGGACGTTGAAAAAATATTCGGTATTCGCCATCGCCCGTGAGGCCATGCGCGGCCATAAGGGCTGGGAGGAACAGTGGTCCTCGCCTGAGCCCAAGAAGGAATACGACGTCATCATCGTCGGCGCCGGCGGCCATGGCCTGGCCACCGCCTATTATCTCGCAACCGTGCACGGCATCACCAATGTCGCGGTGCTGGAAAAAGGCTGGCTTGGCGGCGGCAACACCGGCCGCAACACCACCATCATCCGCTCCAACTATCTCTATGACGAGAGCGCCGGCATCTACGACCATGCGCTGAAACTGTGGGACGGGCTGAGCCAGGAGCTCAACTACAACGTCATGTATTCGGCGCGCGGCGTCATGATGCTCGCCCACAATGTGCACGACATCCAGGTGCTCAAGCGCCATGTCCACGCCAACCGGCTGAACGGCATCGACAATGAATGGCTGACACCGGAGCAGGCGAAGGAATTCTGCCCGCCGCTCAACATCTCCAAGGATGCGCGCTATCCGGTCGTTGGGGCGGCGCTGCAGCGCCGTGGCGGCACGGCGCGCCACGACGCGGTTGCCTGGGGTTATGCGCGCGGCGCTTCGGCACGCGGCGTGCACATCATCCAGAATTGCGAGGTCACCGGGGTCAAGCGTGCGGCCAATGGCGCGGTCATGGGCGTCGACACGACGCGCGGTTTCATCGGCGCCAAGAAGGTCGGCGTCGTCGCCGCCGGTCATTCCTCGGTCATCATGAACATGGCTGGCGTGCGCATGCCGCTGGAAAGCTATCCGCTGCAGGCGCTGGTCTCCGAGCCGGTCAAGCCGGTGGTGCCCTGCGTGGTGATGTCGAACACGGTGCACGCCTATATCTCGCAGTCCGACAAGGGCGAGCTGGTGATCGGCGCCGGCACGGACCAATATGTCTCCTATTCGCAGACCGGCGGCCTGCATATCCTGCAGCACACGCTGGACGCCATCTGCGAGATGTTCCCGATCTTCACGCGCATGAAGATGCTGCGTTCGTGGGGCGGCATCGTCGACGTGACGCCCGATCGTTCGCCGATCCTGGCCAAGACGCCGGTGCCAGGCCTCTACGTCAATTGCGGCTGGGGCACGGGCGGCTTCAAGGCAACGCCGGGCTCGGGCCATGTCTTTGCCCACACCATCGCCAAGGATGATCCGCACCCGATCAACGCACCGTTCACCATCGAGCGCTTCCGTACCGGCCGGCTGATCGACGAGGCCGCGGCGGCGGCGGTGGCACACTGATGATGATGGCCGAGATGGCTGTCGCCATGCCGTTGGTGCTGGCGGGGGAACAGGGCATGTTCCACATCCCGTCGGCGGCCGAGGTGCGCACGCAGCCGATCAGCCGCACTGAGAACGAGACCAGCTGGCCGTTCTCCGTCGACAATGGCGTGCTGGCCTGCGTCTGGAGCGGGGGGCAGAAGGTGGTCATGTTCATCGAGAACAGACCTGCCAATCTGGGCGAGGACGAACCATTCGAGCCGCGTCGCGTCATCGTCACCACCGATCCGATCCAGCTCACCATCGGCAACATGGCGTATCGCGACCTGTTTCGGCCTGCCGCAAGCGTGGAGGAGCGCATCCGGCTCGTCGCGCCGTTCGCGGCCCTGGGCCAGAGGCTTTGCGATCAACCGGCCGGCGCCCATGTCGGCCACGGCGAATTGTAGGAACGAACACAAATGCTTCTCATCCGCTGCCCCTATTGCGAGGAAGAGCGTCCGGAGCTCGAATTCCGCAACGCCGGCGAGGCGCATATAGCGCGCTCCGCCAACATGGCCGGCGAGAGCGACGACGATTTCGAAAAATTCTTCTTCATCCGCTCGAATCCCAAGGGCATCATCTATGAGCGCTGGCGGCATATCCATGGCTGCGCCCGCTTCTTCAACGCGGTGCGCGACACCGTCACCGACAAGTTCCTCATGACCTACAAGGCCGGCGAGCCGAAGCCGTCGAAGCTCCCGGGAGTTGCCAAATGAGCGGTACTTTCCGCATTTCCGGTGCCGGCCGCCTCAAGCAGGCCAAGACCGCCCGTTTCAGCTTCGATGGCCAGTCCTACACCGGCGTCGAGGGCGACACGCTGGCTTCGGCACTGCTTGCCAATGGCGTCCATCTGGTCGGCCGCTCGTTCAAGTACCACCGTCCGCGCGGCATCCTGTCGGCCGGCGCGGAGGAGCCGAACGCGCTGGTCGAGATCAAGCGCGACGCGGCGCGCAAGACGCCGAACGTGCGGGCGACGGTGCAGGAGCTTTATGACGGGCTTGCCGCGCAGTCGCAGAACCGCTGGCCTTCTCTGTCCTTCGACGTCGGCGCGGTCAACGACCTGGCGTCGCCGATGTTTTCGGCCGGCTTCTACTACAAGACCTTCATGTGGCCGAAGGCGGCCTGGAAGAGCCTCTACGAGCCGAAGATCCGCGCCGCGGCCGGCCTCGGCGTATCTCCGGACAAGCCTGATCCTGACCATTATTCGTCGCGCTATGCGCATTGCGAAGTGCTGGTGCTGGGCGGCGGTGCGGCCGGCATCGCGGCGGCACTTGCCGCGGCCGAGACCGGCGTGCGCGTCATCCTGGCAGACGAGCAGGCAGAGTTCGGCGGCAGCCTGCGCTTCGAGAACGGCGCCAGGATCGATGGCCAGGACGGTTTTGCCTGGGCGCAGGCGGCGATCGCCAAGCTGAGCACCATGGACAATGTCCGCGTGCTCTCGCGTACGACGGCGTTCGGCTATTACGCGCAGAATTTCGTCGGGCTGGTCGAGCGCGTCAGCGATCATTTGAAGGCCCCTGGCCACGATCTGCCGCGCGAGCGGCTGTGGCAGGTGCGTGCGAAACGCGTCGTGCTGGCGTCCGGTGCCATCGAGCGCCACATGGTGTTCGCCGACAACGACCGTCCCGGCGTCATGCTGGCAGGTGCTGCCCGCACCTATCTCAATCACTATGGCGTCGCGGTCGGCAAAAATGTCGGCGTCTACACCGCCAATGATTCCGCCTATGCGGCGGCGATCGACCTGAAGAAGGCCGGCGTCAACGTCGCGGCGATCGTCGATTTGCGCGACCATCCGACCGGACCGGTGATCGACGAGGCGAGGGCGCTGGGCATCGAGGTCAATTTCGGCCGCGCGGTGATCCGCGCCGGCGGTAAGCTGCGGGTGTCGTCAATGACCGTGCAGCCGAAGAACGGCGGCGGCGAACGCACCATCCCCGTCGATGCGATCCTGATGTCGGCCGGCTGGACGCCGTCGGTGCACCTGTTCTCGCAATCGCGCGGCAAGGTCGCCTTCAACGACGAGACCAAGCGCTTCGTGCCGGGCGTCTACGCACAGGACTGTGTCTCCGTCGGCGCCTGCAACGGCACGGACGGCCTGTCGGCGAGCGTGGACGAGGCCTATGCGGCGGGCGCCAAGGCGGCCAGGGATGCCGGCGCGAAGACGGCCAAGGGGACGAAACCGAAGGTCGACGCGTCGGAGAGCTGGTCGCGCGGCATGCTGGGTGCCGCGCCCGGCGCCGGGCCGGACACGACGGTGAAAGCGTTCGTCGATTTCCAGAACGACGTCACCGCCAAGGACATCCGCCAGGCGGTGCATGAGGGCATGCGCTCCATCGAGCACGTCAAGCGCTTCACCACCAACGGCATGGCGACCGACCAGGGCAAAACCTCCAACATGCATGGCCTGGCGATTGCAGCGGAGACGCTGGGAAAGCCGATCCCGGAGGTCGGCCTGACGACGTTCCGGGCGCCCTATACGCCGGTGACCTTCGGTTCCATCGTCAGCCATGCGCGCGGGCCGCTGTTCGACCCGACACGCAGGACGGCAATCCATCCCTGGGCCGAAGCACAAGGTGCGGTGTTCGAGGATGTCGGCCAGTGGAAGCGCGCCTGGTATTTTCCCAAGGCGGGCGAGGACATGCACGCGGCTGTCGATCGCGAATGCGTCGCTGTTCGCAACAAAGCAGGCCTGTTCGATGCCTCTACGCTGGGCAAGATCGAAGTGGTTGGCCCGGACGCGGCCAAGTTCATGGAACTGCTCTACACCAATCCTTGGGAGAAGCTGGAACCTGGCCGCTGCCGCTATGGCATCATGCTGCGCGAAGACGGCTTCATCTATGATGACGGCGTTGTCGGCCGGCTGGCGCCGGACCGTTTCCATGTGACGACGACGACGGGCGGCGCGCCGCGCGTCATGAACCACATGGAGGACTATCTCCAGACCGAATTCCCGCATCTCAATGTCTGGCTGACCTCGACCACCGAGCAGTGGGCGGTCATTGCCGTGCAAGGGCCGAAGTCGCGGGACATCATCGCGCCGCTGGTCGAAGGCATCGACATGTCGGATGAGGCGTTGCCGCATATGTCGGTGCGCGAAGGCAAGATCTGTGGCGTGCCGACCCGCCTGTTCCGCATGTCGTTCACCGGCGAGCGCGGCTTCGAGGTCAACGTGCCCGCCGATTACGGGCAGGCCGTCTGGGAAGCGCTGTGGGCCGAGGGCCAGAAGCACGGTGCGGCCGCCTACGGCACCGAGGCCATGCATGTGCTGCGCGCCGAAAAGGGCTACATCATCGTCGGCCAGGATACGGACGGCACGGTGACGCCGAACGACGCCGGTCTCGACTGGGCGGTCGGCAAGAAGAAGACGGACTTCGTCGGCATCCGCGGCCTGACGCGGCCGGATCTTGTCGCCAAGGGCCGCAAGCAGCTTGTCGGCCTCAAGACCAAGGATCCGAAGGTAGTGCTGGAAGAGGGCGCGCAGATCGTCGAGGATCCCAAACAGGCGATCCCGATGAAGATGATCGGCCACGTCACGTCGAGCTACTGGTCGCAGAATTGCGGGCGCTCGATCGCGCTGGCGCTGGTCGCCGGTGGCCGCGACCGCATGGGCGACACACTCTATGTGCCGATGCCGAATGGGGTGATCGAAGTGGCGGTTACCGGCATGGTGTTCTTCGACGAGACGGGAGGGCGCCTCAATGGCTAAGGCTGCTGCAAAGACAACGGCCCCGGCGACATCGCCTTCGGTCGAACGCCGTCCGGCGCTGGCCGGACGCACGACCACCTCGACCAACGTCAAGGTCGAGGTGCTGCCGCCGGCCGAGCGTATTTCATTGCGCGCGCCGGAGACATCGATTGCTGCGCTGTCGAAAGCACTCGGCGTGACCTTGCCGCAGAAGCAAAAGACTTCGGCCTCGAAGGCCGGGCGCACCGCGCTGTGGCTTGGCCCTGACGAGTGGCTGGTCATCGACGAGGCCGGCAACGATCCGCTCGCCGATTGCGCAGGGGTTACCGCACTGCATTCAGCTGTCGGCATCTCACATCGCAACATCGCAATTGCCGTTACTGGCGCAGGTGCGGCCGCGACGATCAATGCGGGCTGTCCGCAGGATCTTTCGCTCGATGCCTTCCCTGTGGGAGCGTGTTCGCGCACCATCCTGGGCAAGACCGAGATCGTGCTGTTGCGCAAGGCACCAGATGACTTCCGGGTCGAGTGCTGGCGTTCCTTCTCGGACTATGTCTTTACTTTCCTGTCAGAGGCGGCGCGCGACGGGGCGGCTTGATCCGAACCGCCGGGGTTCCGGCTGAAGCGGTCAGGAACGTTCAGGGCAGCGGGCCGTTCTCCTGGGCAAGCCGAGGGAGAATGCCGATGCCGTCGAAATCCGCGCCGAAATCACAGGTCAAGAAGTCGCCGGCCGTGCGCTCCCTGGAGCAAGAGCAACGCGAAGAGCCCAGCGTCGAGCAGGAGCTCGAAGAAGGGCTTGAGGACACGTTCCCGGCCAGCGACCCGATATCGATCACCGGAACGGCCATTCCCGGGGCTCCCGCAAGACCGGGAAAGGCCAAGACCGTTCCCGGGCGCAAGAGCCGCAAGCCCTGATTTCCCCAGTTTCGCTGAAGCGCCATCTTCTCAACGTACTGCCATATCAGCTATTTAAAGCGCTTTGGGAGATGAAAAATGCCGATAAAAGCCGTCGTCTGGGGTGAGAACGTCCATGAGCAGACCAACGCAGCCGTGCGCGACCTCTATCCCAAGGGCATGCATGGCACCATCGCCGCGGCGCTGAACCAGGACAAGGGCATCGAGGCGACCACCGCCACCTTGCAGGAGCCCGAGCACGGCTTGAGTGAAAAGCGTCTTGCTGCCACCGAAGTCCTGTTGTGGTGGGGCCATGCCGCGCATGGCGAGGTCAGGGACGAGATCGTCGAGCGGGTGCAGAGGCGGGTATGGGAAGGCATGGGTCTGATCGTGCTCCATTCCGGCCACTACTCGAAGATATTCAAGCGGCTGATGGGCACGCCCTGCTCGCTGAAATGGCGCGAGGCTGGCGAGCGCGAGCGGGTGTGGGCGATCAATCGCGGCCATCCGATAGCCCAGGGCATCGGCGAATGCCTGGAGATCGGCGAGACGGAAATGTATGGCGAGCCGTTCGCGGTGCCGGAGCCGATGGAGACGGTATTCGTCTCCTGGTACGAGGGTGGCGAGGTGTTCCGGTCGGGACTGACCTACCAGCGTGGTGCCGGACGGATCTTCTACTTCTCCCCGGGTCACGAAACCTATCCGATCTATCACAATGAGGGCGTACAGCAGGTACTGCGCAACGCCGTCCATTGGGCGCGCAATCCCGCGCCGGCATGGTCGGGGATCACCAATGCGCCAAACGTGCCGACGCACGCGGCCAAGGAGACGATCGTCCAGAAGGGCCTGCGCCTGCATGCCGATGGCGACAAGGGTCTCAGTTGATCAGGGGTTTGGGCTGATGCACCGTCTGCTTTTGTTGGGAACCGGCGGCATCGCCGGGCACCATGTCGAAGAGTTTGCCAAGATCCCGGGTTGCAGTATCGTCGCCTGCGTCGACCAGGTGCCGGGCCGCGCGGCCGCGTTCGCCGCCACCAACACAATCGGTGACTTCTTCGAGAGCCTGGAAGCGGCGATCGCCTGGGGCCAGTTCGACGCCGCCATCAACGCGACGCCGGATGGCGCGCACAAGGCAACGACGCTGGCGCTGCTTGCCGCCGGCAAGCATGTCTTCTGCGAAAAGCCGCTGGCGCCGAACCATGCCGATGCGCTGGTGATGACGGAGGCCGCCGAGGCGGCCGGGGTCGTCAACATGGTCAACCTGACCTATCGCAACTCACCGGCGATCCAGGAAGCGCGACGCATGGTGCAGGCCGGCGAGATCGGGGAACTGCGCCATGTCGAGGCGAGCTACCGGCAGAGCTGGCTGGTCAGCAAGTCGTGGGGTGACTGGCGGGTGGAGGACAAATGGCTGTGGCGCCTGTCGAGCCGGCACGGTTCGACAGGCGTCCTGGGCGATGTCGGCATCCACATCCTGGACTTCGCCACCTATGGCGCGGCTGACGATATCGTCAGCCTGCATGCCGATCTGGTGACGTTTCCGAAGGCCGAGGGAGACCGGATCGGCGACTATGTGCTGGATGCCAATGACAGCGCCGCCATAACCGCGCGGATGAAATCCGGCGCGCTCGCCACCATCGTTGCCAGCCGCTACATGACCGGCAACACCAACGAGCTGTCGCTGGCCATGCACGGCACCAAGGGTGCGATCAAGGTGGAAACCGATGGCAAGGTTTCGCACCTGTCGGTTTGCGTGGGCAAGGATATCGACCATCAGCGCTGGCGAACGCTGTCCTTAACCATCGTGAAGCGCAATGCCCGGCGTTTCGCAGAGGCGCTCGACGCCGGCCGAAATGGCGATCCGTCCTTCCGGCGTGCCGCCGACATGCAGAAACTGATCGACGCGGCCTTCGAGAGTTCGGCTGCGAGGCGACCACTGACGGTCGCCTGAGAAGGTCTTTTCGGAACCAGTTTCCGCCCTAGGAGATCGGCCCGAGGGTCTGCTTTCCGCTGCTTCAGATTAGAAGCTCGGGACGATCCACGGGTTGATGTCGATGCCGATCTTCGGGCCCTTGCCCTGGGTGGAACTGGTCGCCTTTTCGATCGATCCCGTCGCGCTGCAATCAAGCTTCACATGGGTCTTGGCATCGACGCAGGTCGCCGCGGCTGGCGCCTGCTTGACGGGCTGGGTAGCGCTGGCGGCGAATGCCGAGCCCGAAAGTGCCAGCACGGCGGCGAGGGTGAGGATTGTCTTTTTCATTGTCAGTCTCCGTTTTCGACGGTGAATTTTTATTCGTACGTGTACGATATGCCGTACAGATACGCCTGCCGATCTCGAAGTTCAAGCCAAATCGTACACGTACATTAGATTTTTGTTAACCATAAAATTCCACGCCCCGGTTTCGGCGGGGGATGGGTGGTGAGGAAATGTGGGACGAAGGAGGTGATGGTCAGCAGTTGACCGGGGTCTCGGTCAGCGGCGGCACGTCCTGCATGCTCAGCGAAGCCAGCGTGGAGTCGCACATCCGCTTCACGAAGGCCCGTGGATCGCCGAACGGATAGAAGGGGAATGTGATCAGCAAGGAGATCGTGCCGTGGCCCACCGCCCACAGCATGGTGGCGATGGCGCGCGGGTCGCCCTTGAGCTTGCCTGCGGCAACGCAAGCTTCGACCCGTCTGATGAGCACCTTCATCGCCGGGTTGCCTTCTTCCATCTCGGCGAAGGTCTTGCCTTCCGGCGGCCTGGTCTTTTCGGTCATGAACACGGTGCGGTATTCATTGGGATTGCCGAGCCCAAAGGCGGCATACTCCGTCATGACCGCCTGCAATGCCTCGATCGGATCGTCGGACGGATGCTCCTCGATGCGCCGGGCCAGCGTCTCGAACGCGTCCTCGGCGAGCGCGAAGAGGATGTCCTGCTTGTCGGCGAAGTAGGAGTAGACCGACATCGGCGCGTAGCCGACGCGCTTGGCCAGCTTGCGGATGGTCAGGCCTTCATAGCCTTCTTCCTGGACGAGCTTGTGCGCGGCCTCGACAAGCTCGCTGCGCAGTTCCGCCTTGTGTTTTTCCCGGCGCTTCTGGACGCTCAGCGGCACTGCCTGCCTGCCTTTTGTTGGTTGATGCCTGGCTAAATTATATACGCTGTACGGAAACGGACAAGGGCGGGGTTGGTTCCCCCAACGGTATGTTTCAGACCGCGCCGACGCCGCCGTCCACGGCCAGCGCATGGCCGGTCATGAAGGAGTTCGCGGGATCGGCGGCGAACAGGATGGCGGTGACAATCTCGTCGACTTCGCCGACGCGCTTCATGGGTACGCCGCGCGTCAGTTCGGCAAGCGCATCGGTTTCCGGCGTGCCGGACATGCGCACGAACCCGTCCACCATCGCCGTTCGCGTGTGGGCCGGACAGATGGCGTTCACGCGAACGCCCTTGGTGGCGTATTCGGCAGCCGCCGATTTCGTCAGCCCGACGACGCCATGCTTGGCGGCGGCGTAGACCGAGAGTTTCGGTGCGCCGACCAGCCCGGCGACCGAAGCGATGTTGACGATGGTGCCGCCTTTCCCTGTCGCCTTGAACTGCTGTTCCATTTGCGGGATCTGGTGCTTCATCGCGTAGAAGACACCGAGCAGGTCGATCTCCAGCACGCGGCGGGCCTCGTCCGACGCCACTTGCGGCAGCCGCACGAAGCTCTGGACGATGCCGGCATTGTTGATGGCGACATCCAGCCGGCCGAATTTTCTCACTGCCAGCTCGACCAGGTCCTCGGATAGTTTTTCGTCCGAAATATCGCCGGCCAGGATCGCTGTTTGGGTGCCAAGCGTCGCGGCAAGGCTTTCGAGCAAAGCCTCGTTCATGTCGGAGAGAACCAGCCGCGCGCCTTCCGAGGCAAAGCCTTTGGCCGCACCGCTGCCCAGCCCGCCGGCGGCACCCGTGATCAGCACAGTCGCTCCGTCAAAGCGGCCCATCACCTCTCCCCATCACATGTGCTTGTCGATCAGTTTCACGGCAAGATGCGAAAGCAGTTTTACCGCCTTGCCATAGGTCCTGGCTTTTTCCGGATTGGAGGCGTTGCCGTCCAGCGCGCGTTTGTACACACCCTGGCATATCGCGGCCAGCCGGAAGAAGGAGAAGGCGAGGAAGAACGTCCAGTTGCCGATGCCATCAAGCCCCTGCCGCCGGCAATAGGCGGCAACATAGTCCTCTTCCAAGGGCAGGCCGAGCGCGGCGCGGTCGATGCCGCCCAAGCCGCGAAAGCCGGATGCATGCGGCAGGCGCCATTGCATGCACTGATAGGCGATGTCGGCGAAGGGGTGGCCAAGCGTCGACAGTTCCCAGTCGAGCACCGCCACCACCTTTGGCCGATCGGACGCGAACATCAGATTGTCCAGCCGGTAGTCGCCATGCACCAGCGAGACTCGGCCGTCATCGGCGGGCATATGTGCCTCCAGCCAGGCAATCAGACGGTCCATGTCGGCGACAGCGTCGGTTTCAGAGGCGCGGTACTGGCTAGTCCAGCGCGCCAGCTGCCGCTCGAAATAACTGCCTGGCCTGCCGAAATCGCCAAGCCCGACCGCCTTGACATCGACATCGTGCAGGGCAGCAAGCGTTGCATTCATGGCGTCGTAGACCGCCGCGCGCTCCCCATTGCCCGACGCTTCCGGCAGCGCCGGGTCCCAGAAGATGCGGCCATCGACAAAACCCATGACGTAGAACATGCGGTCGATCGGCGAGTCCTCGCCTGAGAGGTGCAGCATGTCGGGCACCGGCACGGCGCTGCCGGAAAGCGCCTTCATCACGGTGAATTCACGGTCGACCTGATGTGCCGATTTCAGCAACTGTCCGGGCGGCTTGGCGCGCAGCACATAGCGGCCGCTTTGCGCGGTCAGGAGATAGGTCGGGTTCGATTGTCCGGATTTGAATTTCTCGATGGATAGAAGCCCGGAAAAGCCGGGGATTTCCGCCTCGAGGTAAGGCGCAAGTGCTGCCTTGTCGAGAGCGTTTGGATCGCTCATGCCGTCTCGGGCTGGCGCTCGAGAAGGGTCAGTGTCAGCCAGCGCGCGGTCAGCGCCGGCTTCTTCGAGCCCTCGATCTCGATCGTCACGTCATGCGCCGTCTGCACCCAGCCCGACGGTCTCACCTTGACGTCGGCCAGCACGAAATGGGTGCGGATGCGCGCACCGGTCTTCACCGGCGCCAGGAAGCGCAGCGTGTCAAAACCATGATTGACCCCCATCTTGCCGTTTTCCAGCGGCGGCATGGTCTCGAAGGTCATCGCCGACAAAAGCGACAGCGACAGGAAGCCATGCGCGATGGTGCCGCCGAACGGCGTCTCGCGCTTGGCGCGCTCCGGGTCGCAGTGGATGAACTGGTGGTCGTCGGTGGCGTCGGCGAACTGGTCGATCATGCGTTGCGTGACCACGCGCCACGGCGAGACGCCGACTTCCTTGCCGACACTGGCCAGAAGCACATCGAGACTGATCGGTTCCACGGCGATGCCCTCCACTTCACACACCGGCTCTCCGGCCGGACATGTCATTCCTTGAACAGCGTCAGCCCATGCTGCACCGACTGTCCGCCGTCGATCGGCAGTATGGCACCGGTAACATAACTGCCGGCACGGCTGCACAAATAGAGGGTTGCGCCGGCAATGTCATCCGGTACGCCGATGCGGCCGATCGGAACATGGCTCCCGACATGTCTTGCCTGTTCCTCTGTGCCAGTGGCGAACGCCGTCATGCGGCTCTGGAAAGGACCGGGAGCGAAGGCGTTGACGGTGATGCGGCGGGTGGCGAACTCGAGCGCCAGCGTGCGCGTCAGATGATGGACCGCCGCCTTCGAGGCCGTGTAGGAGTAGGCATCGTCAGCCAGCGGCTGCGTGCCCATCACCGAACCCAGATTGATCACCCGCGCCGGATCGATGTCGCTGGCGGCGGCATCGAGCAGCGGCAGCAATTCGCGGGTCAGATGGAAGACGGCGGTGACATTGACGCCGAACACTTTCGCCCATGCCGAATAAGGGAAGCTTTCCAAGGGCGCGCCCCAGGAGACGCCGGCATTGTTGACGAGAATATGCAGCTTGTCGGTTCGCGCCTTGACCTCGGCGACGAGCGCGGCGATGCCAGCTTCGCTGGAGACATCGCCGGCAAAGCCCTCGGCGCGGCCGGAAGCGCCAAGATCGTTCAATTCGTCGGCGACCTTGATGCAATCGTCGCCCTTGCGCGAGGCGATCATGACGGTGGCGCCAGCCTTGACCAATGCGGTGGCGGCCATGCGGCCGATCCCGGTCGCTGCTCCCGTCACCAATGCGGTCTTGCCGGCCACGGAAAACAGCTCGTCCAGGTAGCTCATGGCCATTCCTCCGCGCGTTTCTCCCACTGTAGGGCGGGAAGGGCTCGCGTTGACAAGGCTACCCGAAGTACCATCATCCTTGCCACGGATAAAATGCCGGGTTTGGCGTGAAAGGGTTAGCGACCGATGACGGAGATGAACCTCGGCATGACCGAGCGGCTGAAGCCGATCCATCAGCGCGTCGCGGCCATGGTGCGCGACGAGATCACGCCGCTCGACAAGGAATTCCTGGCCGAGGTGGGCAAGGCCGGCGACCGCTGGGCCTATACGGCGCGCCAGAGCGAAATTCTCGAAGGGCTGAAGAAGGCAGCCAGGGAACGCGGCCTGTGGAATTTCTGGCTCACCGGCTCGGACCGCGGTTATGGGCTGTCGACCGTCGAGTACGCCTATCTGGCCGAGGAGATGGGCAAGGCGCATCTCGGCGCCGAGACCTTCAACTGCTCGGCTCCCGACACCGGCAATATGGAGGTGCTGGAGCGGTACGGTTCGGCCGAGCACAAGAAGGCGTGGCTGGAGCCTTTGCTCGAGGGGCGGATTCGCTCGGCCTATCTGATGACCGAACCGGACGTCGCCTCGTCCGACGCCACCAACATTGCGATGCGCTGCGAACGCCAGGGCGAAAACTATGTGCTCAACGGCGAGAAATGGTGGGCGTCGGGCGCCGGCGACCCACGCTGCGCCATCTATATCGTCATGGTCCGCACCGGTGGCGATGAGGAGCCGCAGCACCGCCGCCATTCGATGATCCTGGTGCCTGCTGATACAAAAGGCGTGACCAAGCTCCGGGCCATGCAGGTCTATGGCGACGATGATGCGCCGCATGGCCATATGCACCTGCGCTTCGACAATGTTGTCGTGCCGGCATCGAACCTGATCCTTGGCGAGGGCAGGGGTTTCGAGATCGCGCAAGGGCGGCTCGGCCCGGGCCGCATCCATCACTGCATGCGCGCCATCGGCCAGGCGGAGATGGCGCTGGAGATGCTGTGCCAGCGCTCCGTGCGCCGCGAAGCCTTCGGCCAGCCCCTGGCCAGGCTTGGCGCCAATTTCGACATCATCGCCGAATGCCGCATGGAGATCGAGATGGCCAGGCTGCTCTGCCTCAAGGCGGCTTGGATGATCGACCAGGGCGATGCCCGTGCCGCCGCGCCCTGGATCAGCCAGATCAAGGTCATCGCGCCGCGCGTCGCGCTCAAGGTCACCGACGAAGCGGTGCAGATGTTCGGCGCGCAGGGCATCAGCCAGGACACGCCGCTCGCCCGCTCATGGACGCATCTGCGTACGCTGCGCCTCGCCGACGGACCGGATGCCGTGCACCGCCGTCAGGTGGCGCGTACGGAGCTGAAGAAATACACGCAGGAAAAGGTCTGAACGTCCGGCAATCCAGCTCTGTTATGATCTCCCCTGCCGGCAAAGAAGGAGTTCTCCGATGACCATACCCTCCGAAATGAAGGCGCTGCTGCTTGTCGGCGACGGCTACACCAAGACGCCGAGCGGCAGCGTGCTGGAGGCCATGGAGCCCTATCTCGAGCCGGGCAGCATCGCCGTGCCGACGCCCGGGCCGACACAGGTTCTGCTCAAGGTCAGTCTCGCCTCGATCAATCCGTCCGATGTCGCCTTCATCAAGGGCCAGTACGGCCAGCCGCGCGCCAAGGGCCAGCCGGCCGGCTTCGAGGGCGTCGGCACCGTCGTGGCCAGCGGCGATGATCCCTATGCCAAAGGCCTGGCAGGCAAGCGCGTGGCGTTCGCCACCGGCCTCTCCAACTGGGGCTCGTGGGCGCAGTACGCAGTCGCCGAGGCCGCCGCTTGCATCCCGCTACTGGACACGGTCCGTGACGAGGACGGTGCCGCGATGATCGTCAACCCGCTGACCGCGCTCGCCATGTTCGACATCGTCAAGCAGGAGGGTGAAAAGGCTTTCGTCATGACCGCCGGGGCCAGCCAGCTGTGCAAGCTGATCATCGGCCTGGCCAAGGAAGCGGGGTTCCGGCCGATCGTCACCGTGCGCCGCGACGACCAGATCCGACTGCTGAAAGAGCTTGGCGCCGCGCATGTCCTCAACGAGAAGGCTGATGACTTGAAGGCGGCGTTGCGCGAGGTGATGAAGGCCGAGCAGCCGCGCATCTTCCTCGACGCGGTGACCGGCCCGCTGGCCTCGGCCATCTTCGATGCCATGCCGAAGCGTTCGCGCTGGATCATCTACGGCCGGCTCGACACCAACGCCACGATTATCCGCGAGCCCGGCCAATTGATCTTCCAGCACAAGCACATCGAGGGCTTCTGGCTGAGCGAATGGATGCGTCAGTCTGGGGATCGGCGTGGCCCGGCGATCATGGAGGCGCAAAAGCGCTTTTCCGACGGGCGCTGGGCGACCGATGTGACGGCCGTCGTGCCGCTCGCCGAGGCTATGGCGCGCTTGCCCCTGGAACTCGCCAAGCCCAACGGCAAGGTGTTCATCCGGCCTTAGGAATGGATCGACGCAAGCGATCGATCAGACGGGAATGATTGAACACAATGGTGTGATCAGGCGCTCGAAGCGAATGAAATACCCGCATTCGTGCATCACGGAACCCTAAAATACGGTTTCCGCACCCACCAAGGCCTCTATGCCTCGCTGCTTCGTCCATGATATGCCCCGCACTGAATGCCAGGGCGGTTGTTGGGACGGCCCTGAGCAGGTTCTGGGGTGTTGTCATGACAATTTCCAAGCCGGTCTTCGACCGTTTGGGACTAATGTTGTGGATCGTGGCGTTTCTGGTCACGGCCGCACTGGCGCAAATGTCGCTCGATGATCGTTCGGTCGTGTTCGTCTACAGGAATGGCTCCGAAGCCTTCATGGCCCAGCAGCCGCTCTATCATGTCCATCTCGCGATGGGCTACCTTTATGCGCCTGCCTTCGCCGCGCTCTATTCGCCGCTTCTGATGCTTGGGCACCATTTCGGCGACCTGGTTTGGCGCATGATCTGCTTTGGCGTAATAACGTTTGCCGTCGTTCGGCAGGTCCGAAAACTTGGCGGCCATGACCTCACCTGGCTGCTTTCCTTCGGCCTTGTCATTTCAATGCCCATGGCGCTCGGTGCGCTCCGCAATGGCCAGGCCACGATACTGCTGACCGGCGCCTGCTGGCTGCTCACCTTGTCGGCGCTCGAGGGCCGGCGCGCGGAGACTTTTCTATGGACGTCGCTTGCAATCATTGCCAAGCCGACGGCCATCGTCATGGTGTTGCTGGTGGCGGCACTGCGTCCCCGGCTGATACCGGTGATCGTGCTGGCGCTGCTGGTGGTGCTCATCATACCCTATGCCTTTGCGCCCGTTGGCTATGTCAACGACCAGTATCATGACTTCTTCCAGATGCTGACGGCGATGGCTGTCGACAGGACTGGCCCGTTTGAACCCGCCGACTTCACATCTGTCTTCGCGTCGTTCGGGTATCCCCTCCCGGAACGTGAGGCCACGATCGTGCGCGTCATCGCCGCGCTGATGGCACTCTCCGCCGTTCTCTGGTACGACCGAAGGGTAGAGCGGGGAACGGCCGAGCTCGCCATATTCGTGGTGGGCGCCTTTTACATGTGTGTGTTCAATCCCCGCGTCGAGCCCAACACCTACGCCATGATCGCCATTCCCACCGGCGTTGCCATCGCCTTGCTGTGGCGGGAAGAGCAAGGGGGGGCCTTGCGTGTGGCGCTGGCGGTACTGCTCGTCCTCAGCGGGATGACCGGCATATTCCGTCCCGTCCATGAGTTCTTATCCCCGTGGTTGCGGCCGATCGTCGTGTCGCTCATCTCCTGCGCGTTGATCTGGTGGTTCTGGGCCAGCGCGCGCGACAAGGCCCAGGATGCCGGACCTGTCGCGCATGGCTGAGTTGAGGCCTACTCTCGATGTCATCGCGCCGTTCCTCAACGAGGCACAGTCGGCGGCCGCCTTCGTGGCCCTGCTCGACCAGCTGGAGGCCGCGGTGTCACAGCGGTTCGGCATGGCCATGCACAAGATCCTGGTCGATGACGGCAGCCAGGATGACGGTGTCGAACGGTTCTCGCGGGCGCTTTCCGGATCCTGGGAGATCGTGCGCCTCAGCCGCAATTTCGGCAAGGAGGTCGCCGTGCTTGCCGGCCTCGACCGTTCGCGTGGCGACATGGTGCTGATCATGGATGCTGATCTCCAGCATTCGATGGAAATCAGCCTCACGATGATTTCCGAACTGGTCAAGGATCCGGAACTCGATGTGGTCTATGCGCAGAACGACAGGCGCGAGGCCAGCTGGCGGCGTAGCCAGTTGGCACGGCTCTTCTACAGCCTGATCAACAGCAGCCAACGCTTCGACATTCCTGAGAACGCCGGGGACTTTCGCGTCATGCGCGGCGCCGTCGCGCGCGCGGTCGCCAGCCTGCGCGACAAGAGGCGCTTCAACAAGGGCCTCTTTGCCTGGGCCGGCTTTCGCCAGAAAGCGGTACCCTATTCACCGGAAGATCGTGCCAGCGGCACGTCGAAATGGAGCCGGCTCAACCTGCTCGCCTTTTCGCTGGAGGGCTTCACGTCCTTTTCCGTCATTCCGCTGCGCCTCATCAGCCTCTGCGGGCTTATCGCCGCGTTTGCCGGCGCGCTGTATGGCGCCAAGGTGTTCTTCGAGGTCATTTTCTACGGCATCGCCGTGCCCGGCTATCCCAGCCTTCTGGTGGCGGTGGTCTTTCTCGGCGGCTTCAACCTCGCCCTTCTCGGGCTGATCGGCGAATATGTCTGGGTGACGTTGAGCGAGAGCAAGGACCGGCCCATCTACATCGTGCGCGATGTCGTCAGTGGCGAGTTCGGTAGAGGGAAGCCAGGTACCGCCGAAAGATGACGCGACGCCTTCGCCTGATCGCCGACGACTACGGCCTGGCGCCCGGTGTCTCCGCCGCGATCCTCGAACTGCTCGACCGCGGGCGCCTGACCGGCACAAGCTGCATGACCGGTTTTCCGGAATGGCACGGCGAGGCGGTGCGCATCAGGCCGCTCACTGGCCGTGCAGCGATCGGGCTGCATCTGACCTTGACCGATCAGCTTGCCGTCACTGGGCAGTCGAGCCTGGCGCCGGAAGGCCGGCTTCCACCGCTCGGCTCGCTGGCCCTGCCGCTTCGCCGCGGCCGTATCGACGATCGTGATGTGCATGCCGAACTCGATGCCCAGCACGGACGTTTCGTCGAGGCGCTGGGACGCGAACCGAATTTCATCGACGGCCACCAGCACGTGCATTTCCTGCCCGTCGTCAGACGATGGCTGCGCAGGCGTTTTGCCAAGGGAGCAGGCATGCCGGCGCTGCGCGGCTCGCCGGCATGGCCCGGCACCATCGCCACCGCCCTGAAAGTCGCCGCTGTCGGAGCCCTCGCCGCCGGCTTCGACCGGTCGATGGAAGGCGCGGGCTTCACGGTCATGCGGCCGCTGACCGGGCTCTATGACTGGCGGCAGCCCGACGGCTTCGCTTCCGTGCTCCGGTCGGCTATCGAGACGTTGCCGGAGAACGGGCTGTTCATGTGTCATCCCGGCCATGTCGACGAAACGCTGCGCGGGCGCGATCCGATGCAAGGTGCGCGCGAGGTCGAGTTCGCCTACCTTGCCTCCGGCGATTTCGGCGCAAGCCTGGAGCGCGCTGGCGCCGCCGTCATGGATGGCCGGGGATGAGCGGGGCGGACCAGCCGGGTCGCACGACCGGCGACAAGATCATCCGCTTCGCCATGGTCGGCGTCGTCAATACGGTTATCGACCTAGCCAGCTTCTCGCTGCTGCTCTGGCTGAAAGCCCCGCCGCTCGGTGCCAATCTGGGCGCCTGGATGGTCGCGGTTGCCTTCTCCTTCGTGGCGAATGGCTTCTGGTCGTTCGAACGCGATCCGGCCATCTCGCTGCACAGCGCCTTCTTCCGCTTCGTCTCGCTGGGTGCGCTGATTTCGCTCGGCGTTTCCAGCCTGTCCATCGCGGTGCTAGCCGGCATGGTCGGCGTGTGGCCGGCCAAGATCGCCGGCGTCGTCCTGGGAGCGGTGCTGAATTTCCTTGCCGCGCGCTGGTCGATCGAAGGCCGACTTCTGAAATAGCGGAATTCCGGACGGAACACGCTTTTGCCACGCCTTACTGCGCCGGCTCCACATCGACGTAAGCGGCTTCCTCCATCTCGCGCTTCAGACGCGCGTCCTCTTCGGCCTTCGGCGTCACGAAGCGGCCAAGCAGCAGGTAGGCGACCGGCGTCAGGAACAGCGTCGAGACGGTGGCCAATCCCAGGCCGCCGACGATCACCCAGCCGAGTGCGATGCGCGCTTCGGCGCCGGCGCCGGCGGCCAGCACCAGCGGCACGCCGCCGAGCACGGTGCAGATCATCGTCATCATCACCGGCCGCAGGCGGATGATCGAGGCCTGTTCGATGGCCTCGCGCACGCCAAGGCCCCGGTCGCGCAGCTGGTTGGCGAACTCGACGATGAGGATGCCGTTCTTGGCCATGACACCGACCAGAAGCACCAGGCCGATCTGGCTGTAGGCGTTGAGGCTGGTGCCTGACAGCAGCAGGGCGAAGATGGCGCAGGCAAGTCCGAGCGGCACCGTCGCCATGATGATTACGGCGCTGACGAAGCTCTCGAACTGCGCGGCAAGCACAAGCAGGATGATGACCAGCGCGAACCCGAAGATGGTCACCATGGCGCTGTTGCTTTCGCCCAGCGTCGCCGCCTCGGCCAGCGGCAGCAATCGGCTGCCTGGCGGCAGCAGCGGCGCGGCGATCTCCTGGGCGCGCGTCAGCGCCGCACCCAGGCCGAATTCACTGCTGAGGTTCGAGGTGACGGCCACCGACGGCTGCTGCTGCTCGCGGGTCAGCGACGGCGGCACGGCGCGCTCGGTCAGCGTGGCGATGGTCGACATCGGCACGAAGCGGCCGTCCGACGTCTTCAGGAAGATGTTCTCCAGATCGGTCGGATCGTTGATCGGGTTGGTCGTCGAGACCAGCTTCACACCGTAGCTGCGGTCGGCGATGTAGACGTCGACGACATCGTTGCCGTCGAGCATGGCCTGCATGGTGTTGGCAAGCCCGGTGATGTCGATGCCGAGATCCGAGGCGCGCTCGCGGTCGATGGCGACGGCAAGCTGCGGCTGCGTCGGGTCGACGCTCAGACGCGGCGACTGGAAGCGGGCGTCCTTCTGCAACTCGGCGATGATCTTGACCGCGGCGTCGCCGAGCGCCTTGCGGTCGTTGCCGACCAGCGCGAATTGCAGGCCGTTGCCGGCGCCACGGATGCCAAGGCTGTTGGGTTGCACCGGGAAGACGCGCAAGCTCGGCACCTGGGCGGTCAACTGGCTGATCTCGGCCATGATCTCCTGCTGGCCGCGGCTGCGTTCATCCCAGGGCGCCAGCGTCATCACCATGAAGCCGGTATTGTAGGAGCCATTCTGGCCGGCGCTCTCGAAGGTCGATACGATCTCGCCGGAATCGCGCAGCGGCTGGATCAGCCTCTCGATCTTCTGCATCTGCTGCGTCGTGTAGTCGAGGCTCACGCCTTGCGGTGCGTTGATGCGCAGGAGCACGGCCGCGCGATCCTCGGTCGGCGTCAGTTCCTGGCGGATGGTGCCGAACAGGGTGAAGGCGGTGCCAGCAAACAGCACGGCGACCAGGACCACGATCCATGGCGCACCCAGACAGAGACGCAGGCTGCGCCTATAGAAGGCATTCAGCGCGCCGCCGATGCGCGAACCGATGCCCTTGCCGCCTTCATGATGGAGCGATGCATTGGTCAGCATGCGCGAGGCGAGCATCGGGCAAAGCGTGAGCGCGACCACGCCTGACAGAAGCACCGACATGGCGAGCACGAAACCGAATTCGCGGAACAGGCCGCCGGTCTGACCGGGCAGGAACGAGATCGGCACGAAGACGGCAACCAGCGTCAGCGTCGTTGCGATGACGGCAAAGAACACTTCCTGGGTGCCGAGCACGGCGGCTGCGCGCGGTCCCATGCCCTGGTTGCGTCGCCGCACGATGTTTTCCAGCACGACGATGGCATCATCGACGACAAGCCCGGTGGCCAGCACAAGGGCGAGCAGCGTCAGGATGTTGATCGAGAAGCCGGCAAGATAGATCGCGGCGATGGTGCCGATCATGGCGACCGGCATCGACAATCCCGGGATGAGCGTCGCGCGCCAGTCGAGAAGGAAAAGGTAGATGACGATCAGCACGATGGAGACCGAGAGCGCCAGTGCGATCTCGACTTCATGCACCGCGCCGTTGACGAAGACCGCATCGTCGCTGGTGACCTTGATCGACATGCCCTGCGGCAGGTTGGCCTGCAGCTTGGCGACGGCGGCCTGGACACCGGTCGAGATGTCCAGCGTGTTCGATTCCGCCTGGCGGATAATGCCGATGCCGATGCCTGTCTTGCCGTCCGAACGCAGCGTGGTCTGGCCGATGTCGGGGCCAAGCGTGACGGTGGCGACATCGCGGATGCGCGTCGTGCCGCCGATGATGATGTTCTCGAATTCCGCCGGCGTGGTGACGTCGGCCGTCGTGCGCACGATGAGGTCCTGGTTGGTCGTGGTGATCGAACCGGCCGGGGAATCGAAGGCAACCGAGGCAAGGGCCGCTCGCAAGTCGGCGACTGTGAAGCCAAGGCTCGCCAGCTTGTTCTGGTCGACGTCGATGCGGAAGATCTTGTCGCGGTCGCCATAGACCTGGACGTCGGCGACGCCGGGCACGGCGGCCAGCTCATCCTCGATCTGGTCCTGGACGATGACGGTCATGTCCTGGATCGACATTTTGTCCGACGTCACCGCCAGCCGCATCACCGGATCGGAGTTGGCGTCGGCCTTGACGATGCGCGGCGGATCGGCGGTTTCGGGAATCTGGTTGGCAATGCGGCCGACCGCGTCGCGCACGTCGGACGCGGCGACGTTGAGATCGACGCCGTCGTTGAACTCGATGGTGACGCGGCTCGAGCCAAAGGACGACGATGACGAGATCGATTTGACACCCGAGACGCGCGCGACCGCGCCTTCGATCGTCTTGGTGAGTTCGCGGTCGACGGTCTCGGCAGCGGCTCCGGTGAAGGTGGTTGAAACGGTGACGACGGAGCGGTCGACATCCGGCAGTTCGCGGACCTCGACGCCATAGAAGGCGGCGAGCCCGGCGACGGCGATCAGTACATTCAGCACCAGGGCCATCACCGGCCTGCGGATGAACAGGGCGGTGAAGCTGGTGTCGCCGGCGGTGTTGACGCTCCCGCTCATGAGCCTTCGGCGCCGTTGGCGGGCTGCTCTTGCCCGGCGATGCGCACATTGCCACCTTCGCTGACGCTCTGGGTGCCCTCGGTTACCACCAGGTCGCCACTCGTGATCGCGGCATCGACGAGCACCGTTTCGGTGTTGCGCTGGATGATGCGCACGGCAACCCGCTTGGCCTTGCCATTCTCGATCGCCCAGACATAGGCGCCGTCGGAACCCCAGAGTATGGCGAGTGGGCTGACGGCCGGGTAATCTTGCCCGGGTAATTTCATGGCGATGCTGAACGACATGCCGGCGCGCAGGGAATCGGCGGGGTTGGCGATGGTAGCCTTGACCAGAAGCGTGCGGCTGTTCTCGTCGATGTGGTTGTCGATGGCCGACACCGTGCCGGTATAGGCGTCGCTGGGATTGGCGATCGGCGTCGCCGCCAGTTGCGCGCCGACCTTCACGGCAGCGGCAAAACGCTCCGGCACCAGGAAATCGACCAATATGCTGGAACGGTCATCGAGCGTGGCGATCGCCGACTGGCTGGTGACATAGTTGCCGGCGGAGATCGGCAGGATGCCGACCGTGCCCGCGATCGGCGCCAGGATCGAGCGGCGCTCAAGGGCGAGTTCGGCGTCGCGAAGTGCCAGCTTTGCATTCGACAGGGCTACCTCCGCGTCGGCCACCGCGACCGGTGTCGCGGCGTTGGATGCGCGCAGTGACTTGACCCGGGTCAGTCTGTCCTGCGCGTCCTGCAAGGCAAGCTTGGCACGGTCCTGGGCGATAATCTCCGTCTCCGAGTCGAGGGTGGCGATCAACTGGCCCTTGTCGACATGCGCGCCGGATTCGACCAGCACCTCGGTCAGGCGGCCTGAACTGTAGGGATTGACGATCACGGAAGCATTGGCGCGACCGGTGCCGATCGCCTGCAGGCGGTCGTTGATGGTGGCCATGGCGGCCGGCAGGACGACGACATTCACCTGGCGGCCGGCACCGTTGCGGCCGCCGTTCTGGCTTGCGAGAGAGCCGGTGCTGGAAGGCGGCGTCGCCGCATATGTCCAGTCTAACTCCCAGCGCGCCAGAATATCATGTGCGCCGGGAAAGAACCGAATCCAGGCGGTGGCTGCCACCACGATCACCACAAGTGCTAAAAGTAACTGTTTCCAGGTCGCCATTGGCACTCCGGTTGACAAAATCCCTTCGTCCACCGCTTTTTGGAAATCTAGCAGACGCGCCCACGCAACGCGATATGCGCGGAGCAACATCGATGCCGAACCTATATGACAACTCTACTGCGCGCGTGCACATTAAATCTGTGTAACGTTGGGCCTTCGCCCGCGGCCGGTTACATCCGTCAGCGCAGGCTTTCCATCTCGCGGATGCGTTTGGTGCCGTCAGGCTCAAGCTGTCGGGTGACGGCGCCGATCAGCGCTTCGGCGACCACGAAGAGCGCCGCCGAAGAATCCCAAGCGGACGGAACGGCCGTGCGCCCGGCGATGACATGGCGGGCGAACCGCGCGATAGGCGACAGCCACTGGTCGGTGAACAGCACGATCTGTACGCCACGTTGATGCGCTTTCTCGGCGAAACGGATCAGGCTGTCCTGGTAACGCCTGATGTCGAAGATCACCAGCACGTCACGCTTGTCCATGTCGATCAGCCGGTCGCGCCAGATGCTTTCCTGGCCGGCCAGATGAAAGACGTTGGGCTGGATGATGGCGAGGTGGGCCGCCATGTAGCGCGCCAGCGGATCGGTGAAGCGGCCGCCGACCAGGAATGTCTTGCCGCGCCGGTCGGCAAGCCTGGCGACGATGTCGGCAAGCTGCTTGTCGGAGAGGTGCCGGAACGTCTCGCGCATGTTTTCAAGCGTCGCCTCCAGCATCGGCGACACCGCGCTGCTGCCGGGCGAGGGCGGGTTGAGCGTCCTTGATGCCGGCGATTGCAATTGCGCCGCCAGTTCGTCCTGCAAGGTCGACTGGAATTCCGGATAATTCTGGAAGCCGAGCCGGGAGACAAACCGCAGGATCGTTGGCGAGGATACGCCGGCGGCAGCCGAGAATTCGGCGACTGTCTTCAGGCCGATCAGCGGGTAGTTGGCGATCAGCGTCTGTGCGGCGCGCCGCTCGCCGGCAGGCATGGTCACCATGCGGTCGGCAATCAGTTCGGCAATGCTGGAAATCATTTTTCCCCACCCTTGGCCCGGCTGTTGCCGGTTTCCCGAAATCGCATTTGACAAAGCCCGGCAAAGTGTATGAAATCATCCATAGGGACGCAATGAGGCAAAATACGTAACATACGATACAGCGCTCCCAGGGGACGGCAGGACTATGGAGACAGCGCGGCCCGCCAGCCTTGCATCGTCAAATTCCGTAAGGGTGACGAACCCGGGCGGATCAAGCCCATTCGTGCTGACCTGCGATCACGCATCCAACTTCATGCCTGCCGAATTCGGAACACTCGGCCTTGCCGCCGAGGACCTGTGCCGTCACATCGCCTGGGATCCCGGCGCGCTGCCGGTTGCCCGCCGCATGGCGGAGGCGCTCGACGCCACGCTGGTCGAGACCTGCATTTCGCGCCTGGTCATCGACTGCAATCGTCCGCTCGACGCGCCGGACCTGGTGCCGCCGGTCAGCGAGACGACGACCATTCCCGGCAATGCCGGGTTGTCGGCCAAGCAGCGCGCCGCCCGCGTCGCGCTGTCGTGGCAACCCTTCCATGACGCCATCGAGCACATTGTCGATGCGCGGCTGGCGCGCGGGCAGGAGACACGCCTGGTCTCCGTCCATTCCTTCACACCTGTCTACAAGGGCAGGAACCGGCCCTGGCACATCGGCATCATCCACGACGAGGATCGCCGGCTGGCTTTGCCGCTCGTTGCCGCGCTGAAGCGGCTCGCCGGCGTCACCGTCGGCGTCAACGAACCCTATTCGCCGGCCGACCGCGTCTATTTCACGCTGGAACGGCATGCGCGCTCGCGCGGCTTGCCCTGCGCGATGATCGAAATCCGCAACGACGAAATCTCCGGCGAGACCGGGCAGCGGAGATGGGCGGATCTGCTCACGGGCATTTTTTCTGATCTCGAGCCAGAGGAGGTCAAGGGCTCAAGACCAAGCGCAGTCGGAAAGTCAGCTCAATCGGCCAGTTAGAACAATAGGGGAATTACAATGGCAGGACCGACCTATACAGACGTTGACAAGGCGGAGGACGTAAAGGCCCTCCATAGTATGGGCTATGCCCAGGAACTGGAGCGGCGGCTCAGCCGCTTTTCGAATTTCGCGGTTTCGTTCTCGATCATCTGCATCCTGTCCGGCGGCATCAATTCGCTGGCGCAGGGCACGTCCGGCGCCGGTGGCATCGGCATCGGCATCGGCTGGCTGGTCGGCTGTTTCGTCTCGCTGACCTTCGCGGTCGCCATGTCGCAGATCAGCTCGGCCTATCCGACCGCGGGCGGCCTCTATCACTGGGGGTCCATCCTCGGCAACCGCGGTACCGGCTGGGTGACGGCCTGGCTCAATTTGCTCGGCCTCATCACCGTGCTCGGCGCCATCAATGTCGGCACCTGGACGTTCTTCGTCGGCGCCTTCGGACCGGCGCTCCACATTGACGGCTCGCTGACCAACCAGATGATCTTCCTGGTCGTCATCACCGGCGCGCAGGCACTGATCAACCATCTCGGCATCAAGCTGACGGCGAAGCTGACAGACTTCTCAGGATATCTGATCTTCTTCGGGGCGATCCTGATCGCGGTGGTCTGCCTGATCTTTGCCGAGCACTGGGATTTCAGCCGGCTGTTCACGTTCCACAATTATTCCGGGCAGCCCACGGTGGCCGGGGATGGCTCGCTGACGGGCGATCCCGTGTGGCCGGCGGTTTCCAACTGGTGGGTGTTCGCGCTCGGCCTGTTGCTGCCGATCTATACGATCACCGGCTACGACGCCTCCGCGCACACGTCCGAGGAAACCATCAAGGCGGCATCGTCGGTGCCGAGGGCGATGGTGATGTCGGTCGTCTGGTCGGCACTGTTCGGCTATCTGTTCCTGGCCGCTTTCGTGCTGATGATTCCCAACATGGACGACGCCGCCAAGCAGGGCTGGAACGTGTTTTTCTGGGCCTTCGACCAGCGCGTGCCGTCCGGCCTCAAGGAGTTCGTTTATCTCGTCGTGTTCGTGTCGCAGCTGCTGTGCGGCCTCGCCACGGTCACCTCGGCTTCGCGCATGATCTTCGCGTTCTCGCGTGACGGCGGCTTGCCTGGTTCGACCATGCTGGCCAAGGTCAGCCCGACCTACCGCACCCCGGTGGCGGCGATCTGGACGGCGGCGATCCTGTCGGTGCTGTTCGTCTGGGGTTCGACGCTGGTTTCAGTCGCCGGCACCTCGGCCTATACCATCGTTGTCTCCTGCACCGTCATCTTCCTGTTCCTCTCCTTCACCGTGCCGATCGTATTGGGCATGCTGGCCTGGGGAACGCCGAAGTGGGACAAGATGGGCCCGTGGAACATGGGGCGCGGCGTGTTCATGCTGTTTGCCTTCCTGTCGATCGTGTCGATGATCCTGATCTTCGTTATCGGTGTTCAACCGCCGAACGACTGGGCGCTCTACATCACCGTCGGCTTCTTCATCCTGACGGCGGTCGTCTGGTTCGGCTTCGAAAAGCGCCGCTTCCAGGGGCCGCCGCTGGGCGACATCATCGCGGCGCGCCAGGCGGCGATCAAGGCGGCGGAACAGGCCGTCGGCGAAACCGCCGGCCATTGAGGCCACTATCCTCTGGGCCATGGCCAGCGTTCTGCTGGCCATGGTTTTCTGCACCTTTCAAAGCGATAAGTCCCTTCAAGTCATAGGTCCCTTCAAGGTGATGGGCCCTTCAAGCGACAAGCCGAAACGGCAAGCCGGAGTGTGAAAAGAATGGCAGGAAATTTCTCGTTCGATCAGTTGAAGAAAGCCGTTCAGGCAGGCGAGATCGACACGGTGCTGGCATGCATCGTCGACATGCAGGGCCGGCTGGCGGGAAAACGGTTCCTGGCGCAGTATTTCGTCGATTCCGCGCATGACGAGACGCATGGCTGCAATTATCTGCTGGCCGCCGACATCGATATGGAACCGGTGCCGGGCTACAAGGCGGCGAGCTGGTCGAAGGGCTATGGCGACTTCGTCATGAAGCCAGACCTGTCGACGCTTCGGCGCATTCCGTGGCTGGAAAAGACGGCGCTGGTGATCTGCGACGTGCTCGACCACCACACCCATGACGACCTGCCGCATTCGCCGCGCGCCATCCTCAAGAAGCAGGTCAAGCGGCTGACGGAACGCGGCTATATCGGCTATTTCGCCTCCGAGCTCGAATTCTACCTGTTCAGCGAAACCTACGATTCCGCCCGCAAGAAGCACTGGCAAGGTCTCGACACGGCATCGCCTTATATCGGCGACTACCAGATCGGCATCACCACCAAGGAAGAAGGCGTCATGCGCCGGCTTCGCAACGAGATGGAAGCCGCGGGCATTCCGATCGAGAACTCCAAGGGTGAATGGGGTCCGGGCCAGGAAGAGATCAATGTGCGCTACGCCGAGGCGCTCGACATGGCCGATCGCCACGTCATCCTGAAGAACGGCGCCAAGGAAATCGCGGAGTCGGAAGGCAAGGCCATCTCCTTCATGGCCAAGTACAATTACGGACTCGCCGGCAATTCCAGCCACATCCACAATTCGCTGTGGAGCGCCGACGGCAAGACGCCCTTGTTCTTCGACAAGCAAGCTGACTGGACGCTGTCGACGCTCGGCCAGCAATGGGCGGCCGGGCAGCTCAAATATGCCAAGGAGTTCACGTGGTTCCTGGCGCCCTACATCAACTCCTACAAGCGCTTCCAGGCCGGCACCTTCGCGCCGACCAAGATCATGTGGAGCGAGGACAACCGCACCGCCGGCTTTAGGCTGTGCGGGGAAGGCACCAAGGGCATCCGGATGGAATGCCGCATCGGCGGCGCCGACCTCAACCCCTATCTGGCCTTCGCCGCGCTGATCGCCGCGGGTCTTGCCGGCATCGACGAGAAGCTCGAACTGCAGAAACCTTTCGTCGGCGACGCCTACCAGGCATCTCGTTTGCCGGAGATTCCAAAGACGCTGCGTGATGCGACCGAGACATTGACGAAGTCGAAGATGCTGAAGCAAGCGCTCGGCGAAGATGTGCTGGAACATTACGTCCACACCGCGAAATGGGAACAGTTCGAATACGACCGCCGGATCACGGATTGGGAACTGCACAGAGGGTTCGAGCGGTACTAGAATTAGACTGGCTGGCGACGTCGGCGCCGCCCCTCATCCGCCTGCCGGCACCTTCTCCCCGTATAGTGACGGGGAGAAGGAAAGCGCTCCAACGCCGGCGACCCCCTCTCCCCGTTCTTCACTGTGAGAGGGTGAGGGGCGGCACCAGGCCATATGATTTTTCGATTGTTAGAGAAGTGCGAGGACTTAAACGATGACCGAGACGGTCAAACTCATATCCCCCATCGATGGCTCGATCTATGCGGAGCGGCCTGTCGCCACGGACCAGGCAATCAATGCCGCGGTCGAGCGCGCCAAAGCGGCGCAGGAGAAATGGGCGCAGACGCCGATCGTCGAGCGCGGCAAATACATGCTTGCCATGCTGGAAGCACTGGTCGCGATGACCGACGAGATCGTGCCGGAAATCGCCTGGCAGATGGGTCGTCCGGTGCGTTATGGCGGCGAGTTCGGCGGTGTCAAGGAACGCACCAACTACATGGTCGAGATCGCGGAAGCTGCGTTGCGGCCGTTGCCGGCCTCCAATCCCAAGGACGGTTTCCGGCGCTATGTGAAGAAGGCTCCGCTTGGCGTGGTCATGGTCATCGCGCCGTGGAACTATCCCTATCTGACCGCCGTCAACACCATCGTGCCGGCGTTGATGGCGGGCAATGCCGTGATCCTCAAACATGCGGCGCAGACGCTGCTGGTCGGTGAGCGTTTTCAGCAGGCTTTCGACAAGGTCGATCTGCCCAAGGGCGTGTTCCAGAACATCGTTCTCAACCATGCGCAGACCGAGAAGCTGCTCGGCTCCGGCAAGATCGACCATGTCAACTTCACCGGCTCGGTCGCCGGCGGCCGCGCCATCGAGAAGGCGGCGGCGGGCACCTTCATGTCGCTCGGCCTCGAGCTCGGCGGCAAGGACCCAGCCTATGTGCTGCCCGACGCCAAGCTGGACCATGCGGTGGCCAACCTCGTTGACGGCGCCTTCTACAATTCCGGCCAGTGCTGCTGTGGCATCGAGCGCGTCTACGTGCACGAGAAGGTCTACGACCAGTTCGTCGAAGGCTTCATCGCCGAGACGAAGAACTATGTCGTCGGCAATCCGCTGGAACAGGCCACCACGATGGGACCGATGGCGCAGGCGCGTTTCGCCGACCTGATCCGTGAGCAGAAGGCCGAGGCGCTGCGCAAGGGGGCGGTGGCGCACATCAATATGAAGGTGGCTAATGACAAGGCGGGCTCGCCCTACCTCGCGCCCGAAGTGCTGACCGAGGTCAACCATCAGATGAGCGTCATGCGCGAGGAAAGTTTTGGCCCGATCGTCGGCATCATGAAGGTGCGCAACGACGAGGAGGCGATCGCGCTGATGAACGACAGCCCGTACGGGCTGACCGCCTCGATCTGGACACGCGATACGGAGCATGCGGTGGCGATCGGCGACCGCGTCGAGACCGGCACCGTGTTCATGAACCGCTGCGACTATCTCGATCCGGCGCTGGTCTGGACCGGCGTCAAGGACACCGGCAAGGGCGCGGGTTTGTCAGCCATCGGCTACGACAACCTGACCAGGCCGAAGTCGTTCCACCTGCGCGAAATCATCTGATTTTTGAAAGACAAAAAATGTCCAAGCTCATCTCCAAATGGAATTACCCCACCACCGTCCGCTTCGGCGCCGGGCGCATCAAGGAACTGCCGGAAGTACTGGAGGCCATCGGCATCAAGCGGCCGCTGTTCGTCACCGATCCCGGCCTGGCCAAACTTCCGGTCGTGGCCTCGACGCTGAAGATCCTCGACGACGCCAAGGTCCCCTATGGCGTCTTCTCCGAGGTGAGGCCGAACCCGGTCGAGTCCAACCTGACCGCCGGCATCGAGGTGTTCAAGAAGGGCAAGCATGACGGCGTGATCGCCTTCGGCGGTGGCTCGGCGCTCGATCTCGGCAAGCTGATCGCCTTCCAGGCCGGCCAGACGAGGCCGGTTTGGGATTTCGAGGATGTCGGCGACTGGTGGACCAGAGCCAATTCGGATGCGATCGCTCCGATCATCGCGGTGCCGACCACGGCCGGCACCGGATCGGAAGTCGGCCGCGCCGGCGTCATCACCAATGAGGAGACCCATACCAAGAAGGTCATCTTCCATCCCAAGCTGCTGCCGGCCATCGTCATTGCCGATCCGGAACTGTCGGTCGGCATGCCCGGCTTCATCACCGCCGGCACCGGCATGGACGCGCTTGCCCACTGCCTCGAGGCTTATTGTGCGCCGGGTTATCATCCGATGGCCGACGGCATTGCCGTCGAAGGTGTCCGTCTCGTGTTCGAGAACCTGCCGAAGGCCTTTGCCAACGGCAAGGACCTTGTCGCGCGCGCCCATATGATGAGCGCCGCCGCCATGGGCGCCACCGCCTTCCAAAAGGGACTTGGCGCCATCCATTCGCTGTCGCATCCGATCGGCGCGCTCTATGACACCCATCATGGCATGACCAATGCCGTGTTCATGCCCTATGTGCTGGCCTTCAACCGCGACTCCATCGAGGAGCGCATTGCCAGGCTCGCCGCCTATTGCGGCATCAAGGGCGGCTTCGACGGTTTCGCCAAGGCGATCATCAAGCTGCGCAAGGAATTGAAGGTGCCGCATGCGCTGCCAGGCCTGATCAAAGGGCTGGACATGGACAAGAAGCGCAAGGGCCTGATCGCCGACATGGCTGTCGTCGACCCGACGGCGGGCGGCAATCCGGTCAAGCTGACCAAGAAGGCGGCCTTGACGTTGCTCGAAAACGCCATCGCCGGCACCGTCTGACATGTTTTCGGGCAGAGGAAATTGATCTCGAAAGGGATTCGAAAACCAAGGGGGGAGGATGAAGGGCAAGGCAGGAACTAATTAGCCGGAAAAAGAGTCGCAAGGCGATTGCTACAACCGGTTAAAAAGAGTTTACTTTTTCGTACTGCGAGCACACGGTTTCACAAAGCTTTCATCTGGCTGTCACATGAAAGCGATACCGGGATCGCAGGCGTCCAACGGCGTCAGTTCAACGGAGAGAACACATGTTCAAATTCACGGGGAAAGTGCTTTCCCTTTCGGCCGCGACCCTGATGGTGTCGTCGGTGATTTCGTCCGCGGCTTCGCTGGACGATCTCGTCAAGGCTGCAAAGGCTGAAGGTCAGCTCACCACCATCGCCTTGCCGCATGACTGGTGCGGCTACGGCGACGTCATCGCCGGCTTCAAGGCCAAGTATCCGGAAATCACCGTCAACGAGCTCAACCCCGATGCCGGCTCCGGCGACGAGATCGAGGCGATCAAGGCCAACAAGGACAACAAGGGTCCGCAGGCGCCCGACGTCATCGACGTCGGCCTGTCCTTCGGTCCGTCCGCCAAGAAGGATGGCCTGATCCAGCCTTACAAGGTGTCGACCTGGGACTCGATCCCCGACAGCGCCAAGGATGCGGAAGGCTACTGGACCGGTGACTATTACGGCGTGCTTTCGTTCCAGGTGAACAAGGATCTCGTCAAGACAGCTCCGGCTGACTGGGCCGACCTGTTGAAGCCGGAATTTGCGAACACCGTCGCGCTGGCCGGCGATCCGCGCGCCTCGAACCAGGCTATCCAGGGCGTCTATGCCGCTGGTCTGTCGACGGGTGCCGCCGCTGGTGAAGCCGCCGGTACCGCTGGTCTCGACTTCTTCAAGAAGCTCAACGCCGCGGGCAATTTCGTGCCGGTCATCGGCAAGGCCGCCACGCTGGCCCAGGGCCAGACGCCGATCCTGATCACCTGGGACTACAACGCGCTCGCCGGCCGCGACACGCTGAAGGGCAATCCGCCCGTCGACGTCGTCGTGCCGAAGACCGGTGTCGTCGCCGGCGTCTACGTGCAGGCGATCAGCGCCTACGCGCCGCACCCGAACGCTGCCAAGCTGTGGCTGGAATACCTGTACTCCGACGAAGGCCAGATTGGCTGGCTGAAGGGCTATTGCCACCCGATCCGCTTCAACGATCTCGCCAAGAACGGCAAGATCCCGGCGGACGTGCTGGCCAAGCTGCCGCCGGCAGAATCCTATGCCTCGGCAGTGTTCCCGACGCTCGACGAACAGGCCAAGTCCAAGGAAGCCATCACCAAGAACTGGGACGCCGTCGTCGGCGCCAACGTCAAGTAAGTTCTAGACACGACATGCCGGGCGGCTAAGAGGCCGCCCGGTTTCCCTCTCCAAGACGGTAGCTGGCGCATGACCGATCTCCCATTTTCCGATCAGGCTGTTGCCGGCAAAACCGCGCCCCCCGCCGAGGCGCGCAGCCTCAGGCTGCCAACGCAGTGGCTCGGCGTTGCGCCGTTCTTCATCTTCGCCATCATGTTCCTGATCCTGCCCACGCTCTATCTCATGCTGGGCGCATTCCAGAACGACGCTGGCGAATTCACTTTCAACAACATAGTGGGCATCTTCGACCCGCCGAATTTGGCGAACTATATGCAGTGCCAGTACGACTCGTGGATGTCCTGGGTCGATGGCAACTGCAAGCTGCCAAGCATTCTCGCCGCCTACTGGATCTCGATCAAGATCAGCCTCGCTTCGTCGTTGATCGGCGCCTTTGCGGGCCTTGCCATCGCCATCGCCATCGTGCGCGGGGGACTGCCGGACTGGATACGTTCCGCGACGCTGACGTTTTCCGGCGTTGCCTCGAATTTTGCCGGCGTGCCACTGGCCTTCGCCTTCCTTGCGACACTCGGCCGGCTCGGCTTGGCCACGGTGATCCTGAACACCGTGTTCGGCCTCAACATCTATGCGCACGGCTTCAACATCCTGTCGTTCTGGGGTCTGACGCTGACCTATGTCTATTTCCAGATTCCCCTGATGGTGGTCATCATCGTTCCGGCCATCGATGGGTTGAAGAAGGAATGGGGCGAGGCCGCCGCAACGCTGGGTGCGACCATGTCGCAGTACTGGCGCATGGTGGTCATTCCGGTGATCTGGCCGAGCTTCCTCGGCACTGTGATCCTCTTGTTCGCCAATGCCTTCGGCGCCATCGCCACCGCCTATGCGCTGACCGGTTCGTCGCTCAACATCATTCCCATCGTGCTCTATGCACAGATCCGGGGCGACGTGCTGCACAATGCGCACCTTGGCTACGCCATTGCCTTCGGCATGATCGTCATCACCGGCCTCGCCAATGTCTTCTATATCTGGTTCCGCACCCGTTCCGAGAGGTGGCTGAAATGAAGGCTGGCAGGTTCTGGGCCTGGGTCGTCTTCGCGCTGGGCGCGGCCTATTTCTTCATTCCGCTGATCGCGACAGTGGAGTTCTCCATGCGCATGCGGCGCGGTGTCTATTCCCTGGACGCCTACAAGGTCGTCCTTGGTGACGCACGCTTCCAGGCGACGTTCGGCTATTCGGTGCTTGCCGCCATCTTCACCATCATTCTCGGCGTGCTCATCGTGGTGCCGGCGGCCTACTGGATACGGCTACGCCTGCCGCAATTGCGGCCGATCGTCGAGTTCATCACACTGCTGCCGCTGGTCATCCCGGCAATTGTCATCGTCTTCGGTTACATCAGGATGTATGGCTCGAATTCGCCGCTGCCGTTCCTGGCGACCGACACGGGCACCAATGCCTTGCTGGTCATCGGCTATGCCACATTGGCGCTGCCCTACATGTACCGCGCCGTGGACACAGGGCTTCGTACCATTGATGTGCGGACGCTGACGGAAGCAGCACAGATACTCGGCGCCGGCTGGGGGACGATTGTCACCCGCGTCATCCTGCCAAACGTACTGATCGCGGTGCTTTCAGGCGCCTTCCTGACCTTCGCCATCGTCATTGGTGAGTTCACCATGGCAAGCCTGCTCAACCGACCGGCCTTCGGGCCATATCTGCAGAACATCGGCGCCAACCGCGCCTATGAACCAGCAGCGCTTGCCATCATTGCCTTCGCCATCACCTGGGGCTGCATGTCGCTGATCCAGGTTCTGTCCCGCTTCGCGCCGAAGTCGGCGAACCGCCCAAACTGATCGAAAAGTACTGACCGAAAGAAAAAGCCATGGCCGACCCGTTCCTCTCCATCCAGCATGTGCGAAAGTCCTTCGGCGCCACCACGGTCGTGGAGGATTTCAATCTCGACGTCGAGCGCGGCGAGTTCGTTTCCTTCCTCGGGCCATCGGGGTGCGGCAAGACGACCGTGCTGCGCATGGTCGCCGGCTTCGAGGAGCCATCCGCGGGCAAGATTGTCGTGGCTGGCAAGGACATCACCCGACTGAAACCCAACCAGCGCAATGTCGGCATGGTGTTCCAGGCGTATGCACTGTTTCCCAACCTGACGGTGGCGCAGAATATCGGCTTCGGCCTGAAGGTGGCGGGCATGGCCAAGGCGGACATCGATGCCCGTGTCGCCGAAATGCTCGGCATCATCAAACTGCCGCAGATGGCGGACCGCTATCCCTACCAGCTGTCCGGTGGCCAGCAGCAGCGTATCGCGCTGGCCCGCGCTATCGCGCCGAAGCCGAAGCTGCTTTTGCTCGACGAACCGCTGTCTGCGCTCGACGCCAAGGTGCGCGTGTCGCTGCGCGAGGAAATCCGCTCGATCCAGAAGAAGCTGGGCATCACCACCATCTTCGTCACCCATGATCAGGAAGAGGCGCTGTCGATCTCCGACCGTATCGCCGTCATGTATGGCGGCAAGGCCGAACAGGTCGGCACCCCATTCGAGATCTACAACCGGCCGGCGACCAAGTTCGTCGCCAATTTCGTTGGCACGCTCAACGTGCTCGAAGGCACCGTCACCGATGCCGCGGCAGGCACCGTGCGGGTCAACAACGAACACGTCTCGCTGAAGGGCAAGCTCAACGGCTCAAAGTCCGGCGACACGCTGTCGCTGGCGCTGCGGCCGGAAGCCATTTCGCTCGGACGCCAGCCTGGCCGCGACTCCAGCCTGTCGGGCGAAATCGCCGAAGTGCACTTCCTCGGCTCGGTCATCCGGGTTCGTGTCGGCATCGGTGGCAACACGGTGTCGCTGGATACGTTCAACAGTCCGGCGGCTCCGCCACCCGCAGTCGGCGAGAAGGCCGAGATTTCCTTCTCCTCGAGCGACATGCTGGTGCTGCACTAGGCGCTTGCAGCCAGTTGGAGTGCTTGATCGGGTACTCCCAACGGTGCGGGATTTTGCAACGTCGGGTGCGGCATCAATGGCCGCAGTGTGTGTCGCGAGAGCATTCCCTTTGGTGACTTTGCTACTGCCAAACGCTTCGTTCGACGGCTACGATACAGCATGGCCCTTTTCGAACTGACGCTCGTCCTTTTGCTGATTGCCGTTGCGCTGACGGCGGTGTCACGGCGCGTTCAGGTGCCGTATCCTTCCTTGCTGGCCCTGGCGGGCGCGGGCATCGCCTTCCTGCCCGGTGTGCCGAAGATCGAGATCGACCCCGAGCTTGCGCTTGCCCTGTTCATCGCGCCGGTGCTGCTCGATGCCGCCTACGATACATCGCTGCGCGATCTCAATCGCTACCGCGTGCCACTGGTGCTGCTGGCGCTTGGTGCCGTGCTCTTCACGACGGTTACCGTGGCGCTGGTCGGATGGAAAATGGCGGGCCTGCCGATCGCGGCGGCCATTGCCCTTGGCGCCATCGTCGCGCCGCCCGACGCCGTCGCGGCTTCGGCCGTGCTTGGCCAGTTCAAGGTGCCGCACCGCATCACCGCCATCCTGCAGGGGGAAAGCCTGCTCAACGACGCCACCGCTCTGCTGATCTACCGCATAGCTGTCGCCGCCGCGCTCGGCCCGATCCTGTTGAGCAGTGCCGCGCCGGTGATTGTGTTGTCGACGGTTGGCAGCCTTGTTGCCGGCTACGCGCTCGGCCGCCTGGCCCTGGCTACGCTTGGGCGCATCGAAGACGCCGCGAGCAGCACCGTGCTTCAGTTCGCAGGCACGTTCGGCGTCTGGATCCTGGCCGACAGGCTGGGCCTTTCCGCCATCATCACCATCGTCGTCTACGCCATGACCATCGCGCGTACCGCGCCGCGCCACATGTCGGCCAGAAGGCGCGTCAGTTCCTATTCGGTCTGGGAAACCGCTGTTTTCGTGCTCAATGTTCTGGCCTTCGTGCTGATGGGCCTGCAGGCGCGATCGATCGTCGAGCGGCTCGCCGGCGCCGGACAGGTCGATGCCTTCCTGTTTGCAGCGACGGTTCTGGCGGTGGTCATCGTTTCGCGTCTCGTGTGGGTGCTCGGCTGTGGGGTGGTCCTCAGGGCAATGGCGCGTTTCGGCAGTGCCGAGCAGCGACGGGAGGCGCCATCGCTTCGCGGTGGCGTGCTGATCGGCTGGTGCGGCATGCGTGGCCTCGTCACCCTTGTGGCGGCGTTTGCCTTGCCTCACGATTTTCCCGGCCGCGACCCAATCGTGCTCGCCGCCTTCGCGGTCGTGCTCGGCACGCTGGTGCTGCAAGGCATGAGCCTGAAGCCGTTGCTGCGCGTCCTTGACCTCGAGCCGGATGAGACGGTCGAGCGGGAGGTGACGCAGGCGCGCATCGCCATCATGCAGGCGGCATTGAACGTGTTGAGCGGCAAGACCTCGAACGCGGCGGCCGCGGTGCGCGAGCAGTACTCGGCGCAGCGCACGCTTGCTGAAAATCCCGACGACGCCAAGGCGGTGACCGAGTACGACAAATTGCGTCTCTATGCCGTCAAGAGCCAGCGCGATGCGCTGGAGGAACTGCGCCGCAACGGCACGATCGGCGACGAGGCCTATCACCGCCTGGAAGAAGAGATCGACTGGACGGAACTGGCGGCTTCCCCGCCGGGCCGGTTTCAGCCGCTGACCACATGAGGCAAGCGGAGCGCCGTCAGTAGAGCTTGCCGCGTGCCGTAACCGGCCACAGCGTCTCGACCTTGCCGTTGCGAATGCCGACAAACCAGTCATGAAGGTTGGAAGTCGGGTCGCAATGCCCGGGCACCAGCCAGAGCAGGTCGTTGATGGCGAGCAGATTGCCGGGATCATCGATCTTGCCGTGCTCGTCATTGGCGACCAGGTAGGTGATGCCGGGCCGGCCGAATACCACAGGCGGGCCGCTGTCGACCGCCACCGCCTTGTGGCCGGCGTCGCACACAGCCCGTGTCGCCTCGGTCTTGCTCATGATGGATGTCAGCACGAACAACGCATGTTCGAACCCGCCGACCACGCCGTTGTCGCCGCGAACCCGGCCGTAGTGCGCATCCATGAAGACGTAGGAGCCGCATTGCAGCTCGTTGTAGACGCCTGAACTGCCTTCCATGTCGAAGCTGCCGGTGCCGGCGCCGCCGACAATCGCGCAGTCGAGACCATGCTGCTTCAACAGCTGCACTGTGTCACGGGTCATGTCCACGGCCAAGGCGATTTCGGCGCTTCGCTCCGCCGGGTCGACGATGTGCTGCGCGGTGCCGTGATAGGCCTGCAGTCCGGAAAAGACGAGGTTGGGGGCGGCGGCGGCGACGCGTGCAAGCCCCAGCACCGGCCCGCCGGGCTGGACACCGCAGCGGCGGGCGCCGCAGTCGATCTCGACGAGCACCTCGATCGTTGAACCCGCGTCTTGTGCCGCCGCCGACAGCGCCGCGATGTTGGCGGCGTCATCGACGCAGACGATGATGCGGGCGTCCTTGGCCAGCCGCGCAAGGCGCTTGATCTTGAGCGGGCCGGTCACCTCGTTGGAGACGAGGACGTCGCTGATGCCACCGCGTACCAGCGCTTCGGCTTCCGACACCTTCTGGCAACAGACGCCGCACGCGCCGCCTTTTGCCATCTGGTAGCGTGCTATGTCGGCCGACTTGTGCGTCTTGGCGTGAGCGCGTAGCCGGACGTTCATGCTTTCGACGTAGCCGCGCATGCGCTCGACATTCCGTTCGAAAGCGGCGAGATCGACGATCAGCGCCGGTGTCTGGATGTCCTCGACCCGGTCGCCTATTGCTGCGGGGACATTATAGCCAATTTCCAGATCGTTCCTGCCGTCGGTCATTCGGGATCTTTCCACCGTTGGTTTTGCGCCGGCGAATGCCGAGGATTTTCAGTTGGCGAAGTTTCAGGCACTTTACGCGGGACAATCGATTTGAAGTTCTGGATCGCGCCATCTATAGATTTTGTCAAGTTGATTAACTTTAGGAGACCATGTGAAGCAGAACCGGTTGAGCGAGGCTGACATAAGGGCCAATTTCACGTCCAGCGCACGCTCCGTGTTCCGCACGCTTTTCCAGGAGGGCCCGGCGACGCGCCCCCAACTCGGCTCGGCGCTCGGACTGTCGCGGCCGACGCTATCCTCGTCGATTTCCGAGCTTGACGATGCCGGCTATGTCGAGAAGATCGGCGAGGTCCAGGGCGCGCTCGGTCGCAAGGCGGCGATGTATCGGCTTGGTCCTGGCGCCGGTCATGTGATCGCCATCGACGCCGGTTCGACCCATGTGCGCACGCGCGTCGCCACGCTCGACAGGCGCCTGCTGCATCACCGCATCTATCGCCTGTCTTCCAACCAGCGCCATCTCAACGCCGAGATCAGCCGGGCGGTGGCTGAAGAGGTCGAGGCGACGCTTGCCTTGACGGAGCCAGGTTGGGGCAAGCTGCGTGCCCTTGGCATCGCGCTGCCCTCGCGCGTTGTCGCCGACAACGCGGACAATGCAGTTGAGGCGGCGACAGGCCAGGAGAACCTGTTCTCGCATTTCGCTTCTCCGCCAGGTGTGCCGCTGTTGCTGGAGAACAACGTCAATTGCGCTGCATTGGCGGAGCAAAGCCACGGCACGGCGCGCGGCCTGCAGGATTTCGCCTATGTTCAGATCGGCGTGAAGATCGGCATGGGCGTGGTGCTTGGCGGCAAGCTGATCCGTGGCCGCAATGGCGGTGCCGGCGAGATCGGCCATCTGCCGTTTCCGTGGGGGCCGGGTTTGCGGCCGCAGGCTGTCGGCCTGGAGGATTATGTTGGCGCCGAGGTGTTGATGCAGCGGGTCCGCACCGCCTGGCCACAGCGTGCCGGTGCGGCGCCCGCCGATACGGCGGCGCTGTTCGCCCTGGCCAGCCAGGGTGATGAGGCGGCCCTTGCGCAGGTCAAGCTTCATGCCGAAGACATCGGCGCCATCGTCTCCGCTTGCGTCGGTGTCATCGATCCGGGGATCGTGGTGCTTGGCGGCGGCATTGGCGACAATGCCATCATGCTGCCCTATGTGCGGGAAACCGTCGGCAGGTTGAGCTATCCGACCGAAATCCACGCAAGCAGCCTCGGCGCCGACGCGACCGTGCTCGGCATCGAGAAGATCGCCGCCGACCATGCCTGCGAGTTGCTGGTCGGCGCCTGACCCGCCGACCAAACCGCGCATCCCGAACCCTTCCAGAGCCGTCCGAACAAATTTATCTGCTGCCCACTTGCGGCTGTCCGATTTTGTTTGTTAAGGTGCGTAACATAATAAGAGCAACAAACGCTATGGGTCGATCCTGGCGATGCCTCGACCGGGAACCTTTCAACAATTCAATGGAGGTCTGAATGAACTTGACACGCTACATGCATGCGGCCGGCTTTGCCGCGCTCGCTGCGGCCGCCTCGATCGGTGGGGCTCGCGCCGACGAACCGGTTACGCTCGAATACTGGGTCTATTCGGATTTCGCGCAGGGCGATGCGCTCAAGCTCCAGCAGTCCTTCATCGACGAATTCCGCAAGACCCATCCGAACGTAACCATCAACATTTCCGGCAAGGGCGATGATGATCTCACGACCGGCCAGGTCACCGGGGCCGCGTCCGGGAATATTCCCGACGTGTACATGAACGGCACCAATGTCGGCGCCACGCTCGTCGAAGCCGGCGCGCTCAAGAACATCTATGCCGACTTCATGGCGACGCCGAAGGAATATCGCGACTCGTTCGATCCGGCGCTGATCGCCATGTGCACGCCGAAGCCCGAGACCATGTATTGCCTGCCCTATACCGGCTACGGCTCGTTCATGTTCCGCAACCTGACCGTCCTGCGGAACGCCGGCGTCGACACCGCCGCGCCGATCAAGGACTGGGCCGACTGGCTCTCGCAGATGGAGAAGGTCAAGGCGTCCGGAAAATATGCTGTGCCCGACCAGACGCAGAGCTGGCAGTCGATCGTCGACACCTATGCGGGCGTCGCGAAACCGGACGAGTGGGGTGTGGATTTCGCGGCCAATAAAACCAGGATCAATGAAGCGAAATATGCGGATGCGCTGCAGATGTTCGTCGACATGAAGCCTTACACCAGCGGCACCAGCCGCAACGACCAGGCGACCAAGGACCTGTTCATCTCGAACCAGCTCGCCTTCCATCTGGTCGGCCCATGGGTCAATCCGACCTATGCCGATGCGGCCAAGACCTCGGGCCTCAAATATGATTACGTGCTGGTGCCCGGCAAGAATGCCGGCGACTACGGCGGCATCAAGGGCTACGAGTTCATCGGTGTCGCCCCCAACAAGAACGCCAAGGTGGCCTTCGAGTTCGCGGCCTATGTCACCGCCAAGGAGCAGATGCTGCGCTGGGCCAAGCTGCTCTCGCGCTACAATGCAAGTGCGGCGGCGATGGCCGATCCCTCGGTCGCAAGCGATCCGCTCATCGCCATCACCAACAAGGCCGCCTCACACGCGATCGATGGCATGCCGCCTTACTTCGTCGGCTCCTATCCGAACTGCTACCGCTCGATCCTGACCGACAACGCGCAGCAGGTCGCCGATGGCGGCATCTCGCCCAAGGACGGCGCCAAACAGCTTGTCGAGCAGCTCAACGAGTGCCTGGCCGGCGGCTGAAGCACGACGTTCATCCATCCGGCCGGGACCTCCCACCTGGCCGGAGACCGCATCGAGGATCACCATGTTCGACAAGAAACACATCCCCCACCTGTTGATGGTGTTTCCGTTCCTGGCCCTCTTTGCGGTGTTCTTTCTCTATCCGATCGCCAGCGGCTTCGTTTATTCCTTCTACGACTGGAACGCGACGACGACGTCGCGGTTCGTCGGGCTGGCCAACTACCAGCGCATCATCCATTCGCGTGACTTCTCCAAGGCGATGTGGAACCTCGGTACCTATATCGTCATCACAGTGCCGGTCGGTATCGCCGCCGCCTTCTGCCTGGCTCTGCTCGTCGACAGCTTCAAGGGTTTTTGGCAGAACTTCTTTCGGGGCATCTTCTTCATGCCGGTCGTGCTGCCGATGTTCCTGGCGGCCACCATCTGGCGCTGGATCTACACACCCAATATCGGCCTGCTCAACACCATCCGTGGCCTGTTCGGGCTGCCCTCGGTGCAGTTCCTCAATGACACCTCGACGATGCTCTACTCACTCATCGCCGTCGATGTCTGGGTCTCGGCCGGATTCAACATGGTCATCATCCTTGCCGGCATGAAGAACATCCCCAAGGATTATTACGAGGCGGCTCGCCTCGACGGCGCCAGCAAGCTCCAGGAAATCGTCTACATCACCATCCCCATGCTCTATCCGGTGCTGTTCTTCGTCACGACCTATGGCGTGATCTCGGCGCTGCAGGTCTTCGACAAGCCATGGCTGCTCACCGGCTCGTCCTTCTCGCAATATGGCGGGCGCCAGAACGCATTGCTGTTCCCGGTGATGGACATGATGGGCCGCGGGTTCGGTGAACTGAAGTTCGGCCAGGCCGCCGCCTACGGTTTCATCCTGACCATCGTGATCGTGGCGGTGACGGCGGTGATGTTCGCATTGCGCAAGAAGGGCAGCCAGCCATGACCACCGATGCCCTCGTCAGTTCCGCCACTCCGCGCTACGCGATGGACCTGTCCATCTGGACAGTCCTGAAATGGATCGTCGCCATCTGCGTGGCGATCGTGGCGGTGTTTCCCATCGTCTGGATGGTCAATGTGGTGTTCGCCGAGCCGGGCATTCCCGTCTCGATCAATCCGCGCCTGCTGCCGACGTCGTTCGGTGCGGGCATTGCCAAGATCAACACCATCCTCAGCGAAACCGGCTATCTGCACGCCTATTACATTTCGATCACCTACAGCCTGCTGACGATCGCGGGCGTGCTCATCATCGGCTCGATGGCGGCGTTCGAATTCGCGCTTTTCGAATTCCCGGGCAAGCGGCCGACGTTCGCGGTCGTCATGCTGTCGCTGATGGTGCCGACAGCGGTCACGCTCATTCCAACCTATCTGCTGACGGCGAGCTTTGGCTGGCTCAACACAATGCAGGGGTTGGTGGTGCCGGGATTGGCTTCGGCGTTCGGCCTGTTCATGCTGATCCAGTTCATGCGTACAATCCCGCGCGAGATGATCGAGGCGGCCAGGCTCGACGGCGCCAGCCATTTCCAGATCTATCGGCACATCGCACTGCCGATGTCGCGCAATGCGCTGGTGACGCTGGCCATCATCACCTTCATGCAGACCTGGGGCAATTTCATCTGGCCGCTGATCGTCGCGCCCAGCCCGCAAATGTACACTGTCGGCCAGGTCGTCGGCCTTTTCAACGCGCCGTTCTCGCATGTCACCGTCGACATTGTCATGGCCGCGAACCTGCTGGCGGCACTTCCCCCGCTCATCTTCTTCCTGCTGTTCCAGCGCAAGATCGTCGAGGGCATCGCGATGTCCGGCTCCAAGGGCTGAACGTCTCAACGCGCCCAACCCGCGACGCTCGCCCCGAACATCAACAAAGGCATTGGCATGGCTGATCTGCAAATCATCAACGTCTCCAAATCCTACGGCACGGTGGAAGTGTTGCGCGGCGTCAACCTGTCGATTGCGTCCGGCGAGTTCGTGGTTTTCGTCGGCCCGTCCGGCTGCGGCAAGTCGACCTTGCTGCGCATGATCTCCGGCCTCGAGGATGCGCCGCTCGGCGAAATCCGGCTCGACGGCAAGGTGGTCAACAAGGTCGATCCGGCCAAGCGCGGCGTCGCCATGGTGTTCCAGTCCTACGCACTCTATCCGCATATGACGGCATTCCAGAACATGGCCTTCAGCCTGACAATGGCGCGCGAGCCGAAAGCGGTGATCAAGGAGAAGGTCGACCGCGCCGCCGCCATCCTGCGGCTGGAAAAGCTGCTCGATCGCCGGCCCGGCGAACTGTCCGGCGGCCAGAAGCAACGCGTCGCCATTGGCCGCGCCATCGTGCGAGAACCGAAGGTGTTCCTCTTCGACGAGCCGCTGTCGAATCTCGACGCCGAGCTGCGCGTCCAGATGCGCGCCGAGCTGATCCAGCTGCATGCCAAGTTGGGCACCACGATGATCTATGTCACCCACGATCAGGTCGAGGCGATGACGCTCGCCGACAAGATGGTGGTGATGAATGGCGGCATCATCCAGCAATGTGGCACGCCGCTCGATCTCTATGATGACCCAGACAACAGGTTCGTGGCTGGCTTCATCGGCTCGCCGAAGATGAGCTTCATCAAAGCCAAGGTCGAGAATGTGCGAGGAGAGGCGATCACCCTGTCGGGCCTTGGCGGGCGCGCCACGGTGGAATTGCCATTTTGTGGTTTCGCCCCTGGCGTCCGCGAGGTCGAAGTCGGCGTCCGCACCGAGCATCTGGAGATCGCTGGGGATGACAGTGCGACTGGCACCGTCGCTGCCAAGGTGGCCTTCGTCGAAGAACTCGGCGACGCCACATTCATCCACACCGATCTGCCGACGGGCGAGCGTGTGGTCGTTCGCAGCAACATGGCGCGCCACAAGGGCAGCACGGAGTGTTTCGTCAGGCTCGACCCGGCTGGTGTGCTGCTGTTCGGCATGGATGGCGAGCGGATCAGAAGCGCTTGATCCGGCGGCAGCGCAGCGTGCCCCGCGCGATGGGACGAGATGAGATTGTCGCTTGCCGCGCACTGGCCCGCGCGCGGCAATGGCCTGGAGAAATTCGTTGATCACAGTTGGAATCGATATTGGCGGCACCAAGACGCACCTGCGCGCCTGCGATGCTGCCGGTACCGTCCGCGATCTCGTCATGCCGTCGGCCGATTGGCGCGTGCGTGACTGGGACACGGATGCAAAAGTGCTGCTTGGCAAAGTCGCGCACCTCGTCGAGGGGGGGCAGGTCGCGGCTCTCGCCGTTGGCGCGCATGGCTGCGACGACGCCTCGGAATGCGTGGCCTTCGAAGAAGCCTTCAACCGTCATGCAGCCTATGCGGTCACGGTCGTCAACGATGCGGAGCTTTTGCCGGCGGCGCTCGGCCATGAACGGCAGATCGGGCTGGTTGCCGGAACGGGCTCGATCGCGGTCTGTCGTGACGCAGCCCTTGGCATGATGGTTGCCGGTGGCTGGGGATGGGTCATTGGCGACGAAGGCAGCGCCTCCGGGCTGGTGCGCGAAGCGGGCCGCGCTATCAGCCTGCATCTGGATTGCGGGGGGACATTCGACGATCCGCTGGTGGGCCTGATGTTCGAGGCGCTCGAGATCAGGAACGCGGCGCGCATCGGCAGCGCCATCGCGCGCCAGGGTGGCGCCGCGGCTCTCGGACGCCATGCGCCGATCGTCTTTGCCGCGCATGAACAGGGCTCTGCACTGGCGGCCGGGGTGATTGCCGATGGCGCCCGCCATCTCGCCGAGCTGGTGATGCGCCTCAAGCACAATGGCGCGGCGGCCGACGTCGTGGTGGCTGGCGGCGGCGTGATGGTCTCGCAGCAAGCGCTGGCCTGCGCATTCCTCGCTGAAGTCGAGGCCCAATCCGAAGGAACCATCGCCGCGAGAATTTTCCATGGGGCGCCGGTCGAAGGCGCCTTCCGGATGGCCAAGGCCATGGCGAGCAGCCTGGCCGCCGCCGCGCGGTAGTTGGCGATCACACCACAAAGCAAAGGAAGGTATAATCATGAGCTATCGGTCCGAAGTCGCACGCCAGCCGCAATCCATCGCCGCCTGTATCAAATCGGCGCGGCTTGGGTTGGAAAGCGTCGATCTCTCGCCGTTCACATCCGGGCTTGTCGCGGTCACCGGCATTGGCGCGAGCTTTGCCGCATCGGTGGTGGTGGCCGGCGAACTTTCGCGGCGCGGGCGTCGCGCGGTTGCTATGCGTGCCGTCGACTTGATCGACGGCACGAATGTCGCCGATGCCATCATCGCCATGTCGCATCGCGGCCGCAGCATCGAGAATGTCGACGCGCTGAAGGCACAGGCGGGTGTGCCGGCACTGGCGATCACCAAGGACGAGACGAGCCCGCTGGCGCTGGCTGCCGGCCATCACATCAAGCTCGACAATGGCAATGACGCGACGCCGTCCAGTACCGGTTACACGGGCACACTGGTGGCCGCCGGGCTGCTGACCGAGAAGCTCTGCGGCGCCACCGCGACCGACTGGGACGCGCTGCCCGGCAAGGTGGCCGATATGCTGGGCTATGCCGCGACGAAGATGAAGCGCCTCGGCGAGCTGTTCGCGGCCCGCCGCGCCATCGACTGCGTCGGTGCTGTGTCGTCGCTGGGAACCGCCGATGGTGCGTCCCTGCTGATACGCGAGGCGTCACGCATTCCGGCCGGAGCGACGGATACGCGCCACTATCTGCATGGTCCGATGGAATCGATGGATGCCACCACCGGCGTTGTCGTGTTCGGCGACGGCCGCGAGATGCGCCTTGCCGAACAGCTCAACGAACTCGGCTGTCCAGTGGTCCTGATCACAGCGAATGACGGCATTGACGACAAGGGCAAGCTGACGGTGCTGCGCGTGCCCCCGGAGGAAAACCGCATTGCCCGCGGCATCCTCGACATCATCGCGGCGCAATTGCTGGCGGCCGAACTTTCGGATGCGGCAGGTCTCACCGACACGAAGTTCCGCTACCCGCAGACCGATACCAAGATCAGCTGATCGGGTATCCGTCAGGGCATGGCGTAACGAGACGGCCGGCGCCAGCGTGCCGGCCTTCTGCTTTTGGCTCGCAGGATGATCGGCCAGCGCCGGGCATGGACCTGACCACAAATCCAGGTTGCTAGACGCCACGCGCCGTTTTTCGACGCACGGAGAATACTCCAGTGTCTTGGAATCGGTGCATGATCGCGCAAGGCAGGAAGCGGGGAGGGCTCTTGGCCCAAGCCCCTTCCGTCATGCCGCACATTGCAAGCTTGAAGCCGAACCGCTACTCCCCCTACGAAACTAAGCCGGATAATCAATGAAGCTGGTCAGCTACAACATTCAGTACGGGTTTGGCGGCGACGGTCATTACGATCTGTCGCGTGCCGCGCGCATCGTTGCCGGCGCCGACATCATCGCCTTGCAGGAGGTGGAGCGGCACTGGCAGCGCACCAATTTCGACGACCAGCCTGAAATCCTGTCCAGCCTGCTGCCCGACTATCACTGGGTCTATGGTCCGGCCTTCGACATGGACGCCAGCGAGCGGCTGGATGGCCGCATCGTCAACCGCCGCCGGCAGTTCGGTACCATGGTGCTGTCGAAGCTGCCGATCGTCTGGTCGCGGCCGCACGCGCTGCCGATGCGCCGTACCGTGCGTCCGCTCAACACGCGCAACGCGGCGCTCGAATGCATGATCCGCACGCCGGCCGGTCCGGTGCGGGTGCTCTCACTGCATCTCGCCCATATCGCGGCGGAGGAGCGACTGGAACAGATCGACTATCTCCTGGGGGAGCATCGTCGGGCGCCGTCCGACGGCGGCCCGTGGAGCGGCGTGGATGACGAGCCCGCGCGCAACTGGACGAGCGGGGAGCCGGAGCCGGAGAACCCGCTGGCCGCGATCTGGATGGGCGATTTCAACATGGAGCCGGGCAGCGCCGAATACCGGCGCATCGTCGGCAGCACGCCCTATCATCGGGGCGCCGCCTATCGCGATGGCTTCGTCGATGCCGCTGCTGTCGCCAGTGAGCCAGGGGAAGATTTCCATACCCATGTGAAGACCATCGACGGCAGACTGACAAAGCGGCGCCTCGACCATTGCTTCGTCGGCGGCATGTTCGCGGGGCGGGTGCGTTCGGCCAGCGCCGACATCGGTGAGGTTGCTTCGGACCATTTTCCGGTGCGCGTCGACATCGATCTCGAGACACCTCTAACCGCACATTCCGGGGGCTGATGAGCCGCGCATGACGCTTTTCGTCTTCTTCGCGGTGCTTGCCGCCGCCGCCATGCATGCGATCTGGAACGCGCTGGTCAAGGTCAATCTCGACCGCTTCATGTCGATCACATTGATGACGCTCGGCATGGGCGCGGCGGCACTCGTGGCGCTGCCTTTCGTCGAGGTGCCGAAGGCCGAAGTGTGGCCATATATCATTGCATCAGTGATCTTCCACATTGGCTACCGGACCTTCCTGATCGGCGCCTACAAGGCCGGGGATTTCGCCCAGACCTATCCGCTGGCGCGTGGCACCGCGCCGCTGCTTGCCGCACTTGGCGGGGTGTTCGTTGTTGCCGAGGTGCCCGGGCCGTTCGCCATAGCCGGCATCGTGCTGTTGTCGGCGGGCACGCTGGTGATGTCGTTTCGCGGCGGCGCGCATCTGGAGAAGTTGAACCTGCGCGCCGTCGGCTATGCGCTGGGCACCTCGATCTTCATCGCCAGCTACACGCTGTCCGACGGCAGCGGCGCGAGATTGGCCGCCACCGCGCAGAGCTACGCGGCATGGCTGTTCGTCTGCGACGCGTTGGGTGCACTCGTACTGTGCCTCATCTTCCGGGGACCAAAGGCGCTGCCGGTGCTGGCCAGCAGCTGGAAGACCGGCATATTCACCGGCGTGCTCAGCGGTGCAGCGTACTGGATCGTGATGTGGGCGATGACCAAGGCGCCGATCGCCTCGGTGGCGTCGCTGCGCGAAACGTCGATCCTGTTCGCCATGATGATTTCGGTCTTCGCGCTCGGCGAGAAGATAACGGGCTGGCGCGGCGCCGCCGCGCTCAGCATCGTTGCTGGTGTCGTCGCGCTGAGGATGGGCTGACTGAGCCTGATCCCGAACGGGCACTTCAGGATCATGCCCTGGCCGGGACCTCCCTATCGTGCACGGTCATCACCTGTCCGCGCCGTTCCGGACTGAAGCGGATGACGACGATGATGCAGACGGCGACAATGCCCGCGAACAGCGCCAGCGCGTAGCCGTAGCTGCCCCCAGCGCTTTCAGCGATGCCTGCCTGGTACGGACCGCCATAGGACGCCGCGAGATTGCCGGCCTGATAGATGAAGCCGGGCAGGGTCGCGCGCACCGCGCCCGGTGAAAGCTCGTTGAGATGTGCAGGGATGACGCCCCATGCGCCTTGCACGGCGATCTGCATGACAAAGGCGCCGATGGCCAGCATGACGGGCGTGGTGCTGTAGGCCCACAGCGGAATCGACGGCAAGGCGATGACGCAGGCGATGGTGATTGCATTGACGCGACCGATCTTCTCGGAAAGCGCGCCGAACGCCAGGCCACCGACGATGGCACCAAGATTGGCAACGATGGTGATCCAGCTCACCGTGTGCGGATCAAAGCCATGCTGCTTCTTCAGGAAGGTCGGATAAAGGTCCTGCGTGCCGTGGCTGAAGAAGTTGAAGAACATCATGAGCACGACGGAATAGAGGGCGATGCCCCAGTGCTTTTGAAGCGTTTCGAGGAGTCCCGGCTTGACCGTGTTCTGCGCCTCGACGAAAGCGGGCGATTCCGGCACATGGGACCGGATGAAGAGAACGATCAGCGCCGGGACGAAGCTGAGCAGGAACATGGCGCGCCAGCCGATCGTGTAGCCGCCGATCGTCTGCTGATAGAGCAGTCCATAAACCACGGCCGCCAAAAGGTAGCCGGCTGGATATCCGCATTGCAGGATGCCCGAAACCATGCCGCGAGCGTTCGGCGGGATGGATTCCATGGCAAGCGAACTGCCTAGCCCCCATTCGCCGCCCATGGCGATGCCGAATAGGGCACGCAGCGCCAGGAAGATGCCGAGATTGGGCGAGAACGCAGCCAGCGCCCCGATCACCGAATAGCTGACGATGTTGAGCATAAGGATGGGCTTGCGCCCATATTTGTCGGCGAGCATGCCGAAGATGAACGCACCGATGAAGCGCGTGGCCAAGGTCAGGAACAGTGCCTTTGAGACTGCCGGGACATCTGTCTGGAATTCACTGGCAATATCGGTGAGCAGGAATGTCAGAAGGAAGAAATCAAAAGCATCGAGAGTCCAGCCCAGGAATGAGGCCAAGACGGTTTTCTTCTGCTCGGCATTGAGACTCAAGGCGTCCTCCTTTGCATCCCCCAAAGGAACGATATGTCGCCCTGCTCGCAAAAGAGAACAGTTATCAGTCGGCTTTCAAAGAGCCGGCGGTCACTTTTTCGTAAGGTCGAGGTCGAAGACCATCAACCCGTCGCTGCCTCCCTCCAATGCCGCGACCAGCCGGGCGCCGGCACGTTGATGCGCCTCATGCACCAGATAGGCGTCGCGGGCGGCGGCATCGCGGAAGTCGATGGTGAAGCCGTGCGTGAAGCCGCGCGCGAAGGGTTCGGGGCTGACATTGGCGCTGAATTTCACGGCGCCCATGCCGTCGATCATCTGCCGCAGCGCTTCAAGGTCGGCGTGAACAGCCTTGCGCTCGCCGGTGCCGACATCGCTACGGAATTTGACGAAGACGCAGTGCCTGATCATCGAATTGTCCTTCTCGAATGCTATGCGGCGCGATTGCCCGAAAACACCGCCGGCGGCAATGGCTCGCGGCCGAGGATCAGGTCGGCACCCTTTTCACCGACCATGATGGTCGGCGCATTGGTGTTGGAGGAGGGCACGCGCGGCATCACCGAGGCGTCGCAGACGCGCAAGCCCTCGAGACCGCGCAGCCGCAGGTCAGGCGTCACCACGGCCATCTCGTCATGGCCCATGCGGCAGGTGCCGACCGGGTGATGGTCGGTCTTGGAACTGCGGCAGGCATAGTCGACCAGCTCATCGTCGCTGGCGAGTGATGGGCCAGGCAGCACTTCGCGCAGCACGTAGGAGGAAAGTGCCTTCTGCTGCATGATTTCGCGTGCCAGCCTCAAGCCCTTGAGCGACATGGCGCGATCATAGGGATCGGACCAGTAATTCGGGTCGATCAGCGGATGGTCGGCCGGGTCGGCGCTCTTCAGCCGCACCGTGCCGCGCGAGCGGGGACGCAGGAAGGCCGAGTTCAGAGTGACGCCAGGGTTGTTCAGCTTCTCGACGCCGGCCTCGATGCCGGACCCCAGGCCGAGATGGAACTGGATGTCGGGCGAAGCTGCGGTCGGGTCGGCGTACCAGAAGCCGCCGGTCTCGAACAGGCTGGAGGCAACCGGTCCTTTCTTCAGCAGCAGGTACTGCAGGCCGGCCCATGCGGTGCGGTGCAGCTTGGCGTAATTGTCGTAGGTGTGGTCGCCGGTGCATTCGGCGATGACGAACAAATCGAGATGGTCCTGCATGTTGGAGCCGACGCCGGGCAGGTCGTGCACTGGTGTGACGCCGACCGACTTCAGGTGATCGGCCGGACCGATGCCCGACTGCATCAAGAGTTTTGGAGAGCCGATGGCGCCGGACGAGACGATCACCTCGCGGTCGGCGCGCAGTATTGTCTTCTGGCCGCCTGGCTTGTCTACGATTTCGACGCCGATGGCGCGGCCCTTCTCGACGACGATGCGGGTCACCAGCACATCGGTTCTTATGGTGAGGTTCTTGCGGGCACGGATCGGCTTCAGATAGGCGACCGAGGCGGAGGAGCGCCGGGCATCCTTCTGGGTCAGCTGGTAATAGCCGACGCCCTCCTGGCTGGCGCCGTTGAAATCCGGGTTGAAGGGAATTCCCATCTCCTGGCCGGCGCGGAAATAGGCTTCGCAGATCGGCAGTGGCGAAATCGGATTCGACACGCCGAGCGGCCCCTGGTCGCCATGAAAGTCGTTGGCGTAGCGCTGGTTGTTTTCGGCGCGCTTGAAATAGGGCAGCACGTCGCGGTAGCCCCAACCGGTCAGGCCTTCTTCCTTCTCCCAGGCATCGTAGTCGCGTGCGTTGCCGCGCGTGTAGATCTGGGCGTTGATGGAGGAGCCGCCGCCGACCACCTTGGCCTGCGTGTACCAGAAGACGCGGTCGTTCATGTGCTTCTGTGGCACGGTCGACCAGCCCCAGGAGGCGATGCCCTTGGTCATCTTGGCGAAACCGGCGGGCATGTGGATATAGGGGTGCCAGTCCTTGCCGCCGGCTTCCAGCAGCAGCACGGAATTCGCCGGATCCTCGCTCAGCCGGTTGGCCAGCACGCAACCGGCCGGGCCGGCACCCACGATGATGTAGTCGGTCATGGCGTCACCTGTTCACAGTCTGGGCACCGACAGCGCGCCGTCGACATTGATGATCGAGCCGGTCGAAAAACCAAGCTTGCCGCCGGCGAGGGTCGCCACCACGGCGCCGATGTCGGCGGTCTCACCCCAGCGCTTTGCTGGCACCAGCCCGCCGTCGATCAAGGCATCGTATTTGGCTGATACACCCGACGTCATGTCGGTGCGGATGATGCCCGGCCGGACCTCGAACACGCCGATGTTTTCAGGGGCGAGCCGCAGCGCCAGGTTCTTCACCCACATCGAAAGGCCGGCCTTCGAGATGCAGTAGTCGGGACGTTCCGGAGACGCCATCTCGGCACTGACCGAGGTGATGGTGATGATCGACCTTGCGATGCCGCTGGGCGCCGCCAGCATGGCTTTTGCGACGGCCTGGCTGAGAAAGACTGTGCCGCGCAGATTGATGCCGAGCGTGCGGTCGAAATTTTCGGGCTTGAGTTCCAGCAGGTCGCCGCGCACGACAGCTCCGACGCCGGCATTGTTGACGAGGCAGTCGATGCGGCCGAAGGCGCTTATGGCGGCGTCGACAAGTGCCGCATGGTCGCCGAGATCGGCGATGTCGCAACGGTGGTAGGCGAATTTGGCGCCACGCGCGGTGATGTCAGCGGCAAGGTCGTCGGCCGCTGTCTCGGCAAGGTCCGCGACAAGGATGTCGTAGCCGGACTCCGCCAGCGTCTGGGCACAGGCAAGGCCGATACCGCGCGCGCCGCCGGTGATGATGGCTGCGGGGCGGGTCATGCTGCCAGCTCCGTCTTGCGGATATGCTCGGCAACCCGCAGCGCCTGTGCTGCTATCGACAGCGCCGGGTTCACGGCGGCCGAATTGGGCAGGAAGCTGCCGTCGACGACGAAGAGGTTCCGTTGGTCGAAAGAGCGGCAGAAGGGATCGAGCGGCGCGGTGGCCGGATCGTCGCCCATCCTGACAGTGCCGCACTGGTGCGAGGGCGTGCGCTTGTCGAAGGGGCGCGACAGCACGATCGGATAGCCGCAGGCGCGGAAGTTTTCGCGCATCACCTTGGTCAGGCCGTCGAGCGACTGCATGTTGGAGCGCCGCCACTGCATGACGATGTCCTTGCCGTCGACCATGATGCGGCTTTCCGGGTCGGGCAGGTCCTCGCACATCAGGTACCAGTCGACGGCGTGCCCGGCCATGAAATCGAGCGCGAATTTGGGCGCCAGCTTCACATTGGCCTTCAGCATGTTGCCGTCGATCTTGCCCAGAAGCTGGACGTTGCCGAGCGGCTTGCCGCCCTTGCCGTCGGACAGATAGTAGTCGTTCAGCATCAGCGTCTTCTGGTAGACGGCATCGTTCCTGCGGCGTGGATCGATCGCCAGCATGGCGCTGGAATTGTGGTTCATGAAATTGCGCCCGACCTGGTCGGAGCGGTTGGCGAGGCCCTTGCCGTCGGAAGAGGGCGAGCGCAGCAGGATGACGGCGGAATTGACCGCTCCCGCTGAGAGAATGACCAGCTTTGGCGCCACTTTCTTCAACGCGCCGTTCTGTCGGTAGTGGATGGCTGATATGGTTTTGCCGTCTGTCGACGCTTCGAGATATTCGACGTAAGCGCCGGTCTCGAGCCGGATGTTGGTGTCCTTGAGTGCCGCTGTCAGCGGTCCTGTTTGCGCGTCGATCTTGCCCTGGCCGGTGTTGGGGAAGGCGTCCCAGCCGGTCTTGCCCTCCTTCAGCCAGGTGTCGATGTCGACGCCGAGCGGCAGCGAGGCCGGATGCAGGCCGAGGCCCTTGAGCTCGGCGCGGGCGCGCGCGATCGGCGCCTCGTCGGGCACAGGCTTGAAGGCATAGGGGATCGAGTGGAACGGCTCGGTCGGGTCCTCGCCCAGCGTGCCACGCACGCGAAACAGCTGCTCGGCCTTCGAATACCAGGGCTCGAACTCGTCATAGGAAAACGGCCAGGCCGGCGAGACGCCCCCAAAGTGGTCCATGGCGGAAAAGTCTTGGCTGCGGTAGCGGATCAGCACCGCGCCGTAGAATTTCGAATTGCCGCCGACATAGTAGTAATTGCCGGGGTTGAAGGCGGGGCCGCCGGCCTCACGCCACATCTCCTTCGGCCGGTAATGGCCGTCGACGAAAATGGAGCGCGTGTCACGCGCATGCGGCGTTGCCGGCAGGGGTTCGCCGCGCTCCAGCATCAGGATCGAGGCGCCACTCCCGGCAAGGCCGGAGGCGATCGTGGCGCCGCCGATGCCGGAGCCGATGATGACGATATCCGGATTTGTCATAGCCGTCAGCGAATGCGGCTCTCGGTCGCCGGATCGAAGAACACCGCCTTGGTCAGGTTGAAGGCGAGCGGCGTATTGGTGCCCGGCTGGATGTTGGCGTCAGCACGCAGCCGCGCCACCACGCCCTTGCCGCCAAGATTGGTGACCGCGAAGGTGTCGGATCCCGCCGGCTCGACAACCTCGATATGGCAGTCGGCGGTGGCGATGTTCGAGGCATTGCGCTCGGCACCTTCCGGATCGGTCAGGGCTTCCGGGCGAACACCGAAGATGATCGGCTTGCCGTGGAATGCCGACAGGCCCGCAGGCGCATTGGCCATCGGCAGCGATATCGGCTCGCGCGCCTCGCGCTGCAGCACAACGGACAATGCGTTGCCGTTGGTGCCGATCGTCGCCGGGATCAGGTTCATCGCCGGCGAACCCATGAAATCGGCGACGAAGAGATTGGTCGGGTTGTTGTAGATTTCCGCCGGCGTGCCGAATTGCTGGACTTCGCCGTCGCGCATGACCGCGATCTTTGTCGCCAGCGTCATCGCCTCGATCTGGTCATGGGTGACGTAGACGATGGTGGTGCCGGTGGTGGCATGCAGGCGCTTGATCTCGATGCGCATGTCGACGCGCAGCTTGGCGTCGAGGTTGGACAGCGGTTCATCGAACAGGAACAGTTTGGGGTCGCGCACCAGCGCCCGGCCCATGGCGACGCGCTGGCGCTGGCCGCCGGAAAGCTGGCTCGGCTTGCGCTGCAGGAGATGGCCGATCTGCAGGACCTTCGCCACCTTGTCGATCGCCTTCTGGCGTTCCGCGGCCGGCACGCCGCGCATCTCCATGCCGAAGGAGATGTTTCCGGCCACCGTCATATTCGGGTAAAGCGCGTAGCTCTGGAACACCATGGCGATGTCGCGCTTGGACGGGTGCAGATCATTGATCGCTCGTCCGTCGACGCGAATTTCGCCCGAGGTGATCGTCTCCAGCCCAGCGATGGTGTTGAGCAAGGTCGACTTGCCGCAACCGGACGGACCGACCAGCACCAGGAAGCCGCCCTTTTCCAGTTCGACGTCGATCCCCTTGAGGATCTCGACCTGGCCGAAACGCTTCCTCAGACCATCAATTTCCAGAAAAGCCATCGGGTTATCCTTTGACGGCGCCTGCCATGAGACCGCGCACGAAGTAGCGGCCGGCAAGCACGTAGACGAGAAGGGTGGGGAGTGCGGCGATCATCGCCGCAGCCATGTTGACGTTGTATTCGACGACACCGGTCGAGGTGTTGACGACGTTGTTGAGAGCCACCGTCATCGGCATCGCGTCGCCGGTGCCGGCGTAGGCGGATGCGAACAGGAAGTCGTTCCAGATGTTGGTGAACTGGTAGATCACGGTGACGACGAAGATCGGCATCGAGTTCGGCAGCATGATGCGCCGGAAGATCTGGAAGAAGCTCGCGCCGTCGACCTGCGCCGCCTTCACCAGCTCGGTCGGAAACGCCTCGTAGTAGTTTCGGAAGAACAGCGTGGTGAAGCCGATGCCGTAGACGACGTGCACGAAGACGAGATTGACCGTCGGGTTGCCGAGGCCGAAGCTGGTTCCGACCGAATTCTGCAGCGAGACACCGAAGCGGCCAAGGCTGCCCAGGATCGTTGCCATCGGCAACAGCACCGACTGGAACGGGATGAAGCAGGCGAACAGCATCAGTCCGAAGACCAGCGTGTGGCCGCGAAAACGCCACTTGGTCAGCACGTAGCCGTTGAGCGCGCCGAGCATCGTCGAGATCAGCACGGCCGGAACCACCATCTTGATGGAGTTCCAGAAGTAACCCTTGATGCCGGCGCAGGTGAGGCCGACACAGGTTTCGCCCCAGGCCTTCAGCCATGGATCGAAGGTCGGCGCCTTGGGCAGTGCCAGCATGTTGCCATTCTGGATCTCGTCCATGGTCTTGAACGAGGTGACCAGCATGACGAACAGCGGCATCAGGTAGAACACCGCGAAGACAGCCAGCAGCCCATAGATGACGATGCGGTTGACGATCTTGACGTTGACGCCGCCAGAGGCTTGGCGGGCAGGGGTGGCGACAGCGCTCATCGCGGCTTCTCCCGCAGTTCGGAATAGAGATAGGGCACGATGATGGCGACGATGGTCATCAGCATGATCACGGCGCTGGCCGAACCTACGGCCATCTCGTTGCGCTTGAAGGTGTATTCATACATGAAGTTCGAAGGCAGCCAGGCCGAGCCGCCCGGCCCGCCGCTGGTCAGTGCGACCACCAGATCGTACGACTTGATGGCGAGGTGCGCGAGCACGATGAAGGCTGACAGGAAGATCGGCCGCAGCAGCGGGATGACGATGCGGCGATAGAGCTGGAAGGTGGTGGCGCCGTCGATCTGCGCCGCCTTCATGATCTCGCCGTCGATGCCGCGCAGGCCGGCCAGGAACATCGCCATGATGAAGCCGGAGGCCTGCCAGACACCGGCGATCACCACTGTGTAGATGACGAAATCCTTGTTCTTGATCCAGTCGAAATGGAAGCTCGTCCAGCCCCACTGATGCAGGGTCTGTTCGAGGCCTAGACCGGGATCGAGGAACCATTTCCAGGCGACGCCGGTGACGATGAAGGACAGCGCCATGGGATAGAGGTAGATCGGCCGCAACACGCCTTCGCCGCGGATCTTCTGGTCGAGCAGGATGGCCAGGAACAGGCCGAGCGCCAGGCAGATCAGAATGTAGAGGAAGCCGAAGATGCCCATGTTGACGATCGACGTGTACCAGCTCGATGGCGGGTCGCTGTCGAAGGTCCAGCCCCACAGCCGCTGATAGGCGCGCGGTCCGGTGATGACATAGGACGGGAAGGTCTTGGAATTGGTGAAGGACAGATAGATGGTCCACAGGATGAAGCCGTAGACGAAGACGATGGTGATGGCGAAGCTCGGCGCCAGCACGATCTTCGGCAGGGCGTCCTGCAGGCGCGAGCGCACCGAGGCGCGCGGGCGGGCGTGCTCCGGCGTCAGCTTGATCTGGCTTGTCGCTACCGTACTCATGAGGCTCCTCCCGTCGACGCACGGCCAACCAGGCTCGCGGATCGGAGCCTTCCCCGCCGGAGCGGGGAAGGCGTTTTTGGCACGTGGCGCTTACTTGGCGTCGTCGATTGCCTTGACCAGCTCGGTCACAGCCTCGTCCGAGGTCTTGATCTGACCATGGACGAACTTCGAGACGACGTCCTTATAGGCGTTGGCGACCGCCGGAGGCGCGCCATAGCCCTGGGCGAGCGAGCCGAACAGCGTGCCGCCTTCATTGGCCTTCTTCAGGTCGGCGATGCCCTTCTTGCCGCAAGCGTCGAAGTCGGTATCCGGCACGTCGGTGCGGGCCGGGACCGAGCCCTTGACGACGTTGAAGGCCGACTGGAAGCTCTTCGACAGCGTAGCGGTGGCAAGCGCCACCTGGGCGGCCTTGCGGTCGTCCGGAACGTTGAACATGCCGAACATGTCGGAGTTGTAGATCACGGAGCCGTCGGTGCCCGGGAAGCGATAGCACAGGAAGTCCGTGCCCGGGGTCTTCTTGGCGGCGTGGAACTCGCCCTTGGCCCAGTCGCCCATGACCTGCACCAGGGCGTCGCCCTTGATGACCATGGCGGTGGCCAGGTTCCAGTCACGGCCCGAGAAGTTCGGGTCGACATAGGTGACCAGCTTGGCCAGGTTGTCGAACGACTTCTTCATCGTGTCGGACTTGAGCGAAGCGTCGTCGAGGTCGTTGAACGCCTTCTTGTAGAAGTCCGGTCCGCCTGTCGACAGCACGACCGAGTCGAACATGGTGGCTTCTTGCCAGTTCTGGCCGCCGAGTGCCAGCGGGATGACGCCAGCCGCCTTGGCCTTGTCGAGCAGCGCGACGAACTCGTCGAAGGTCTTCGGCTCGGTGCCGCCGATCTTGTCCATCACCGCCTTGTTGATCCACAGCCAGTTGACGGAGTGAACGTTGACCGGAGCCGCGACCCACTTGCCCTGATAGACCGAGAACTTCTGCAGGGCCGCCGGAACCGACTTGTCCCAGCCTTCCTTCTTCGCCGTCTCGGTCAGGTCGCCCATCACGCCGGCCTGAGCATAGTCGAGCACGGTGTAGCCGAGCATCTGCGAGGCGGTCGGGTAGTTGCCGGCCGCGACCATCGCCTTCAGCGCGGTCATGGCGGCGTCGCCGCCGCCGCCGGCCACCGGCACGTCCTTCCAGGCATAGCCTTCCTTTGCCAGGTCGCCCTTCAGCACGTTGAGAGCAGCCGCTTCGCCGCCCGACGTCCACCAATGCAGCATCTGCACTTCCTTGACGTCCGCGGCGTGGGCCGCGAAAGCAAAGCTTGACGCCAGAGCCGTTCCGATAAGCAGTTTGCGCAACATGAACTTCCTCCCTTGTTGCAGTTACACGACCGGTGGCTGCCCACCGGGTTCTTCCCAACTCAGCCGACCCACCATCCGGTGCGCTGGCCGCGATGAAACTGGATTGTCTTTTCCTCGGTATAATCCTCGACGGCGCGTTTGCCGAGTTCGCGTCCGAGACCGGACTGCTTGTAGCCTCCGAAAGGCAGCTCGGGATAACCTTCCATGAACGTATTCACCCAAACGGTTCCCGAACGCACACTTCGCGCCACCGACATGCAAGTGTCGATGCTGGCGCTCCACACGCCCGCCGACAAACCATAGGGCGTGTTGTTGGCGATGTGCAACGCCTTTTCAATCGATTCAAAGGTGAGCACGGAAAGCACCGGCCCGAACACTTCCTCGCGGGCGATGGCCATGTCCTCGGTGACGCCGCGAATGATGGTGGGATCGAGATATTGGCCGGCATTCGAGGTCAGCTGCTTGCCGCCGCTGCAGACACTGCTGCCCTCGCTCGCGGCCGCCGTGACGTAATCGGTCACCTTGGCCAGATGGTCGGACGAAATCATCGCGCCGACCTTGGTGCGGTCGTCGAGCGGATCGCCCACGGTCACCTTGGCGGTGAGCGCCTTTACAGCGGCGAGGAAGTCGTCGGCGATCGCCTCATGCACGATCAGCCGGCTGCCGGCATTGCAGCATTCGCCGGCATTGAAGAAGCCGCCGAACACGGCGGCGTCGGCGGCGGCCTCGAGGTCGGCGTCGGGGAAGACGATCTGGCCGTTCTTGCCGCCGAGCTCCATCGAGACCTTCTTCAACGACTGCGCGGCCGAGGCCATGGTCATCTTGCCGACGCGGGTCGAGCCGGTGAACGAGACCATCTCGACCTGCGGATGGCTGACCATTGGCGCACCGACATCGGCGCCCAGGCCGGCGAGGATGTTGACGACGCCGGCGGGCAGGCCAGCCTGGATCAGGATGTCGCCGAGAACGAAGGTCGAGGCGGAGGTCATTTCGCTCGGCTTGACCACCGCCGTGCAGCCGGCGGCGAGCGCGAAGGGCAGTTTCTGGCTGACGATGAGGAACGGGAAATTCCACGGCGTGATGATCGAGACCACGCCGATCGGCTCGCGCACCACCACGCCCAGCATGGCGTCGCCGAGATTGGCGTAGGATTCGCCGTGCAGCGTGCGGGCCAGCGAGGCCGCGTAGCGCCAGATGTCGACGGCGCCGCCGATCTCACCGCGCGCCTGGGCGATCGGCTTGCCGGATTCGAGCGCATCGAGCCGGGCGATCTCTTCCAGCCGGGCCTCGATCAGGTCGGCGGCCTTGAGCAGGATCGCGGCGCGCTCGGATGCTTTCATACGCGGCCAAGGACCGGTCTCGAACGCCTTGTGCGCGGCCTTAACCGCCGCTTCCACTTCGGCCTCGCCGGCCTGCGCATAATGCGAGACGGTGAAGCCGTGGCCGGGGCTCTTGCGTTCCAGCGTGCGGCCATCGCGGGCATCGACATGCTTGCCGTCGATCAGCAGCCGGTAGGTTTTTGGCGCCGCGGATGCCTCGGCGGGCATGGCGATCTTGAGGGGCATGTTCATCAGGTTTGTTCTTTTCGTTATTTTTTATGCGTGTCGTTATCCCAAAACCGATTCTCACTTTTGGGCGTCATGCATCAGGATCGTGAAAATGCTGGTTTCTGTTTGGTCTTGAAAGCACCGACGCCGGCCTTGAGGTCGCCGGTCAGGGCGATGAAGCCGCTGGCCAGCGCTTCCGTCGCGGCGGCACTTTCCTCGCCTTCCGCGACCGCGATCATCAGCTTGGCGGCTTCCGTCGCCAGCGGGCCGCGCTCGGCGATTTTTTCGGCCCAGCCTTTGGCTTCGGTCAGCGCCTTGCCGGTTTCGACCACCCGGTCGACGACGCCCAGGGCCAGCGCTTCGGGGGCGACAAAAATCTCGCCACCCAGCGCTATGCGCCGCACCGTCTGTGCGCCGAAGCGGCGCACCGCGCGCTGGGTGCCGGACCAGCCGGGCACGACACCGATCGAGGTTTCCGGGAAGCCCAATTTGATGTGTGCCTCGGCGACGCGGAAATCACAGGCGACCGCCAGTTCCAGTCCGCCGCCCAGCGCATGGCCGGACAGCACGGCGATGGTCGGTTGCCGCAGCCGCGCCAGCCGGTCGAAGACACGGTGGCCGTAGCGCACCCATTGCACCTGGAAATCGGCGGCACTCATCTGCGCCCAGGCCTCGACATCGCCGCCCGCGCAAAAGCCCTTGCCTTCGCCGCGGAGCAGCACGACGCGCACGCCTTCCGTCATCTCAGCCTCGTCGAGCGCTGTTTCCAGCGCGCGCAGCATCGGGATGTCCAGTGCGTTGAACTTTTCCGGCCGGCGCAAAGTGACGATGCCGATGGCGCCGTCAATCTCGAAGGTGACGGGACGCTCAGCCATGCGCGCCTCCAAGCGAGGCGCCGCTGTTGAGCGACAGGCCGATCAGCTCATCGCGATAGAGCGCTTCCGGTGTGGTCTTGAGGTCCTTGGCGACGCCGAGCGGAATCTCCGACTGTGCCAGCACATCGCGCTGTAGATCGATACCGGGTGCGAGTTCGGTGACCAGCAGACCTTCTGCCGTCAGCTTCATGACGCAGCGCTCGGTGATGTAGGTGATGTCCTGGCCCTGAGCGACCGCGCGCTTGCCCGAGAAAGAGATGTGCTCGACCTCGGCGACCACCTTCTTGACCTTGCCCTCCTGGTCGATGCGGATGCCGCCATTGGCCAGTGAAAGCTTGGCGCCGGCATTGAAGAAGCCGGAGAACACGATTTTTTTGGCGCGCGCGGTGATGTCGACGAAGCCGCCAGCGCCGGCGGTGACATGCGGCCGCGCCGAAAGCTTTGACACATTGACCGAGCCGTGGCGGTCGATCTGCAGGAAGGACAGGAGCGAGGCGTCGAAGCCACCGGCCTGGAAGTAGATGAACTGGTGCGGTGAGGGCATGATCGCCTCGGCATTCGAGGCGCAGCCGAATTTGAAGTCGAGCAGTGGCACGCCGCCGACGGCGCCCTGTTCGATCACCCAGGTCACCTTGCCGTGCTGGCCTTCCTCCAGGAGGATGCGCGGCACATTGGCGGAGATGCCGAAGCCGATATTGACCGCCATGCCCTGGCGAAGCTCCATGGCGACGCGGCGCGCGATGACCTTCTGGACGTTCATCTCGGCGTTGCGGAAGCTCGACAGCGGCCGGAAGATCTCGCCCGAGATCGCCGGATCATAAGGCGTCAGCGTCGTCTGCAACTGGTCGGGCGCGACGACGATATGGTCGACCAGAACGCCGGGCACGCGCACGTCGTGCGGCTTCAGCGTGCCGTTCTCGACGACACGCTTCACCTGCGCGATGACGACGCCGCCATTGTTGCGGGCGGCCAGCGCCTGTTCGAGACCGCCGAGATAGGCGCCCTCATGCTCATAGGTCAGGTTGCCGCGCTCGTCGGCCGTGGTCGCCCGGATGATCGAGACATCAGGCACGATCGAGCGGAAATAGAGCCATTCCTCGCCGTCGAACTGCTGCACGGAAACGATGGGATCGCTGGCGGCGGCGTTCATGGCGCAGCCCTGGTGGCGCGGGTCGGCGAAGGTGTCGAGGCCGACCTTGGTCAGCACGCCCGGCCGCTTGGCGGCGGCCTCGCGGTGCATGTCGAACAGGATGCCCGACGGCACATTGTAGGCGGCCACGGAATTGTCGCCGATCATTTTCCAGATCTGTGGCGGCTCGGCGGAGGAGGGGCCTGACGGATAGGAGCCGCACAGCGTGCGCTTCAACAGGCCGGGCTTGGCGAGATGATCGATGCCCTTGATGCCGTACATGTCGCCTGCGGCGATCGGATGCAGCGTGGTGATGTTCTTCGGATGACCTTCCGCGTCGAAGCGCTCGCCGATGGCGGCGAGAACCGCGTCCGGGCAGCCGAGGCCGCTGGACGAGGACACGGAAACGACCATGCCGTCCTTGATCAGGCCTGCTGCGTCAGTGGCGGAGACGACCTTGCTCAAGCTGCGCTCTCCAGTTTCGGATTGATCTCGACGGTCTTGCCGGTCCTCGCCGATTGCAATGCCGCCTCGGCTGCTGTGAGGGACCAGACGCCATCCTCGCCCGTGGCGGAAGGCTGACCCTCGCCGCGGATGGCGGCATGGAACTGTCGCAGCGAGCGTGCATAGAGGTCCTCGCGATCGAAGCTCAGTTCCTCTTCGCCTTTCGCGGTGCGCAAGGTCACGGAACCGACCGGCTTCTGCGTCATCACATTTTTGGCGATCAGCGATCCTTCCGAGCCATGCACCTCGAAGCCGGTATCGGCGAATTTGGTGGTGAAGCCCTCATGCGACTGGGCGATGACGCCCGATTTGAAGCGCCAGATGCACATGGCGCCGTCCTCCAGTCCGCCGCCGGCCATGCCGGCCGTTTGCGCAAACGCCGAAATCTCGACGGGATCGTCGCCGAGCACGAAGCGCAGCGTGTCGGCATCATGCACGGTGATGTCGAGCACCACGCCGCCGCCGGCTTCGGGCCTGGTGATGCGCCAGCCCTGCAGGTTTTCTGGCAGATAGACGGAATGGAACACGCGCGCTGCGATCGGCTTGCCGATCCGGCCTACGGCGATCGCCTCGCGCATGGCGCGGTGCGCGCCGGCATTGCGCAGATGGTGGTTGGTGCCGAGCACGACGCCGGCTGCCTTGGCGGCAGCGACCATCTTGCGCGCATCGGCGCCGGTCAGTGCCAGCGGCTTTTCGCACAGCACATGCTTTCCCGCCTTGATCGCGGCGAGCGCCTGTTCGAGATGCAATTCGTTGGTGGTCGAAATGTAGACGGCGTCGATATCCGTGCCGATCAGCCCGTCCAGTGTCGAGACGGCGAGCGGAATGCCGTTCTCCCTGGCGTAGGCCGTGGCGCGTTCCGGGCTGGAGCTCATCACGGCCGAAATCTCGCCGTCGGCTTGCGCGCGGATGGCGTCGATCATGAACTGTCTTGCGATCGTGCTCGCGCCGATCAGGCCCCATCTCACGGTCATGCCGCATTCCCCATTCCCGCAGGCCGATTGGGGCCGCAGCTTTCCCTGACCACTAGGTTGACCGCGCCGATATGGTCCTCGGCGCGCGTGGTGCGGGATTGAATCATCTTCAGCATGACATGGGCGGCGCGTTCGCCGAGGCCCGCCGTATCCACCGAGACGCTGGTCAGCGCCGGCATGTAATGTTCGGCCTCGACCACGTCGTCGAAGCCGACGACCGCGAAATCCGCGCCGGGCTCAAGTCCGCGCTTGCGCAACGCCAGCATGACGCCGAAGGCGACAGCGTCGTTGAAGCACAGGGCCGCGGTTGGCGGCTCGGTCACCGACAACGCCGTTTCCAGGCAGGCGATGCCGCCCCGTCGGCTGGTCTCACCTTCGACGACAAGCGTGTCACCTGCCGCGATACCCAAGGTCTCGCAGGCTTCGCGAAAGCCGCCCAGCCTTTCGTGATAGACGACCAGATCGGATGAGCCGCCGAAGAAGGCCAGCCGGCGATGGCCCTTGCCGATCAGATGGGCGGCGGCAAGGTAGGCGCCGCGATGATTGTCCGGCGCGATCACCGGGATACGGCTTTCCGGCAGGCGGCGCATGGCGAAGACGACGGGGACACCCGCCATCTCCAGCTTCCGGAAGGCGCCCGGCGTCGTGCCGCGCGCCGGCGAGACGATGAGGCCGGCGACACCCTGTTCCATCAGCGATTTCAGCACTTCTTCCTGCCGAACCGGATTCTCCGCCGTGTTGGCGATGAAGGGGACGATGCCGGCCGACTGGAAGACACGCTCCATGCCGACAGCCAGTTCGGCGAAAAAAGGATTGGTGAGATCGTTGATGACCATGCCGATGACATTGGAATGAGCCTTGCGCAGATTGGCGGCGCCGCGGTTGTAGACATAACCGACATCCTCGATCGCCTTGCGGACCTTGCTCGCGGTTTCAGGCCGGATCAGCCCGCTGCCCTGCAGCACCAGCGACACCGTCGACTTGGACACGCCGGCTTCGCGGGCAATGTCGAGTATCGTCGCCTTGGCCCGGCTGGCCATCCAGATGCATCCTCCCGTATTTTCTTGTTGAATAATTGGAACGTTCTAAACGCCGTCCGGTATTCGAGTCAATCGAGATTTTTTCTGAATCCGAATAATCGATCGATATTGGCTGGACATGGCCCACGTCAAGGGGTTGCGTATTGCATTGCAGCATTACGCGTGAGTGGGGCTTGCAATCATAAAGGTTCTTGATTTATTGGAACGTTCCATTTATAGGCGCCGGGAAGGGAGAGATCGATGGATATTACCTTGCCAGAAGAGGGTGGCCGCAGCGCCCGGTATCAACTCGTCGGCCAGCCGGTGCAGCCTGTCATCGGCGGGCGGTTTTCGCGCCTCGCCTATGCCGCGGCCCATGTCGTCGCCGATCCGCTGGCGATGACCGATCCGTGGTCGCGACCGGTTGTCGACTGGGGCAAGACGATGGAATTTCGCCACCATCTGTGGCGGCTCGGCTTCCGCATCGCCGAGGCGATGGACACCTCGCAGCGCGGCATGGGTTTCGACTGGGCAAGCGCCAAGGAGTTGATCCGGCGCTCGATCGCCGAGGCGCGAACCGTCGAGGGTGCCGATCTTGCCTCAGGCGCCGGAACGGATCATCTGGCGGTGAGCGCCGCCAGGTCGATCGACGACGTGATCGCCGCCTATGAGGAGCAGTTCGCTTTCATCGAAGGGCAGGGCGGCAAGGCGATCATGATGGCCAGCCGCGCGCTGGCGGCCGTGGCCAAAGGCCCCGATGATTACGCCCGTGTCTATGACCGCATCCTGTCCCAGGCTTCCGGCAAGGTGATCCTGCACTGGCTGGGCGACATGTTCGATCCGGCATTGAAGGGATACTGGGGCTCGCATGATTTCGACGCCGCGCTCGACACCGTCGTCGCGATCATCGAGCGCCATGCCGTCAAGGTCGAAGGCATAAAAATCTCGCTGCTCGATGCCGGCAAGGAGATCGCGCTGCGAAACAGGCTGCCCGAAGGCGTCGTCATGTTCACCGGCGACGATTTCAACTATCCCGAACTGATCGCCGGCGATGGGCGCAAACACTCGCACGCCCTGCTTGGCATTTTCGACGCCATCGCGCCGGTCGCCAATGCGGCCTTGGTGAAACTGGCCGCGGGTGACCGCGCCGGCTATGACGCGCTGATGGCGCCGACGGTGCCGCTGTCGCGCAAGATCTTCGAGGCGCCGACGGAATATTACAAGGCCGGCATCGTTTTCATGGCGTGGCTGAACGGCCACCAGCACCATTTTTCGATGATCGGCGGCATGCAATCAGCGCGCGGCATCCGCCACTATGCCGATATCTTCCGGCTTGCGGACAGGGCTGGCCTGCTGGCCGATCCGGATTTGGCGGTGGCCAGGATGAAAAACCTCTATGCGGTGGCGGGCGTCTGACCGCCAGTGCGGCGACGCTGCAACGCGTTGCCTTGCCGGGTCAAATCTGTATTGGGTACGCACCCAATGTGGAGTGAAGCTCGGCAATGACCGATAAAGTGGCGCTTATAACCGGTGTGACCGGCCAGGACGGGGCCTATCTGGCACAATTGTTGCTGCAGAATGGCTATGTCGTCCATGGCATCAAGCGTCGCTCTTCGTCCTTCAACACCGAGCGTGTCGACGACATCTATGTCGATCCGCATGAACGCGACACTCGCTTCTTCCTGCATTATGGCGACCTGACGGATGCCACCAATCTGATCCGCCTGGTGCAGGAGACGCGCCCCAGCGAAATCTACAATCTGGGCGCCCAGAGCCACGTTCAGGTAAGCTTCGAAACGCCAGAATATACGGGCAATTCCGATGCTCTGGGGACGCTCAGGCTGCTGGAGGCCATCCGGATTCTTCGCCTGGAAAAATCAGTGCGCTTCTATCAGGCGTCGACATCGGAACTTTACGGCAAGGCCCAGCAGGTGCCGCAGAGCGAGACCACGCCCTTCCATCCGCGCTCGCCCTATGCTGCGGCAAAACTCTACGCCTATTGGATCACGGTGAATTATCGCGAGGCCTACGGCATGTTTGCCGCCAATGGCATCCTGTTCAACCATGAGAGCCCGACGCGCGGCGAAACCTTCGTCACCCGCAAGATCACCAGGGCGGTCGCCGCGATCGATCGCGGGCTGCAGGAGACGCTCTATCTCGGCAACATCGACGCCAGGCGCGACTGGGGCCATGCGCGCGACTATGTCGAGGGCATGTGGCGCATCCTCCAGCACGACGTGCCCGACGATTTCGTGCTGGCGACAGGCGAGACACATTCCGTGCGCGAATTTGTCGAACTGGCTTTTGCCCAGACCGGGCGGACCATTCGCTGGCAAGGACAAGGCGTGGACGAGGTTGGCGTCGACGCCGATTCGGGCGCCGCGCTGGTGCGCATCGACCCGCGCTATTTCCGGCCGACCGAGGTTGACCTGCTTCTGGGCGATGCATCCAAGGCCAAGGCCAGGCTGGGCTGGACGCATACGGTCGGCTTCAGGGAACTGGTCGCGGAAATGGTGCAGGCCGATCTGGCGCGCGCCGCCGGCGGCAAATGGCATAGCGGCCGTTTCGTATAAGAGGTGCTCATGGACGATACATTCGAGCTTCGCGGCAAGCGTGTTTTCGTGGCAGGTCATCGCGGCATGGTCGGCTCGGCCGTTGTGCGCAGGCTCGCGGACGAGGATTGCGAGGTCCTGACCGCATCGCGTGCGGAGCTTGATCTCATGGATCAGGCCGGCGTGCGCCGTTTCATGGCGGCGCGCCGCCCGGACGCGGTGGTGATGGCGGCGGCCAAGGTCGGCGGCATCCTGGCAAACGACAGGTTTCCGGTCGACTTTCTCCAGGACAATCTGGTCATGCAGACCAATGTCATCGAAAGCGCTTTCCGCAGCGATGTACGGAAGCTGCTGTTTCTCGGCTCGTCCTGCATCTATCCGAAATTCGCGCCCCAGCCGATTCCCGAGGACGCGCTGCTGACTGGCCCGCTCGAACCCACCAACGAATGGTACGCGGTCGCCAAGATTGCCGGTCTGAAACTGTGCCAGGCCTACCGCCGCCAGTACGGCGTCGACTATATTTCGGCGATGCCGACCAATCTCTACGGCCCCGGCGACAATTTCGATCTCGATTCCAGCCATGTCGTGCCCGCCCTGATGCGCAAGGCGCATGAGGCCAAACGCCGGGGCGACAAGTCGCTGGCTGTCTGGGGATCGGGCAAACCGATGCGCGAGTTCCTGCATGTCGACGATGCCGCCGATGCCCTGGTCTGGCTGTTGAAGAACTATGCGGGTGACAGCCACGTCAATGTCGGCTCGGGTGAGGATATCACCATTGCCGAACTCGCCCGCACGGTTGCATCCGTGGTCGGCGCCGACGTCGAGGTCACGTTCGACCCGACGAAGCCCGATGGCACGCCGCGCAAGCTGATGGACGTGTCCAGGCTGTTTGCGACCGGTTGGCGCCCGCGCTACACGCTTCGCGGTGGTTTGGAGGAGACCTATGCCTGGTTTCTCCAGCACATCGAAGAAGGGGATGTCCGGCTCGGGGCCGCGTGACGAAAGATGTTGATCGTCACTAACAGGAAGGACGGGCTCGGCGGCCGCCTGCTGGCGATGGCGAACGCAAAGGCGCTGGCCGACAGACTCGGCTATCGTTTCGGCTTCACCTGGAACAGCAGGACAATACTCGACGAGGGGTCCCATACCGTCGACGTGGTCGGGAAGATATTCAGCGCCGACTTCATCGAGAAGCATTGGCTGGGCGAGAAGATCAGCAGGTCCGGTTTCGGCGTTCTTGGCGGCAAGCAATTCACGCCGTCGGACCTTGGCGCCGTGGCAAGGCAGGGACGGTTGCGCGGCTGGATCTGCGACGACTTCGATGCCCTCGATTTTTTCCACGACGACAATGCTGAACCGGTCGCACGATCCGAAACGCTGCGGGCTTTCGGTTTCTCGCCAGCCATAGAAAGGGCGCTGGATGCGGCTGGCAAATGCCGCTTTCCCGGTCCGATGGCGGCATTGCATCTTCGCAGTGGCGACATCGTCTACGGCCAAAATCGCAGAAGACTGGTTTTCGCCGAAAAGGTGATCCCCTCGGTCCTGGCCAAGGCGATCATAACGGAGCTTTCATCAAGGGGGCTGACAACGCTGCTGGTCGGCCAGGATCATGCCACGCTCGACTATCTCAAGGCCGAGACCGGGGCGTTGCGTACCAACGATTTCGGGGCCGGCGAATTCAGGGAGGAGACCCTGAATGCATTCTTTGAGATGGCGCTGATGGCAAGGTGTCAACAGATCCATGCCGGCGGCAGCATCTATGCAACGATAGCATCGCTGATGGGCGACAAACCTTGCCTCGGCACCAGCGCCTTGTTCAGCAGGTCCCGCGCGGCGGAAATCATCACGGACGAATTGCAGGCGCACCAGTCCGATTACCATCGGCTTGAGGCGGCTTTTGGCTATCGCTGGGCCTTTCAGTCGCTGGAGGACGAGATCAGTCCGGCGCGGGCCCGGGAGCTTCTGGGAAAGGCTCAGGCGCTCGATCCGGAAAACGACGGCTATGAGTTGAAAATGGCCGCGGCTTGTTTTCGCGATGGGGATTATGTCGCTGGCGAGGCGATCCTGAAATCGCTGATGATAGGTCAGTCACGACGACGCTCCCGTATTCCATTGCCAATGATGGACATGCTGACCACCCGGCTCGGCGGCTACCGGGCGATGGCAAACGACTTCGACGTTTTCCTCGCCGCCGCGAGAGCCGGCCACCCCTACGCGATGGCCTGCTCGGCCTATATCCTCGTCGAAGTGTTCGATGACAGGACATCGGCGGTGGAGATGGCAGCAAGGCTGGTGAAGATGGACCCTGGAAATCCGATCTTCAGGAAAATCAGACGGCGGGTGGCAATGGGCAAGAGGCCGGAATCCGGTCGGCTGGCGAAGGCAAGATGGCGCCTTGGCGGACTGCGCGGGCCGTGGTCATGAGTCTCGCCGGTAACTCATGCGCATTCGTTCGTCCCACCACTGAGAAAACGCGCTTTAGAAAATGTGTCAGATGGCCCTCACTGTAGACTTCACGACGAACTGCTATGAAAATGACTGGCGGATGGTGCTGGGGGAAAAGTACCTGCGCACTATCGTTGAGCGCTGCTCTTACCCTTTTTCAAACCGCCGCCTCATCATCAACAACGTCAAGGAGCGCGGCGTTGTCGAAACAGCCGCAAAGGCAGCGATCGATCGCGGCGACATCGACGAATATCTCTTTGCGGAAGACCATGCGGCAGCCGTGTTGGAGTTCTTCCAGATCGACAAAGCGTCCTTCGGTCGCGGCTATCTCTACTCGATCAGTGAGCTCGTCGCGATTTACGCCAGCAGCGCCGCCTATCTGCTCTACTACATGGGCGACTCGTTTCCCAAGCGCCGCCACCACTGGATCGTTCCCGCCCTGGCGTTGATGGAAAGCAGCGCCGATCTTGTTGTCGCAAATCCCTGTTGGAACGATCGATTCAGGGAGGCGAAGAAGGAAAGCCAGGGGCAGATTGACGATTTCTTCGTCGGCTACGGTTTCTCCGACCAATGCTTCTTGGGAAAGATGTCTGTATTTCGCGCCCCGGTCTACGGAGAGACGAACCAGGCGTCGGAGCGGTATCCAGCCTACGCTGACGAGCCATTCGAAAAGCGCTTCGATGCCTATATGCGCAATCACGGCCTGAAGCGGCTTACGCATAGATCCGAGAGCTACATTCATCAGAATATGCCGAAAGCTGGCGTTAAACGAACTTGGCGGGAAATCAGGCCGTTCGTCAGCCCGTGGCTTTAGGCGCGCCTTGCGGTCGGAAGGGACCAGATCTAGTGGTGAAAGCCTGACGTTTGGTACCAAACCCATGCCTGGTTTCTCCAGCGCATTGAAAAAGGGGATGTCCGCCTCGGGGCGGCTTGAGACCAGCCAATGCTGATTGCCGCGACCAGAACCGACGGATTGGGTGGCCGCCTGCTGGCGATGGCTAATGCAAAATCGCTGGCCGACGGGCTCGGATGCCGTTTCGGCTTCACATGGAGCGAAGGGGCCATCCAGGACAACACGTTTCACATCGTCGATGTGGTCAGGAAGATATTTTCCGACGCCTTCATCGAGCAGTATTGGCTGGGCGAAAGGGTTGACGCCTCGCGTTTCGGCGTTCTCGGCCAGACGATTTTCACGCCGCGCAGTCTGGAGACGACCGCGCGACAGAGGAATCTCGAAGGCTGGATCTGCGACGATTTCGACGTCCTGAAATCATTTCGCGCGGATGGGGCGAAAACGGTTCGCCGCTCCGAGGCGCTGCGCGGTTTTGGTTTCTCAAGCAACGTGACTGACGCGATCAACGCCGCTGGCGGGGTGCGATTCCCCGGCCCGATGGCAGCGCTGCATCTTCGCAGCGGCGATATCGTTCATGGCAGCTATCGGACGGGATTGATTTTTGCTGGCAAGGTGATCCCATCCACTCTTGCCAAGGCAATCGTCTCGGAGCTTTCGGCCAGGGGTTTGAACACCCTGCTCATTGGCCAGGACCGCGAAACCCTGGAGTATCTGAGGTCGCGAACCGGCGCCTTGCTGATCAGCGATTTGGGGGTCGGCGAATTCGAGGATCGGACGCTTAGGGATTTCTTTGAAATGGCGGTGATGGCGCGTTGCCAGCAGATCCATGCGGGAAGCAGCATCTTTGCGACCGTGGCATCCATCATGGGCGATATTCCTTGCCTGAATTCCGACGCGCTGTTCAGCAAGGCCAGGGCGGCGGAGATTGTCCTTGAGGAATTGAAAGCCCACGAGCGCGACTATCATCCGCTCGAGGCCGCCTTCGGCTATCAATCCGCTTTCCTGAACCTGGAGGACAAAATCAGCCTTGCGCAAACAAGGGAAATCCTGGAGCGCGCGCTCGCACTCGATCCGGAGAACGATATCTATGTGCTGAAAATCGTGGCCGCCTATTTTCGCGAGGGCGATTTTCCCTCAGGTGAAGCCGTGCTGAAATCGCTGATGAGCAGGCAGTTTCAGGCGCGCGCCAAGATCCCCTTGCCGGCGATGCGGGTTCTCGCCGAGGTGGTTTGGGACGGAAAGAACGCCATGTCGAGGAACCTCGGACTTTTCTTCGCCGCGGCGCAAGCCGGCCACTGCCACGCCATGGCATGTTCAGCCTATCTTCTTCGCGAATCGGGAGAGCCCAGGCAGGCGCACGAGATGGCGGCGCGGTTGGTGGAAGCTCAGCCAGCAAACCCGATGTTCAGGAAAATCAAACGCTGGATAAGGTTGGGCAGAAAACCCGAGACCGGCTTTCTGGCCAGGACCATATGGAAGCTTCGACAACTGAGGCCGTTTTAAGTTGATGCTTACCGGTAAGGAGGGTCTGGATGGTGGGCGTGACAGGGATTGAACCTGTGACCCCTGCAATGTCAATGCAGTGCTCTCCCGCTGAGCTACACGCCCATCCGACGTCGCGCATACACCATTTTTGAACCAGCGCGTCAATAGCCGGAAAAGCGAAAGAAAGACGCATGCCACAGCATTGTGGATGACCACCCGGAAGGTGGCCGGAAGTGCATCAGGCGGCGTGCAGCATCTTCTCGACCTCGTTGACGAGATCGCGCAGGTGGAACGGCTTCGACAGCACCTTGGCGTCTTTCGGCGCCTTGGAATCCGGGTTCAGCGCAACGGCGGCGAAACCGGTGATGAACATGACCTTGAGGTCGGGATCGATTTCCGTGGCCCGGCGCGCCAGTTCGATGCCGTCCATTTCCGGCATGACGATATCGGTCAGCAGCAGCGAGAAAGGCTCCTCGCGCAACCGCTCATAGGCGCTGGCGCCATTGTCGAAATCGCTGACCTGGTAACCAGCGCGCTCCAGCGCCTTGACGAGGAACCGACGCATATCGTCGTCGTCTTCCGCCAGAAGAATGCGTGCCATCATATCCCGTCCGAATCACCCGCCCGAGACTGCCGTTGGGCCAGCCCGTTAACCATCCTGTATATGAGGCGGTGACGGTAAACATCAAGTGAACGCCGAGGCGGGCTATCCACATTTGGCTGGGATATCAGCCTGAAATTCCCAGCGTATTGCCGGAATGCACGGTGCATGGATTGAAAGCGCCGGAGCACAATTCGCCGGCCGGATGGACAGGCCGGTCTCCAGGCAATCCACGTGCCGAAAAGCTGGACATGCGGCCGTCAAGGTGGCACTTTCAAGGGATGATGCACTGGTGTTTTGGGGTTCGTTCAAAGTGAACATGGCAGCCGAGGATTTTTCGGTCGTTGCCCCCTTCGAAGTCCGATCGGGCGCCGAACAGCGCGTTCCATTCCTCTTCAATTCACCGCATAGCGGCCGCTACTATCCGGAGCGGTTCCTGGCCATGGCAAGGCTGGACCGCAACGCCATCCGCCGCTCCGAGGACTGCTATGTCGACGAATTGTTCGGCGGCGCCGTCGCGCTCGGCGCGCCGATGCTGGCGGCGCATTTTCCGCGCGCCTATCTCGACGTCAATCGCGAGCCCTGGGAACTCGATCCGCGCATGTTCGCCGAACCGGTGCCGTCCTTCTGCAATATCCGCTCGGCACGCGTGGCCGGTGGCCTCGGCACCGTGCCCAAGCTGGTGGGCGAGGGGCTGGACATCTATGCAGGCCGCTTGCCGCTGGCGGAGGCCGTCGCTCGCATCGAAGCCGTCTACAAGCCCTATCACGAGACGCTGAAGCGGCTTCTGACGAGAACGCATGCCCGGTTCGGCTATGCCGTGCTGATCGACTGCCACTCGATGCCGGCGAGCATCCGGGTCGGCGACAGCGGCTTGCGGCCGGACTTCATCATCGGCGACCGCTTCGGCATCTCGGCCACGGCGGCATTGACCGAAATGGCAATCGGTCTGCTCACCGCCATGGGCTACACCGTTGCCCACAACAAACCCTATGCAGGGGGCTTCATCACCGAGCATTACGGCCGCCCCGCGCGCCATCTCCATGCGTTGCAGATCGAGGTCAATCGGGGGCTCTACATGAATGAGCGGACATTCCAGAAATCGGCTGGTTTTGATGCGCTCGCCGATGATCTGACACGTTTCTGTGCCGATCTGATGGCGATGCCCGATCACTGTTTTGTCGACCTGCCGCTGGCCGCAGAGTGATATCGATATTCTCGATGCAACGCCGTAAAAAAAGACCGCATCGTTTTCACGATACGGTCGAAGTCTAGGGAGGAAACGCCCAAGGAGGGCATGGACAGGAAAACCTGTCCGAGGATGAGGGTATTGTGCGCTGCACAAATGTCAAGCGAGCTCCAGGCCTTTTTAATTCACTCTTATGTGGAAATTGCGCGTTAATGACGCTGGCGTGACATTTGTGCAACGCCCGCAGGTCCATAAAAGTCTCCGGATCCCCTTGTCTTGGCTGAAAACTAGCGGCAAACGAGGGTTCGGGCATGCCGCAACGCGGGAGAATCAGTTGGATATCAGCATCGATTTCATGCGGCGCATCGCGCAAGCAGCGGCGGCCGAGACCTTGCCGCGCTTCCGCAGCCAAGGCGCGGTGGCCAACAAGGAAAAGGGCAGTTTCGACCCGGTGACCGAAGCCGATCGCGAGGCCGAGCGGGTCATCCGCGCGCTGATATCGGCTGAGTATCCCGACCATGGCATTCTCGGTGAGGAACATGGCAGCGAGAACATCAACAGCCGGCATGTCTGGGTGATCGATCCGATCGATGGCACGCGTGCCTTCATCTCCGGCCTGCCGGTGTGGGGAACGCTGGTCGGGCTGACGGTCGACGGCGATGCGGTTGCCGGCATGATGTCGCAGCCGTTCACCGGCGAGCTCTTCTACGCCAACGCCTCCGGCTCCCACTATGAGGGGCCGGGCGGACCGCGAAAGCTATCGACCCGCAAGACCACGAAGCTCGCCGAGGCGACACTGTTCACCACCACGCCGGCGCTGTTCAAGGGCGAGGCGCGCAAGCGCTACGATGCGTTCGAAAAGCAGGTGCAACTCGCCCGCTACGGCACGGATTGCTATGCCTTCGCCATGGTCGCCGCCGGAAGCGTCGACATCGTCGCCGATCCCGGGCTGAAGCCCTACGACATCGTCGCGCTGATCCCGATCATCGAAAAGGCCGGCGGCGTCGTCACCACCTTCGATGGCGGACCAGCGGAGAACGGCGGCGACGTCGTGGCCGCGGCGACACCTGAGCTTCACGCCGCGGCGATGGCGGCTCTGCGCGGCTGAAGCGGAATCCTGCTGGGTTTCCACCTGAGCCCAGGCCTGCGATGGACGTCACCTGTCATAGCGTCATCCGACGGCAATGCCATGGTCGGACTTCAGAATTGGTCGCGGGTGGCGGGCAAGTTGGTCAACGATAGGGAATTCCGCCCGTACGAGTGATGTCATGCGCTTGAGCCGGCTCGTTCTTCTGCTCTCCTTCGGACTCGTGCTTTTCGCGAGACCCGGTTTTGCCGACACCGAGGTCCGCGAGGAGAAGCTTTTGTTGTCGGTTCGCGTCGGGTCTCATGACGAGAAGCTCGAAACGCTGGTTGTGCGCCCCGTGGTCGGGAACAAGTTTCCGATTGCGCTGATCGTCAATGGTTCGGCGGCGGCATCTCCGTCGGCAATGCATCCCGAATGGCTGGCGCATATGGCGCATGACTTCGCGCATCGCGGCTGGCTTGCCGCGTCGGTCGTGTGGCCGGGTTACGGTAACTCCAGCGGAAAATTCATGAACCGGGCCGGGACCTGCTCGGCCCCCAAAGTCGCCATGTTTCTCGATGCGCACGGGAACGAGTTGGCGGCAGCGTTGAGAGCGCTTCAAAAACGACCCGACGTTGATCCATCCGTCGTGCTGGGCGTGGGCGTGTCGATTGGCGGCGCGTCCATCCTGGATCTGTCGGCGCGCCCGGATCGGCCATTGACGGCGGCCATCAACATTTCCGGCGGGGTCTATCACTATGACAGAGTGGGCGTCCCCACCCCCGGCTGCGCCTTGTTCGAGGCGGACCTCATGCGAAACATGGCGCGTTTCGGCAAAGACAACCCCACGCCCACCCTCTGGTTCTACGCCGCGAACGATCCGTATTTCGGGCCAGGCCTCGCCAGGCGGATGGTGGCAGCTTACCGCTCCCGGGGCGGGCAGGCTGATTTCATCGCGCTACCGCCGTTCGGCACGGATGGGCACACGCTTTTCAAGCAGAAGGCCAGTCCGCTGATGACGCCAGGAATCGACGCGTTCCTGCGACGGAACCGTCTTCCGGCGATGGATGACGCGGCGCTGATGCCCATCCTCTCCAGGCTTGGGCCGGCAGATCGGGCCAGTGCCGAACTCTACCTGAAAAATGATGCCGAAAAAGCCATGGCGATGCCGGAGAAAGCCAGGGGCATCTATTGGCACTATGGTGCGCGTTCCCTCGACGAGGCGCGCAAACAGGCTCTTGCCGCGTGCCAAAAGGCGACCAGACAGAAGTGCCATCTGGTCGCGGAGAACACGCATCCGATAGACGGATGGCAACGGGTGGTCGCGGGCCAGGAATGATGTTCAGGCCGCGTCGTCGGTTCCGGGAATGAAGGCATCGAAGGCGGCCAGGAAGGGCTCGCGATAGATGTCGGCTTCCTGCAGGATTTCGTGGCGTGCGCCGTCGATCATCAGCAGCGAGCCGAGACGCAAATGCCTTGCATAGGCCTCCACGGCCTTGGTCGAAACGACCTGGTCGGTCCCGGCGGCGATCATCAGCAGGGGAATCTTGATCCTAGCCATGTAATCGGGATCGCTGACGGCTTCGGCTGCTTGGGCGGCCGCCCTCAGCCACCGGATCGTTGGGCCGCCAAGCGCCAGCTGCGGGTAGGTTTTATATATCTGCGTATTGCGTGCGAACCGCACCGGGTCGGTGGTCACCTTGTTGGTGGCGAAGGGTGGCGGCAGCCTCTTTCGCGGCCCCCATGCGGCGTAGAGCCGCCCTAGCCCGAGGTAGCAGAAGAATGAGCAGACACGGCGCACGGTGGTTATGGAGACAGGAAGATCCGGCAAGGTGAGGAATGGCGCGATCAGCACCATGCGCCGGACCCGGTTCACCATCGATGGCGCGGCAAGCAGCGCAATGACCGCCCCCGCGGAGTGGGCCAGTATGTAGTATGGCCCACGGCAATCGGGCAGCACGATCTCCTCGAAGAACTGCTCGAGATCGCTGGTGTAGTCGCGGAAACTGCGGACATAGCCGCGCTGTCGGTCACGGATCATGCGGTCGGAGCCGCCCTGGCCGCGCCAGTCGAGAGTGGCGACGCCGAGGCCCCGTTCGGCGAGGTCGCGGATGGTCTCGAAATATTTCTCGATACATTCGTTGCGGCCGGTCAGGACCACTACGGTGCCCCTCATCGGGCGGCCCGTAGCGGGGAAGAGGCCATAGCGGATCTTCTTGCCGTCGCGCGTGGTGAAGAAGCCGCCGGCGGCATTTTCCGGCGTCGGGTTGCCTGGAATTTCGTGGAAGAGGTCCGTCATTCGGGCTTCGTTGTTTTGTGTCGAGCCTGACCCTGCGAGGCGTTGGCATGGTGATAGACGCCAACGCGCCAAAAGCAAAGGATTTCCAGGTGGGCAGGGCCGCGCGCAGGCCGAGGCAACGAACAAGGCCGGAAGCCGCCATCGGCGTGCTTCCGGCCTCTGTCGATCCGGGAGGAAGGGACGTTACACCCGGTTCGGCCTCGTCGCGGCGCCTTGTAGGGCGCGCCGCCTGTTCCTTGAACTTGGGTGTACTCTAGCGCCGCCAGTCTGAACGGGCGCCGAAGCCCCGGTTCATCTGGCGTTCATCGAGACAGAGGCCGACCTGTCATTTCGCCGGAACACAAAATCTTGAAATGCTTTCGGCCGCTCCCCAAATGTTGGATGCGGTCGCCAATGTCGGGTCCGCTGGTCCATCCGAAACGCCGCTCAAGGGTTTCGCACCGGCCATACGCAAACCATGTTGCTCAACAGGAGAACACCCTATGCGTCACGTTGATTTTTCCCCGCTTTATCGTTCGACCGTCGGCTTCGACCGCCTTTTCACCATGCTCGACTCGCTTGCGCAGCCGGATGGCGGCGCCCAGACCTATCCGCCCTACAACATCGAGCGTACCGGTGAGGATTCCTACCGGATTTCGATGGCTGTCGCCGGCTTCTCGGACGACGAGATCTCGATCGAGGCCCATCGTAACGTGCTGACCGTCAAGGGTGAGCGCAAGGATGAAGGCACCGGCGAAGGCTCCGAACTGCTCTATCGCGGCATTGCCTCCAGGGCCTTCGAGCGCCGCTTCCAGCTTGCCGATCACGTTGACGTCGTCGGCGCTTCGCTGAAGAACGGCCTGCTGTTCGTCGACCTCAAGCGCAACATCCCCGAGGAGCTGAAGCCCCGCAAGATCGCCATCACGGCGTCTTCGGAGAAAGCCAAGCAGATCGAGGCCAAGACCGCCGCGTAATCGCGAGGTCCGCATCACAATAACCGTCTCCTCCCGAGACGAGGCGGCGCCGAAAGGCGCCGCCTTTTTGTTGTGCCGATACCCTGGCCACCCGGGACCAGCCGCACTGGCCCTTTGGGGGTAGGCAGCGCCGCTTCATGCTGGTCATCTGCGAAACGGGTGAAGGGCGGCGATGTCTGATTTTTCCTGGACGCTGACGGGCACCGTGGCCATCACTTTTTTGCTCGCCGGCATCGTCAAGGGTGTCACCGGCATGGGCTTGCCGACGCTGGCAATGGGCCTCTTGGGCACCATCATGCCGCCGGTCGCCGCCGCCTCGCTGCTGGTCGTGCCATCCTTCGTCACCAACATCTGGCAGTTGTTCGCCGGACCGAGTTTCGCGCCGATCCTGCGTCGGTTGTGGCTGATGATGATCGCCATCCTGATCGGTACGCTAGCCGGGTCACGGCTGCTGGCCAGCGACAACGTCAAATGGACGACCGCCGGCCTTGGCGCCGCCCTGATCGTCTATGCCGTCTACACCTTGCTGGCCCGGCAATTGAGCATTCCGGCAGCCGCCGAGCGCTGGGCTTCGCCCGTCGTCGGGCTGCTCACGGGGCTTGTCACGGGCGGCACCGGGGTCTTCGTCGTCCCGGCCGTTCCCTATATCCAGGCGCTGGGCCTGGGCAGGGATGACCTGATCCAGGCGTTGGGCCTCTCCTTCACCGTGTCCACCATCGCGCTCGCCGCCGGTCTTGCGTCGAATGGCGCCTTCCAGATCGAGCGTATCGCCCTGTCGTCGCTGGCAGTGGCACCGGCTTTGCTCGGCATGTGGCTGGGCCAGCTTCTGCGGCAGCGGATCAGCCCGGAAACCTTCCGCCGCTGGTTCCTGGTGTTCCTGATCCTGCTTGGGCTTGAGCTCCTGGTGCGGCCGTTTGTCGGCTAGCGCGTGATGCTCGATATGAGAACACTCACTCTTCCGATCCCGCCCGCAGCAATGCCTCGAACTGGGCGATGCTTTCATCCGTCGTCGCAAAACTGGTGACGAAACGGTAGAGCGCCTCGTCCTCGCCGATATGGCCATCGAAACCATGCGGCCTGTGCCAGTCATAGAAGGCGGCGCCGGCGGCCATCAGCCGCTCAGCCTCGGCCTTTTTCATCACCGCGAAGACTTCGTTGGCCTGCGGCAGCCAGGCCAGTTGCGCCGAGGCGGAATCCTCGATCGCCGCTGCCAAGCGCGCTGCCATCGCGTTGGCGTGACGGGCCGTGTCCAGCCACAGGTCGTCCTTGAAATAGGCCTCGAACTGCGCGGCAATGAAGCGCGACTTGGAGAATAGCTGCGCGGCACGTTTACGCAGGAAAGCCAGTTCCTTGGCGCGGTCGAGATCGAACAGCACGATGGCTTCGGCGCACCAGCAGCCGTTCTTGGTGCCGCCGAAGGAGACAATGTCGACACCGCGCTTCCATGTCATTTCCGCCGGCGTTGTTTCGAGTGCGACCAGAGCGTTGGCGAAACGCGCGCCGTCCATGTGCAGCGGTAGCTTGTGATGCCTGGCGATCGATGCGATGGCATCAATGTCATCCAGCCCATACACGGTGCCGACTTCGGTCGACTGGGTGATCGAGACAGCCATCGGCCGTCCCCAATGGACGATCTCGGGCGCGAAACGGCCGATGACCCTTTCCAGATTGTGCGGGTCGATCTTGCCCAGCGCGCCGTCGATCGCATGGAGGCGCGAGCCGCCGCTGAAATATTCCGGCGCGCCGCATTCGTCCTCGATCACGTGCGATTCGCGATGGGCGAAGGAGATGCCGCCCGGCTTGTTGTAGGTCGCCAGCGACAGCGAATTGGCGGCGGTGCCGGTCGCCACGAAGAACACCGCGACCTCGCGTTCGAAGATCTCGCTGAAACGCTGGTAAACGGCCTGGTCGAGGGTGCCGTCGCCATAGGCGGTTGAAAAGCCGCCGGCATTGGCCGACAGGCCAGCGGCAATATTGGGATGGGCGCCTGCCCAATTGTCGGAAGCGAAAAACATGCATCTGCCTATGTTGGGGAAATCGGCGTGAGCTTGACCGGTTTTGCGGGCCGATCGCAAGAGCCAGAGGCCGGAAAACAGGTAAAGCCAGTGAACACGTCAGAGCGACGGTTGGCGACTTAAGCTTACGTTTATTCTCCACTTCACGTAATTTTCTGTCGCCGAAAGCCCAAGTTTTTTGTGAATCGGTCTTGTGTGCTCCCGGGATTTCTGTCATAAAAATTTAGGACAGTAGTGCTGTCTTATTTTGTCGCACAAAACAGGCTGGATTGGCGTATCATTTGGGCCTCTCCGGCTGTTGCCGCGAGCGACTGGTGGACGGCCGAGACTGGCCTGTATGAACGCGAACCATGCGGAAAACCGTCTGGTTCGGCAAGGATTTCGCAAGACGTGCCGCAAGGATCAGGGTGAGCCAAGTGCTTGCCGGGGCAGACCAGCGCCCGAAGGGCTGGAAATGGAGGACAGGACAATGACGGACATGACGCTCTCTGCGACGAACGGCCAGGCCGCGCAGACGAAAGCGGCTACCGTCAAAAATACGGCCCTGACCAATACTGGCCGAACCACCAACGGCTTTGCCGCGCAAGGACTTTACGATCCGCGCAACGAGCATGACGCATGTGGCGTCGGCTTCATCGTCAACATGAAGGGCGTGAAGTCGCACCAGATCGTCGAGGACGGCCTTGCCGTGCTCGAGAACCTGACGCATCGCGGCGCCGTCGGTGCCGATCCGCTGGTCGGCGACGGCGCCGGCGTGCTGGTGCAGATTCCCGATCTTTTCTTCCGCGAGGAGATGGCGGCCCAGGGCATCGAACTGCCGCCGGCGGGCCAGTATGGCGTCGGGCACTGGTTCATGCCGCAGGACGCCGGCCTTCGCGCCCATATCGAGGAGATCATCGCCGAGTCCGCGCAGTCCGAAGGGCTTCCGCTCATCGGCTTTCGCGACGTGCCGGTCGACAATTCGTCGCTGTCGAGGGCGCCTGACATCGTGGCGTCCGAGCCGTTCCATCGCCAGGTCTTCATCGGCCGCACGGCCGATATCCCCGACGACGAGGAATACGAGGCCAGGCTCTATCTGCTGCGCAAGGTCGTCTCGGGCCGCATCTATGCGGAGAACGACAACAAGGACATCGGCGCCTATTGCGTGTCGCTGTCGGCGCGCACCATCGTCTACAAGGGCATGTTCCTGGCCTATCAGGTCGGCGCCTATTACAAGGACCTGACTGATCCGCGCTTCGACACCGCGCTGATCCTCGTCCACCAGCGCTTCTCGACCAACACCTTCCCGTCGTGGAAGCTGGCGCATCCCTACCGCATGGTCGCGCATAATGGCGAGATCAACACCGTGCGCGGCAACAACAACTGGATGGCGGCGCGCCAGGCGTCCGTCGATTCCGAACTGTTCGGCAACAACATCTCGAAGCTCTGGCCGATCTCCTACGAAGGCCAGTCCGACACGGCGTGCTTCGACAATGCGCTCGAGTTCCTGTTCCAGGGCGGCTACAGCCTCAGCCACGCCATGATGATGCTGATCCCGGAAGCCTGGGCCGGCAACAAGCTCATGGATGCCGACCGCAAGGCCTTCTACGAATACCATGCCGCGTTGATGGAGCCGTGGGACGGACCGGCGGCGGTCGTCTTCACTGATGGCCGCCAGATCGGCGCCACGCTCGACCGCAACGGACTGCGCCCGGCGCGTTACATCGTCACCGACGATGACCGCGTCATCATGGCCTCGGAGGCCGGCGTGCTGCCGGTGCCGGAGGAGAGGATCGTCAAGAAGTGGCGGCTGCAACCCGGTCGCATGCTACTGATCGACCTAGCCAAGGGCCGCATCGTCCCCGACGAGGAGATCAAGTCGGAAATCGCGACCAGGCATCCCTACAAGACATGGCTCGCCAACACGCAGCTTATACTGGAGGATCTGAAGCCGGTCGAACCGCGCGCATTGCGCAGGGACGTCAGCTTGCTCGACCGCCAGCAGGCGTTCGGCTACACCCAGGAAGACACCAAGCTGTTGATGTCGCCGATGGCGACCACCGGCCAGGAAGCCGTGGGATCGATGGGCACGGATACCCCGATCTCGGCGATGTCGGACAGGTCGAAGCTGCTCTACACCTATTTCAAGCAGAACTTCGCCCAGGTCACCAATCCGCCGATCGACCCGATCCGCGAGGAGCTGGTGATGAGCCTGGTGTCCTTCATCGGACCGCGGCCCAACATCTTCGACCTTGTCGGCAATTCGCGCCGCAAGCGGCTCGAGGTGCGCCAGCCGATCCTGACCAATGGCGATCTCGAAAAGATCCGCTCCATCGGCCACACCGAAGATCGCTTCGACACCAAGACGATCGACATCACCTACGCCTCGAGCGAGGGCGCAGCCGGCATGCAGGGGGCCATCGACCGCCTGTGCGAGCGGGCGGAAGCAGCGGTCGCCGGTGGCTACAACATCATCATCCTGTCCGATCGCCAGCTTGGACCGGACCGCATCGCCATTCCAGCACTTCTGGCGACGGCGGCCGTGCATCATCACCTGATCCGCAAGGGCCTGCGCACGTCGGTCGGCCTCGTCGTCGAATCCGGCGAGCCGCGCGAAGTGCATCATTTCTGCTGCCTCGCCGGCTACGGCGCGGAGGCGATCAATCCCTATCTCGCCTTCGACACGCTCACCGACATGCACAAGCGCGGCGAACTGCCGGAAGAGGTCGATGCCTACGAAGTCGTCTCGCGCTACATCAAGTCGATCGGCAAGGGCATCCTCAAGGTGATGTCCAAGATGGGCATCTCGACCTACCAGTCCTATTGCGGCGCGCAGATATTCGACGCCATCGGGCTGAAGACCGAGTTCGTGGAGAAGTATTTCACAGGTACAGCGACGCTGATCGAAGGCGTCGGGCTGGACGAGGTCGCAGGCGAAACCGTCAGCCGTCACACCGACGGTTTCGGCAACGACCCGGTGCTGCGCAGCAGCCTGGATGTCGGTGGTGAATATCTGTTCCGTATGCGCGGCGAGGCGCATATGTGGTCGCCCGACGCGGTCGCCACCTTGCAGCATGCCGTGCGCCAGGGCTCGTGGGATACGTTCAAGGATTACTCCGCGCAGATCGACAGCGAGACGGCGCGTGCCCAGGCCATTCGTGGCCTGTTCAAGATCAAGATGGCCGAAGAGGTCGGCCGCAAGAAGGTCGCGCTCGACGACGTCATGCCGGCCGCCGAGATCGTCAAGCGCTTCTCGACCGGCGCCATGTCGTTCGGCTCGATCTCGCGGGAAGCGCACACCACGCTGGCGCGTGCCATGAACGCCATCGGCGGCAAGTCGAACACCGGCGAGGGCGGCGAAGAGGCCGACCGTTACCTGCCGCTGCCCGGCGGCGGCAAGAACCCGGAACGTTCGGCGATCAAGCAGGTCGCCTCGGGTCGTTTCGGCGTGACCGCCGAATATCTCGTCAATTCCGATGTCATGCAGATCAAGGTCGCACAGGGCGCCAAGCCCGGCGAGGGCGGGCAACTGCCCGGCCACAAGGTCGATGCCACCATCGCCAAGGTCCGGCACTCGACGCCAGGCGTCGGCCTGATCTCGCCGCCGCCGCATCACGACATCTACTCGATCGAGGATCTGGCGCAGCTGATCTACGATTTGAAGAACGTCAATCCGGCGGCCGACGTGTCGGTCAAGCTGGTGTCGGAAGTCGGCGTCGGCACGGTTGCGGCCGGCGTCGCCAAGGCGCGCGCCGACCACATCACCATCTCCGGCTATGATGGCGGCACCGGCGCTTCGCCGCTGACCTCGCTGAAGCACGCCGGCAGCCCGTGGGAAATGGGCCTGGCCGAGACGCACCAGACCCTGGTGCTGAACGGCCTGCGTTCACGCGTGGCGCTGCAGGTCGACGGCGGCTTGCGCACGGGCCGCGACGTCATCATCGGCGCGCTGCTCGGCGCTGACGAGTTCGGCTTCTCCACCGCGCCGCTGATCGCGGCCGGCTGCATCATGATGCGCAAGTGCCATCTCAATACCTGCCCGGTCGGCGTCGCGACGCAGGACCCGGTGCTGCGCAAGCGCTTCAAGGGCACGCCCGAGCACGTCATCAACTTCTTCTTCTACGTGGCGGAAGAGGTGAGGGGGCTGCTCGCCGAAATGGGCTTCACCCATATCGACCAGATCATCGGCGACACCGACCTTCTGGAAAAGCGCGAGCTGATCCATCACTGGAAGGCGCAGGGCCTCGATTTCTCGAAGATGTTCTACAAGCCCGATGCGCCGCACGAATCGGTGCACTGGACGGAACGGCAGAAGCATCCGATCGACGATGTGCTCGACCGCAAGCTGATCGAACTGGCGAAGCCCGCGCTCGAGAGCAAGCAACCGGTCAAGATCGAGGTGGACATCCGCAATGTCGACCGTTCGACGGGCGCGATGCTGTCGGGCGAAGTGGCCAAGCGCTTCAAGCACAAGGGCCTGCGCGAAGACACGATCCAGGTGAAGCTGACTGGCACCGCCGGCCAGTCGTTCGGCGCCTTCCTGGCGCGCGGCATCTCGTTCGAGCTTGTCGGCGCCGCCAACGACTATGTCGGCAAGGGCCTGTCGGGCGGGCGCATCATCATCCGGCCGCCTGAAGAGGCCAAGATCGTCGCGGCCGACTCCATCATCGTCGGCAACACGGTGCTCTATGGCGCGACCGAGGGCGAGGCCTATTTCGCCGGCGTCGCCGGCGAGCGCTTCGCGGTGCGCAATTCAGGCGTGGCGGCGGTCGTCGAAGGCGTCGGCGACCATGGCTGCGAATACATGACCGGCGGCATCGTCGTCGTCATCGGCCAGACCGGCCGCAATTTCGCCGCCGGCATGTCGGGCGGCGTCGCCTATGTGCTCGACGAAGCCGGCGATTTCGCCGAGCGCTGCAACATGGCTATGGTCGAGCTGGAGCCGGTTCCGGAAGAAGACGATCTGATGGAAAGGCTGCTGCACCATGGCGGCGACCTTGACCACAAGGGTCGGGTCGACGTGTCGGGCGACATGACCAGCCATGACGAGGAGCGGCTCTACCAGCTGATCTCGAACCATGTGCACTATACGGGTTCGGTGCGCGGCCGCGAGATCCTCGACGACTGGACGACATTCCGGCCGAAATTCCGCAAGATCATGCCGGTCGAATACCGACGCGCGCTGATCGAGATGGAACGCATGCGCATGGGCGTGGCCGCGGAATAGGCTTTGCAATTGCCGGGGAGCCCTGGCTTCCCGGCCCCACTTTCATCGACAGTTTGACCTCAATTGGAAGGTTGCCACGGCTGCCTCAAGAGGTTAACGGGTGCGGCGAAAACCGCACCATCTGGACAGCAGGAACTGGACTATGGGCAAGGTAACAGGCTTTCTCGAAATCGACCGGCAGGTGCACAAGTACCAGCCGGCCTCCGACCGCATCCGGCACTTTCGCGAGTTCACGCTGCCGATGTCGGACAAGGAGGTCGAGAAACAGGCGGCGCGCTGCATGGATTGCGGCATTCCGTTCTGCCATGGGCCGACCGGCTGCCCGATCCACAACCAGATCCCCGACTGGAACGACCTCGTCTATAATGGCGATTGGGACAATGCGATCCGCAACCTGCATTCGACCAACAACTTCCCGGAGTTCACCGGCCGCATCTGTCCCGCGCCTTGCGAGGAAGCCTGCACGCTGAACCTCGAGGACATTCCGGTCGCCATCAAGACGGTCGAGCAGGCAATCGCCGACAAGGCCTACGAGACCGGCCATATCCGGCCTTATCCGCCGGAGAAGAAGACGGGAAAGCGCGTCGCCGTCATCGGTTCCGGTCCGGCGGGCATGGCGGCTGCCCAGCAGCTGGGCCGCGCCGGCCACGACGTCCATGTCTATGAGCGCGAGAGCCGGCCTGGCGGTCTGATGCGCTACGGCATTCCCGACTTCAAGATCGAGAAGCACTATATCGACCGGCGCATCGAACAGATGCAGGGCGAGGGCGTGACCTTCCACTGCGGCGTCAATGTCGGCGTCGACAAGCCGGTGGCCGAATTGCTCGCCGAATACGACGCCGTGCTCTATTGCGGCGGTTCGGAAACGCCGCGCGCGGCCGGCATTCCGGGCGACGATCTCGGCGGCGTGCATGACGCGATGCCGTACCTGGTGCAGCAGAACAAGCGCGTCGGCGGCGAGCCGATCCAGTCGGTGGCGTGGCCATCGCATCCGATCATCGCCAGCGGACAGCATGTCGTGGTCGTCGGCGGTGGCGACACCGCTTCCGACTGTGTCGGCACCGCCTTCCGCCAGGGCGCGGTACGCGTCACGCAGCTCGACATCCGCCCGCAGCCGCCGGAAAAGGAAGACAAGCTCGCCGTCTGGCCCTACTGGGCAACGAAGATGCGCACCTCGTCGTCGCAGGCGGAGGGCGCCGAGCGCGAATTCCAGGTGGCGACGCTTGAGTTCATCGGGGAAGAGGGCCAGCTGACCGGCGTGAAATGCTGCGAGGTCGACGAGAAGCGCAAGCCGATCCCCGGCAGCGAATTCGTCATCCGCGCCGACCTCGCCTTCATCGCCATCGGTTTTGCCGGCCCGGCCACGGCCGGATTGCTGACGGAACTGGACGGCCAGATGAAGATCGCCACCGACAGCCGCCGCTCGAAGAATGTCGAGGCCAATGACCGCGACTACAAGACCAGCGTCGACAAGCTCTATGCGGCGGGCGACGTGCGCCGTGGCCAGTCGCTGGTCGTGTGGGCGATCCGCGAGGGCCGCCAGGCCGCGCGCTCGATCGACGAGGCGTTGATGGGGTCGAGCGTCCTGCCGCGCTGATATCGTCGTCGGATCAGAACAGGTCGCCTTGGATGGCGACGTGTTCCAATCGTGCGTATCCCTGTATCCCGAAACCGCTTCGGGGCCTGGGGGGCCCCCTTTGAGGACCTTTCGAAAACCGTCGCCGGTTCTCGAAAGGTGGCGCCGTGGCGCGGAGTTCAGCTTTCCAGCCAGACCTTGTCCAGCTGGATCTGGTCGAGGGGATGGGCGTGACGGTTCTTCACCGCGGCGACGAAGTGAACGAAAAGCTTGCGCCAGTAGGGCTGGATGATCACCGCTGAATCCTGGAGGATCCTCTCCACGTCCTGCATGGCGGCGCGGCGTTTTTCGACGTCGGCGATGGACAAGGCCTCATTGAGCTTGGCATCGAATTCGGCGTTGGAGAAGCTGGTCTCGTTCCAGGATTCTCCGGTCCGGTAGGCAAGCGCAAGCACCTGTACGCCCAGCGGTCGCATCGTCCAGCCGGTCAGCGAGAACGGATATTTCGTCCAGTCCGTCCAGAAGGTCGAGCTGGGCAGCACGGTGCGCTTGACCTTGAAGCCGGCTTCCCGGATCTGCGCGGCGATGGCGTCGGCCGTGTCCCTGTGCCAGTCGTCGTCGTCGCTGATCAGCTCGTGCTCGAAATCCAGCTGGCCCGCCTCCTTCATCAACGCCTTCGCCTTGTCGAGATCCCGCTCCACTTTCGGCAGCGGGAAATATTCGGGATGGATCGGGCAGACATGGTGGTTTTCCGCGGGGGTGCCGCGGTTGCTGTAGCCGAGGGCCAGAACGGCGGCATTGTCGACGGCCAGTTGCATGGCCCTGCGCACCCGCTGGTCGTCATAGGGCTTCCTGGTCACGTTGAAGCGGGCGACGGCGGTTGCCGCGGTCTGCGCTTCGCCGCGCTGAAGGCCCATGGAATCCAGGACATCGATCTGGTTGCCGGTGGTTTCGAAATTGCAGTGGACTTCACCAGCCTCGAAGGCGCTCGCCACCGCGTTGGGGTCGGTGCCGTAGTCGATGAATTCGACCCCATCCAGATGAACTTCGCCGCCCCACCAGGGGCTTTCGCGCCGCTTGTACACCGCGCGGGTCGAGGTCTCGAAGGAGACGAGTTCGAAGGGGCCGGTGCCGATCGGATGCTTCACCAGGTTGGAGCCTGTCTGCTCAAAACTACGGTGCACCAGCAAGGCAGGGAAATCCGCGAAATTGGCGATGAGCGAGATGTCGGACTTGGACAGAACCAGCTTGATCGTATGATCATCAACCCTGACGATGGCGCCGTCGCGTGCCTTGCCGGTCTTGGCGTCGACGAGCGCGGCCATGCGGCCGGCCATCGAGTTGCCCGGCGCCTTCTCGCACCAGCGGTTGAGATTGAACAAGGCGTCCTCGGCGGTGAAGTCGTCGCCATTGTTCCATTTCACGCCCTTGCGCAGATGCAGGACATATTCGGTGGCGTCGTCGTTGATCTCCCAGCTCTCAAGCAGCTTGGGCTGGAAGGTGAAGTCGGAGGTGTATTCGACGAACGGCTCCAGGAACTGGCGTCCCAGATTGCCCATCTCGCCCCAGTCAAAGGTACGCGGGTCCTTGAGTTCCTTGACCAGCATGGCAATCTTGAGGACGCCGCCCTTCTTCGGTTCCTCCGCCCGCGCCGGCACCGACGCCGCCAGGCCGATGAGGCCGTAGGCGCCTGCAGCGCTCACGCCCATGATGCTGGCGATGGCGAGGAATTCGCGCCGGTCCATCCTGTTGTCCCGAACCATGGCCGCCATCTGCGTGACGGGCGCCGGAACCGGTTTTTCGAGGCTATTGCGGGTGTTCATCTGTAGTTCTCCCATGACCGACCAATTCGTCGGATTCTTAAAGTCACATCGCGTGGAAACCGATGACGACCGGAGGGTGATCGCTCACGTGAACGAAACATCCAGTGTGCCGTACCGGTTGAAATCGGCGGTGAAGGCGTCTCCGCTTGCGACGGGCAAGGCTCTTGCAAAGGCGCCCGACATGACGATGTCGCCCTCGGCCAGATGTTCACCCCGCTTGAGCAGCGTGTTGGCAAGCCAGGCCACGCACGTGGCGGGATGACCCATGCCGATGACCGACAGGCCGGTTTCTTCCACGACGCCGTTGCGCGACAGGGTGGCGCCGACCCAGCGGCTGTCGATGTCATCTGGCCGGAAGCGCTGTTCGGCCAGGATGACGCCAGCAAAGGCCGAGTTGTCGGCGACCGTATCCGCCACGATGCGCGGCGGCGCCATGCGGTGGTCGACGAGTTCCAGCGCGGGCACGATGCGATCCGTCGCGGCAAGGATCTCGTCGAGATTCTCGATCGGACGGTCGATGTCCCGGCCCATGATGAAGGCAAGTTCGACCTCGACATGCGGTTTCACCAGACGCTGTGCCGACAGGCTTGCGCCGCTCTGGTGGACGGCGTGGCGCAGGATCCGGCCGTGGATCGGCGCGTCGAGATCGCAGGCGATCTGCGTCGTCAGCCACGTCAGGCCGATCTTGTAGCCGGCGAGAGCGATGCCTTGCTGTTGGCGCATCCGCGTCAGCAGGTTCTGGATGCGGTAGGCGTCATCGAGGCTGAGCCCGGAATGCTGGCCGCTGAGCGGCGGCATGGCCTTACCCTCGCGCTCGGCGCGCAGGATCGCCTCCGCCGCGTTGTGGATGTCCAGTTCCGTCAGCCCGCTCGGTGCCTCGACCATCGTCAACCTCACATCAGATCCACGACGACTTTGCCGAGCGCTCGTCCGCTTTCAAGATGGCGAAAGGCGTCGGCGAGTTGCTCCAGCCCAAATCGGCGGGGATCGACCAATGGACGCACCTTGCCATTGTCGGCCAGAACAGCGATTTCCCGCATGATGCGCCCGTGATCCTCCCGGCCGACCTTTTCAAGGAGGGGAATGAGCATGAACACGACATGCAGCGACAGCGCCTTGGCATGCAGGGGAGATAGATCGTGCGTGCTGCGCGCCGCGGTCGCGGCAATGCGACCGCCAATTGCCGCCGCCTGGAAGGAACGATCGAGGTTTCCCCCACCCACCGTGTCGATCACGACGTCGAAACCTCGGCCCGCGGTCAAGCGTCCAACACAATCCGCGACGCTCTCCTGGCCGTAGAGGACGGTGTGGTCGGCGCCAAGCTCGTGCGCGATCGCAGCCTTTTCAGGCGAGGAAACGGTGGCGGTGACGCGTGCGCCCCGCGCCTTTGCCAATTGCAGGGCGATGTGGCCGACGCCGCCGCAGCCGGCATGCACCAGCACATGGTCGGAGGCGCGGACATCCGCTCTCGCCATGCAGTTCCAGGCGGTGATCGACACCAGCGGCATGGCGGCGGCTTCGCGCATCGAAAGACGGCTGGGCTTTGGGGCCAGCAAGCGGGCATCGGCCGCGATGTAGTCGGCAAAGCTGCCGCCCAAGCCGCGCACGCCTCCGGCGCAGCCATAGACCTCGTCTCCCGGAGACAGGCCGGAAACGTCATCTCCAACGGCTTCGATTGTTCCGGACAGGTCAGCGCCGAGAACAGCCGGCAGAGCGGGGCCGATCGGCAGTCCGTTGCGAATGCGGGCATCAACCGGGTTGAGGGCGCTGGCGTGCACACGCACCAGCACCTCTCCGGGGCCTGGTCGCGGCGTGCCGATATCGGCCAGTTCGAAATTCTCCGGCCCGCCGACAGCCTTCAGCACCATTGCACGCATTCGATATTCCCAACCCGTGTAGACCACGGGTGAACTCTGCCGTTTCGGCTGGCTCAACGGAAACGCATAAATCTTATGGTATCGATCGGGAACGTTTCTAGCTAAGAGTTGGGCACTCGGCATCAAAGGAAGCCCGATGCGGTATCCCGACCTGGAAATCGACCTCCTGCGCGCATTCACCACGGTGGCGGAGACAGGCAGCTTTACGGCTGCCGCCGACGTGGTCGGCAGGTCGCAATCGGCCGTCAGCCAGAAGATCATCCGCCTGGAGGAACTGCTCGGCCACCCGCTGTTCAACCGCACGAGCCGCTCGCTGGTCCTCACCGGGGAGGGCGAACGATTGCTGTCGGCGGCGCGCCGCATGCTTGAATTCAACGACATGGCGGTGCGCACCCTGGTCGAACCTGCCGACGTCAAGCGCTTGCGCATCGGCATCTCGGAAGATTTCGTTCCGCATCATCTGCCGGCCCTTCTGGCAAAATTCGCCGCGCTCTGCCCGGCCGTGCGGCTCGAACTGATGACCGGCCTGAGTTGCCACCTGCTGGCCGCCTACGAGGACGAAGGGCTCGATGTGGTGATCGCGAAGAAGGATGGCCGTGCCCAGCGTGGCCGTGTCATCTGGCGTGAGCCCTTGGTGTGGATCGCTTCGGCGGGCTATGATCACCAATCGTCCGAAACTGTCCCGCTGGTGCTTCTGCCGACACCTTGCACCTATCGCGGTGTCGCGATCCGGGCGCTCGATTCAGTAAGACGCGACTGGGGCGTGACATGCACGGTGAACAGCTTGAATGGCGCGCGCGCGGCCGTGGCGGGAGGTTTCGGCGTCACTGTGCTCGGACGCTCCTTCGTCCAGGAGGGGCTCCGCATCATCCCGCCGTCCGAATTGTGGCCGGTGCTGCCGATGACGGAGATCGTGGTGATCGGCGAGGAGACGGTCGAGGCGCGGATCGTGCAGCCTCTGCTCTCGTTCCTGACCGAAACCCTGTCTCGCGGCAATGGAGCCGGCGCCTTGCCTGCCTGACCAGCTTGCCGATCCCGAGATAGTCCGGGGAAGGCATTCCATCGAACAACCGGGTGCTTCAGGGGATCGTCGGCGTCGCCGTGCTGGCGGTAGCTGCCGGTGTCGCGGGTGATGTCTTTGGCGGCCAGGAGAAGTCGTCGGCGCGGCCGGGGGAGGCGTCGGACGCCTTGCCGTTGATGATGAGCTTTTCGCCGGGCAGGTTCGCATCAACCTTCGCCGGCGGCGCCGCGCCAAGCAGTTCCGAGCCGCCATCAAGCGCTGGATCGTTGAGCAGCATCGGCACTGTGCGGTCGACGATGACAGGCACCGGCGCGGGCGTCGGCGCCTCGACCGGGGCGCCAGCTGGTGCGGAGACCGTGACGGCGCCCGGCGTGGTCAGCCCAAGGATCTTCATCAGCGGCTTTTCGGTATAGAAGGCAAGCTTGCGCTTTCCGGCCTTCGATACGTTGATGCCGTCATCGGCGCGCAGCCGCACCGCCTGGCCGTTGATGTCGGGCCCGCTGGTGACGAAGGCGCCATTCTCGTCGACAAACCCTTCCCAGACATCGACGAACTCACCGCCATGGCTTTCGGCGGACGAGTGATAGATGTCGTTGAAGGCCAGCATGTCCGAGGTCATCTTGGATACACGGAATGCCGGCATGCCGACCCACAGGAAGGGTATCTTGGTCGAGGCGATGGCTTCGCCGAATGCGTTGATCCGGCGTTCATATTCCTTGTTCCAGTTCTCGGATCGGGGTTGCTCGCGCACATCGCCGACGCGCATCTGCTGACGATCGTTGGATCCCAGCATGACGACAACGGCAGCGGGCTTTTCGGTCTCGATCAGCGACTTGATCTGTTTGGGCCAGTCGTAGAAGTCGTCGCGCACGAAGCCGGACGAGCCATTGCTGCGGGAGACGATCCTGACCCCGGCATTGTCGGCAAAAGTCGTATCGAGACCCTCGGCGAGGCCCGAGGCCATGAAATCGCCAACCACCAGCACGACGCGGGCATCGGGCGCCTTTTCGACAATCGGCGTTTCCGGTGCCGCCGGCTCTTGCGGAGGCCGGGCTTTTTTTACCTTGGGCCTCGACCTCGGCTGGTGCAACTCGGCTGGCGGCTCGACCCGTTCGCTTCTGCGTGGGAACAGAAGATCGCGCAGCGACCAGCCGCGGCTTGGCTGATCTTGTGCCATAGCCGGTGCATGAAAGGCGCCGAGCGATCCGACGGCGAGCAGGATGACGGCCGCAATCAGAATCGGCGCGCGGCGAACGAGCATCCTGATACGCGCAGCCGAAACCAATCGCTCCTCCCTTGGCGCATGAGCCGAAAACCGGGATCGATCCCGATGACCGGTCATGCACGGATCAAAGTGCTACAGCGCCCCTCCGGGCGTCCCGCCCATCGCCGTCGGCATGCGGCCCTATTTCTGGCGGAGCCATTTGAGCACTTCCATGCTCGGATAGCCGTCCTGGGTCAAGCCGGCCTTGGCCTGGAAGGCCAGGATCGCATTTTTCGATCCGTCGCCGATCTTGCCGTCGAACTTGCCGTCATAGAGACCATGCTGCGAAAGCCGCTTCTGAAGCTCCTGCCGTTCCTCGAAGGTGAGCTTGGTGAACGGGCGCTTCCAGTCCTGCACAAGACCGCTGGAGCCGCCGATTTCATCGGCAAGAAGACCGACCGCAAGCGCGTATTTGTCGGCATTGTTGTAGGCCTTGATGACCGAGAAATTCTTGACCATCAGGAAGGCTGGCCCACCACGGCCATCCAGTACCTTCAGCGTCGCCTTGTCGGCGCCGTTCTTGAACGGCTTGCCGTTGGCCCTGACAACGCCGAGCGCCTGCCATTGCGACAAGGTCTTGGAACCGCTGGGAAGTTTGCCGGCCGGAAGCTTGACCTCGTAGCCCCAGGTCTTGCCTGCTTGCCAGCCGTTCTTCTTGAGCAGATTCGCGGCGGTCGCCAGCGCATCGGGTATGGAATTCCAGATGTCGCGCTTGCCGTTGCCGTCCATGTCGACGGCGTAGTGCTGGTAGCTGGTCGGGATGAACTGGGTCTGGCCCATCGCACCGGCCCAGGAGCCCATGAGATGGCTTTCGTCGATGTCGCCGGTCTGCAGGATCTTCAGCGCGGCGATAAGCTGGGTGCGGGCGTATTTCGACCGCTTCGGATCGGCGTAGGCCAGGGTCGCCAGGGAACTCACGACATTGCGCATGATGTCGTCGCGCTTCAGGATCTCGCCGTAGTTCGATTCCATCGACCAGATGGCCAGCAAGATGTTGCGGTCGACGCCAAATCTCGCTTCGATCCTGTCCAGCCACGGTCCCCATTTCTTGGCCATCTGCTGGCCAACCGCGACCGACTGGTCGTGGACGCGGTTGTCGAAATAGTCCCAGGCGGGAGCGGTGAATTCGGGCTGCGTGCGGGCCTTTTCCAGCACCACCGGATCGATGTCCTTGATGCTCCGGAAGGCCTTGTCGTAGACGGTGCCGGAAACGCCTTCCTCCACGGCGGTGGCGCGGAAGCCGGCAACCCATTGCCGGAAACCGGCATCGGCGAAGGCAGGCCCGCTGGACATGAGCAGGGCGAGCGAAAGGCTGGCGGCCGTCATGACGCTTGTAAAACGCTTCGCGGCATTTCGAACGGGCATCTTTTCCTCCTTCTTTGTCACAGGAAGATCATTCATCGCCGAACCAGGTTATGAATTAGTTTACCATAGGTGCCGTCGGGAACGAAAAGCCAGTTTGATGATTGTTGAGGCGGACGACCCACGCAGGACGTCCTGCCTCACTTTCAGCTGCGATGCGGGCATGAAAATGTCAAAGCGTGCATTTCGGGTTACAATAGTTGACTTGCGGACGGTTCCGGAATGCGGCTTCAACCGCAAAGAGATGCCAGGACAGTTGCCGGAGCCGGAGTCTTAACTCTTGTCGAGTTATGAGATAATGCAAAAATGGCAGCTGTTTGCCGGCCTTTTGGGCGCCGTTCATTTCGAACGGATCTATGAGTTCTGACCTTCAGATGGATAGTTGACAGCATGAAGAGAGTTCGCAAGGCAGTTTTCCCGGTCGCCGGTCTCGGCACGCGGTTTCTCCCGGCCACCAAGGCTGTTCCCAAGGAAATGCTGACCGTCGTCGACAGGCCGGTCATCCAGTATGTGGTGGACGAAGCGCGCGAGGCGGGCATCGAGCATTTCATCTTCGTGACCGGCCGCAACAAGGCGGTGATCGAGGACCATTTCGATATCCAGTTCGAGCTCTATGACACGCTGGCACAACGCGGCAAGGACGAGCAGCTTGCCCGCCTGCAGCGGCTGCAGCCCTCGCCGGGCCAGACCAGCTTCACGCGCCAGCAGGTGCCGCTTGGCCTTGGCCATGCCGTCTGGTGCGCACGGGAACTGGTCGGCGACGAGCCCTTCGCTCTGCTCTTGCCGGACATGATCATGCAGTCGGAAAAGAGCTGCATGAAGGACATGGTCGAACTCTACGAGGAGACCGGCAACAATATTATCGCGGTGCAGGAATGCGACCCGCTTGAAACGCACAAGTATGGCATTGTCGGCCGTGGCGAGGATACGCATCACGGCTTCCGCATCACTGAGATGGTGGAGAAGCCGAAGACGGGCACGGCCCCTTCCAATCTCTACATCAACGGGCGCTACATCCTGCAGCCGGAGATCTTCAAGATCCTCGAAGGCCAGGAACGGGGCGCCGGCAACGAGATCCAGCTCACCGACGCGATGCTGAAGCTGGAAAAGCAGCAGCCCTTCTACGGCTACCACTACCAGGGACGCACATTCGATTGCGGCTCGCCGGAGGGGTTCGTCGAGGCCAATGTGGCCTTTGCCTTGTGGCGCAGCGACATGAACCAGAACATGGCTGGCGTCATCCGCACGCTTCTCGATGAGCTCAAGCCATCCGAACGGCGCGGCGCGGCGTTCTAGGGCGGTTCTGCGTTTCACGGAAACGCAGAACCCAGAATCACTCTGATTCTTCGTTTGGCGCAGTTCCGGACGGAAAACCGTTTCCTGGGATTGCTCCAGAGCCTGTTCCATCCCGACGGCATCGGGATGGGGTTCGATATGTTTGTTTGAGCCTGATCCCTTCCGAAAACCGGATTCATTTTTGGATCATGCTCCCGATCAATTGCTGAATGGCGATTGCTTTGTCACGTAGAAATTCAGTCGTCTTGAGGCTTGGCGCTTTTGTGCTGCAGGCGACACTGTCTATTTGAGTGCCTGCATGACATGTTCAATCCCGATCAATCCTAATCTGTATGACGGTGCGCCAAGGTCAGTTCATGTCAATTCTTCTGCGTTGTTGGGCAACGCAACGACTATGCGTTTGTTTGATGATCGCGATGTTTTAGCGCCTCTGTAGTAAAGCTGAAATTGTAAGGAATTTTTAGATGATTTTCTGAGTCTTTTTGAATCTGTCAATTTCCAATCGATAGTTCAAACCGATACGATTAAAGTCGTCAATCCGAGTTTGTTGCTGATGTTGCCGAATTAGCACAGCAAATCATTATCATTAGCGGCCTCTCAAGAATCCTTCGACTCGAATTGCAATTTTCGCGTGCAGGTTTATCCCTTGCCGCGCGGAGGGCATTTGAAAATGCATGAGCTTGGGTCGACGGTCGCGCTGGTTCGCGGCAGGGTGGAACTGTGTCCAAAGCGTCGCAGGTTGCTGTTGCTGGGCACGGCGCTCGGCTCGACGCTGATGGCGCTCTCGTCTCAGTCGTTCGCGGCCAGTTGTACGCAGCCGGCATCGCCTGCTCCGATCACCGTCAGTGGCGCTGTGACGCCCATATCATGCACCAATACCGATCCGCGTACGGCGACGGTGGCCGGTGACAATGCGATCGGCATCGCGACGACCGGCAACGCAAATACCGTCGACATCACTAACAGTGGGTCGCTGACGACGGACTCGACATCGCTGATCCCCAACCCGGTCTTCTCGCAATCGACTGGCGCGCGCGGCATTTATGCCGGTACGAACGGGGTCGGCGCCGACATCACAATCAAGAACACCGGCGACATCAACTCTTACAGCGACAGCATCAAGGCGACTGGCGACGCATCGAGCAGCCAAACGCACATCACCATCACCAATTCAGGCAACCTGACAGCCGGCCCCAATGCCGAAGGCATCTTCGGCCGCACCACCTATGGCTCCGACAATGTCGTGACCATCAACAACAGCGGCAGCATTACGACCGGCGACAGCGCATCGACGTCCGGCACCTCGACGGGCATCGTCGGCAATGTCGGCGGCGACAACGGGCTGGTCGACATCACCAACAGCGGCGCCATCACCACTTCTGGTCAGAGCGCTGCCGGTATTTCAGCCATTGCCAGCTACTATACCGGCTCCAACAGCAGCATTGTCATCAACAACAAGGCTGGCGGTACAATCACCACCACCAAGGGTGCCTATGGCATTTTTGCCCAGGCAGGCAGCATAGGTCCTGCCAATCCCGACAATGGCGGCACGATCAAGCTCACCAACGATGCCACGATCAGCGCCGGCTACATCGGTATCGGCGCCTTCACCTATGGCAGTGGCGGTGACATCACCATCACCAACAAGGCCTCCATCACGTCCGGAACGGGCGGCGACGACGGGTCGGACGGCATCAAGGCGGTGTCCAATGGTGGCGACACGACCCTCAGCGTCACCAACAGCGGGGCCATCGACACCACGGCCGGTGGGGCGAATTCGATAGGTATCGAGGCCATCAACGGCAAATTGTTCACCGGCTCGAACCTGCACATTTCCGTCACCAACACGGCAGACATCACGACCGGTGCGGATTCCGAAGGCATCTTCGCCCGCTCGGCCGGCGCAGGCGGCATGGTGACCGTTGACAACAGCGGCAACATCGTAACCGGGGCCAGTACGTCGACAAGCGGCGGATCGACCGGCATCTTCGCCGATGTCAGCGGCGACAACAGCCAGATCAGCGTCACCAACAACGGAACGATTCACACCATCGGATACAGTGCCGCCGGCATTTCGGCGATCGCCAACTATTACAGCGGCCAGGGCGACCACGGCAGCATCGTCATCAACAACAAGGCGGGCGGCACGATCACCACCGAGGGCGCCGGCGCCTATGGCATCTTCGCCCAGGCCGGTAGCGTCGGCAAGGCGAACCCGGACAATGGTGGCACGGTCCAGATCACCAACGCCGCGACGATCCATTCCGGCTACATGGGTATCGCCGGGTTCACCTATGGTAGCGGTGGCAACGTCACCATCGACAACAAGGGCGCCATCACCTCGGGCACCGGCGGGCTTGCCGGCTCGGACGGCATCAAGGCCTTGGCCAACATGGGTGACTCCACCATCACCATCACCAACAGCGGTGACATCGACACCACCGGTGGCGGCAACAAATCCGTCGGTATCGAAGCCATCAATGGTCCATCATTCACCGGCACCGACCTAGTTATTTCGGTGACGAACAGCGGCAATATCACCACCGCAGCCGAATCCGTGGGCATCAAGGCTGCCTCCTATGGCGCCAACGCCAAGGTGACGGTCGACAACAGCGGCAGCATCCAGACCGGCACGAGCACGTCGGGCAGCGGTGGCTCGACCGGTATCTTCGCCGACGTCACCGGCGATAACGCCCAAGTCAACGTCACCAACAGCGGTGCGATCACCACCAGCGGCAAGAGCGCCGCCGGCATTTCGGCGATCGCCAACTACTATGGCGTCAGCAACGGCACCATCATCGTTCCAACGAATAACGGCAGCGTCGTCGTCAACAACAAGGCTGGCGGCACGATCACCACGACAGGCAGTGACGCCCTCGGCATTTTCGCCCAGGCGGGCAGCAAGGAACCCGCCGGCCAGGATCCCAATCCAGACAATGGCGGCACGGTTGACGTCACCAATGCTGCAGCAATCAACTCCGGTAGCCACGGCATCGGCGCCTACACATACGGTACCGACGGCACCGTCACCGTCACCAACAGCGGCAAGATATTCTCGACGAATGGCAACGGTATCTATGCCAAGTCGAACAGCGATGACAGCAGCGTCATCATCACCAACAGTGCCTCGGTCGGTTCGGGGAACGGCACCGCCGCCATCGCGGCCTATTCGCTCGGCGCAAACAGCGGCATCACGATCGGGATCACGGGAACCAGCAGCGTCATCAGGGGCAATAGCGGCTTTGGCGTGATTGCCGAGGCGACTGGTGACGCGAGCAGTGTCGTTATCACCAGTGGCGCGGACATCTACGGCAAACTCGGTGGCATCAAGGTCAACTCGACAGATGGATCGACTGTCAACATCAGCGCCGGCGGTTATGTCGGCGCGGAAAATGACCTCGCCATCGAATCGACCGCCGGAACGGTCGAAATCAACAATTCCGGCAAGATCTTCGGCCGCGTTGTATTGAGCGGTGACGGAAACGTCATGAATATCAACGACGGCGGCCTGTTCAGGGCAATCACCGACAGCAATTTCGGCGCCGCTGGCAACACGCTCAACAATTCCGGCACCATCAATGCGTCAGGCGGTTCTGTCAGCTTCCTTGGCCTCGCAAGCTTCGTCAATGGCAGCACCGGCTCGGGAGCCGGCCTGACGACGATGATCGACGGCGTGGCCGGCGACAAGCTGACCACGAGCGGGAACTTCACCGGACAGGGCAATTCAAAGCTCGGCGTCGACGTCAACTTCGCAACCAGCACCGCCGATACGCTGACGATCGGCGGCAATGCCTCCGGCCACACGGAGCTGGTCGTGAACGTTGTCGGCGGTGGCGCGCCCAATGTCTTTGTCCCCGTGGTCACGGTGACCGGGACGACGCTCGCCAGCGATTTCGAGCTGGCAGGTCCCGTAAGCGGTGGCTTCTTCACCTACGGTCTGTTCCTGCGGGGTAACACGCACGGCCTGGAATCCACTGGCCTTAGCAATGCGGCGTTCGAACTGCCCGGTGGCATGACAGGCGCGCAGAATGTGTGGCAGGACACCACCGATTTCTGGCAGGACCGCATGGCGGACCTGCGGACCGAGGCAAGCGGCGTGCACAATGCCGACATCGTCGTATCGACACCCACCCCGCGCATGGGCGGGCTGTGGGCGCGCGCGGCAGGCGACTGGTCCGATCAGGACGGCAGCGTGAGCTATGTCGATCCGATTTCCCACACGCCCGAGACGGTCAATCTTGATCGCAGGCAGAACACCGGTGCGTTCCTGGGCGGCGTCGACATGGGGATCGAAGGCGTTGCCGGTGGCGACGTCATGTTCGGCCTGATGGCCGGCTATGTCACGTCGACACTGGACTTCACCGCGACGGGCGACAGCTGGCAATACAAGGGCGGCACGGTTGGCGCCTATGCGACCTACCTGAACGGCGGCTTCTATCTCGATGGCCTGCTCAAGGCGGACTTCCTGAATGTCGACATCAACGACAATCACGGCAATGCCAGCACCAATGCCACCAATATCGGCGTGCGCCTGGATACCGGCTATCGTTTCGCGACCGGCTGGGGCTTCATCGAGCCTCAGGCGAGCCTGCAATGGGTTCACACGCAGATGGATTCCCTGTCCCTCTTCGGCGGTGATGTCTCCTTCGACAACGGCAGCAGCGGCCGTGCCCGGATCGGCGTGCGTGTCGGAACCGACATGCAGATGAACGGCATGACCGTCACGCCGGACCTGACGCTGAGCGTCTGGAACCATTTCGGCAGCAGCAACAGCGTCGGCATCGACTTCCCCGGCAGCGCCTTCTCGACCTCCGACAGTACGGGCAATGGCACGTTTGGGGAGGTTGGCGCCGGTGTGAGCGTGGCGAGCGCCAACAACTGGTCGGGCGTTGTCCGCGGCAGCTACCGGTTCGGCGACGGATTAAGTGCAGGGTCTCTCGGCGCGACGCTGCGCTACAGCTGGTAGTTCGATAGTTTGCCTAACCCTTGCGCCGGCCCTCGTGGCCGGCGTAGTCGTTGGAGGATTTCCTTCGGGACGGCGGAGCATTCCAACACATGGGAAGCGATAGCGTGAGCAATTCCACGACCGGCGAGACCGCAGCAAAACCGACGGAGACGTCGGCCGGCGCACAGGAACAGCAGACCAACGTTTCGCTGTCACGCGGCTTCGTCAACTGGATGGAGACGGCGCAGTGTTCGCTGGCCTTCACCTCCTACCAGAGCGGGCAGCTGTTCCTGGTTGGCCTGACCGGCGACAGGAAGACATCGATCCACCAGACCAACTTCACCCGCGCCATGGGTATCACCATCGCCGGACAGCGCATCCTGCTTGCCTCGGACACCGCGATATGGCGGCTGGAAAACATCCTCGGCCCCGGACAGGTCGCCAACAATGTCCATGATCGCATGTATATGCCGCGCGCGGCGTCCTACACCGGCGATCTCGACATCCATGAGCTGGCCGTTCGCGACGATGGGCAGATCGTGTTCATCAACACCAAGTTCTCCTGCCTGGCGACGCTCAGCCCGACGCATTCCTTCCGGCCGCTGTGGAAGCCCTCCTTCATCAGCAAGCTGGTGCCGGAGGACCGCTGCCATCTCAACGGCCTGGCCATGCAGAACGGCCGGGCGCGCTACGTCACCGCCATCAGCCGTTCGGATTCGGTCGGCGGCTGGCGCGACCGCCGCTGGGAGGGCGGCATGATCATCGACATCACGGAGGACAAGGTCGTCGTCGAGGACCTGTCGATGCCGCATTCGCCGCGCTTCCACGATGGTGCGCTCTGGGTGCTCGATTCCGGCCGTGGCTTCCTTGTCCGCATCGACCCCAAGACCAACGAAAAGCAGAACATCGCCTTCTGCCCCGGCTTCCTGCGCGGCCTGAGCTTTTTCGGCCGCTTTGCGCTGGTGACGGCATCGCTGCCGCGCGACGGGCTTTTCAAGGACCTGCCGCTTCAGGTCAATCTGGAGACGCGCGACGCCGAGCCACGCTGCGCGATCTACATCATCGACCTGCACACGGGCGGCATCGCCGAATGGATCGAGCTCAGGGGGCATATCACCGAGCTGTTCGATGTCGCGGTCATGCCAGGATGTCGCTGCCCCTCGTCGGTGCCGTTGAACAGCCCGAACATGGCGTCACTGATCACGATTGATACCGATGGCTGAAGCCTGATCCATGCCGACCGAGACGGGTCGGCGTTCTCCTGGCGATTGTTCAGCGCTGCAGCTTCAGCCCGAGGAAGACGCTGTTGGCCGTGTAGTTGCGTCCCGGCAGGTTGCTGGTCAGTTTCTCGGTCCGGGCGCGGCTGGTCAGGCCGACGTACCGGTTCAGCCACCATGTCAGGCCGGCCTCGGCGCTCAGCGTCAGGTCGTGGCCGTCGATACCGGTATAGTCGCGCCAGTCCAGGCCCAATGCCGCATTCCCGGTAAGATTGGCGCGGATTTGCCGCTCGCCCGTTAGCCGTCCTGAATAGAGGATGTCGCCGCTCTGGCCGGCGGTGGTCGAGTCCTCGATCATCGTCTGCCCGGTCAGGCCGATGATGGTGCCGCGCTCTGGCGACCATTTCACGTCGGCATTGACCGACGGCCCCGAAATGGCCGGCAGGCGGTCGTCGCTGATCGCCTCGCGCAGCCATCCGGCCGAAAATTCGCCGGCCAGTTTCTCGCCGAGGTCGAGCTTCGTTCCCACCCTGGCGCCGAGCGTGGTAGAGGACCGGTCGAAGCCGCTGCTGTCCACACCCAGGTCATAGACCCTGCGGCCAAGCTCCACCTCGGTGAAGGGCGTGAGCGCCGGGGATATCTCGTAGCCGGTGCGCAGCTTCATCGAGTAGAGAGTGGAATCGCGATCCTTCTGCGACAGCGAGGTGCCGTCGTTAAGCTTGGCGTCGCCAAAAGTGTCGTGCGCGATGCCGCCGGTCACCGTGAACTGCATCTTGCCGACATCTTTTTCGAGGCCGAGGCTGCCGTTCACGGTCTGACGTACCGGCTGCGAACTCGAATCGGGAACGGCGCCCGGCGCGGATGCCGATTCCGGCACGGCTTCATAACCGAGTTTGGCGATGGCGCGCAGTTCATTGTCGAGATCGACATTGAGCTGGCCTTCGATACGGCCCTGCGCGTCATGCACCTGTTCGCCGGAAATGGTCTCGCGGAAGATGCCATAGCCGTCGATGGTCGCCGAATTCTCACGCCAATCTGAGATGGCGTTGAAACGCAATGCGGTTTCCGAAAGCAGGGCAGAACTGCCGGTACTGCTCGAATCGGCGTTCGATGAAGCAGTCAAACCTTGTTCAAGCGTCGGCCGGATGATGAAAGAGCCCCATTTGACGCCGGTAGCGGCAAAGGGATCGTCCTCGGCCTTCTTCTTCTGGCCTTCGATCGCTGCCGTGCGCTCGGCGCCGGGATCAAGCTTCAGCCTGTCGGCGGAATCGACCGTGAGGGCGCGAGAGTTGGCTGGCTGCTGATCCGTCGCCGCTGCGTCGATATCGCCGGTCGCGGCGTTGTCCGCCGCCGTTGTGGTGGTGGTCTTCTTCGCCTTCTTGTTGGCTGCGGTCTGCTTGGCGGCCTTGGCCTGGTCAGCCGTACGTTGTCTCGCTGCCGCCGATTGGCGCGGCTTGGGCGGCGTCGGGGTGTCAGCCGATGTGTCGTCAGGGGTCGTTGGCGGGTCGAAGACGCTGGCGGTTGTGGGCGCGTCGGTATCGGGCACCGCGCCCGCGCTGGCCGGCAGGTAGGTGCGTGGGCTTTCCTGCGTCGGAGCATTGGCCGATGCTGCCTGTCCCTGACCGGCCTGGGCCCTTTTCTGCTGGTCGGCCAGGATCGCCGATTCCGACACCTCGCCGCGCAGGTCCGTTTCCTGGGCGTAGAGCAAAGCAGGCCGCAGCAGGCCGAAGACGCTCGTCGCCAGCAGCAAGGCGCAGACCGCTTTGCCCTTTCGTCCTCTTCGTTTTTCTGGCTGGACCCCGGACATCGCCACCACTGCTCGCGCGGCGCACGCGCGCCATACTTACCGAACCGTAAATGGGGATGGTTAACGGAGGGTTGAGGCGGCGGTTGATCAGCGTGCTAAAGCGCTGATGTCCGAAAGGATTTCGAGGTTTGCTCCAAGTCCCTTTTTCCCATGCATGGCGCCATGCATGAGCCGCCGAACCTCATGCCGTGTGGCCAGGCGAGACCCTGGAACACATGCATCACGTGGTATTTCCGTTGGACACGAACGCGGCAAAGCGTTAAGCGCATCTCCCATGCATGCGGGATCCCTAGAAAAGAAGCAGCTGGACGGGCAAGCTTCGATTGCCTCGGCACTGCGAACGTTGGCGACCGAACAAGCCGGAGTCGCGGCTTTGGCCGCCGCACTCGAGAACGGATTGGCCGAGCCGTTCGCGCAAGCCGTCGACATGGTGTCGAAGATCAATGGCCGCGTCATCGTTACAGGCGTCGGCAAGAGCGGCCATATCGGCTCGAAGATCGCGGCCACATTCGCCTCGACCGGCACGCCGGCTTTCTTTGTCCATCCCGCGGAGGCCAATCACGGCGATCTCGGCATGATCGCCAGGGATGACGCCATCATCGCCCTGTCGTGGTCGGGCGAAAGCAAGGAACTCCAGGGCATCGTCGCCTATTCGCGGCGCTTTTCCATTCCGCTGATCGCGGTCACAGCAGGCGAGACCTCGGCGCTGGCGCGCGCGGCCGACGTGGTGCTGTTGCTGCCGCGCGTGCCGGAGGCTTGCCCTCATGGCCTCGCCCCGACCACATCGACGCTGCTGCAACTGGTCATGGGCGATGCTCTGGCCATTGCGCTGCTCGAAGCGCGTGGTTTTACGCCGGATCATTTCCGCACGTTTCATCCCGGCGGCCAGCTTGGCGCCAACCTGACGCAGATCCGCGAGATCATGCATGTCGGCGACAGGTTGCCACTGGTGGCCTCAGGCACGGGCATGCAGGACGCGATCCTGGAACTCTCGCGCAAGGGCTTTGGCTGCGTGGCGGTGACGTCTGCGGATGGGGCGTTGGTCGGCATCATCACCGATGGCGACATAAGGCGCCATATCGGCAGCGATCTTCTGGCGATGACGGTCGATCAGGTCATGACCAGGGGGCCGAAAACGGCTGGACCTGACACACTGGTGGCGACAGCATTGCAGACGATCAACACATCGGCCATCACCAGCCTGATGGTGGTGGAGGGCACGCGGCCAATAGGGCTTGTCCACCTCCACGACCTGCTGCGTATCGGCGCGGCCTGAACGCTCAGACCGGCTCGACCGTCAGTTCCAGATCCGTATCGGCTGCACCGACGACACGCACCTGCGTGCCGGCCGGCAGATCCGGGCCGGAGACGCGCCAGAGCGTGTCGCCAAGCTTTATGCGGCCGCGGCCATTGCGGATCGGTTCAGCAAGTGTCGCCATCCGGCCGATCAATTGCTGGCCGCGTCGGTTGAGCAGCGGCTGGTCGGTCTTGCCGTCCTTGCGGCCAACCAGTTTCTTGCCGGCATAGGCCGAGACCAGCGACAGCACCAGGAAGGCCAGGACCTGGACCTGCCAGGTCCAGATGGCGGCGTCCCAGATAAGCAGCGATACCACCCCGATCAGCAGTGCCGCGATGCCGATCCACAGCATGAACGCGCCGGGTGTGACGATTTCCATCACCAGCAGGACGAAGCCCAGGACCATCCAGTTCCATGGGCCGAGTTCGGAAACTATGCGGTCGAGCATGGGCGTGCGCTCCTACTTCTTGTTGAGCATGATCGTTTTGTTGAGCATGATCGTTTCCGAAAATCGGTTCCCAGTTTTCGCGATCAGCTCCAACGATCTCAGCTATCGCTCGGGCGAACCACCGGCGGGCGGGCAGCCTGCCGCGCAGCGCCGGCGGTGCCTTCGCTCCTGAAGACCTCCTTGGCAATCTCGCCGATGCCGCCAAGTGTGCCGATCAGCGCCGAGGCTTCCATCGGCATCAGCACAACCTTGCTGTTCGTGGCTGTGCCGATCCTGCCCAGTGCTTCGGTGTATTTCAGCGCGACGAAGTAATTCAGCGCTTGCACGTCGCCCTTGGAGATGGCTTCCGACACCACCTGCGTGGCGCGGGCTTCGGCCTCGGCGGAGCGTTCGCGCGCCTCGGCGTCGCGGAAGGCAGCTTCCTTGCGGCCCTCGGCTTCGAGGATCTGCGACTGCTTGAGGCCTTCGGCGGCGAGGATCTGGGCGCGCTTGTTACGCTCGGCGGTCATCTGGCGGCCCATCGATTCGATGAGGTTGGCCGGCGGGTTGATGTCCTTGATCTCGACGCGGGTGATCTTGATGCCCCACGGATGCGCGGCTTCGTCGACAACGCGCAGCAGGCGTTCGTTGATGGCGTCGCGGTTCGACAGCAATTCGTCGAGGTCCATCGAGCCCATGACGGTACGGATGTTGGTCATCGTCAGGTTGAGGATAGCGTTCTGCAGGCCGGAGACCTGATAGGCCGCCTGCGGCGCGTTGAGGATCTGGAAGAAGGCGATGCCGTCGACGCCGACGATGGCGTTGTCGCGGGTGATGATTTCCTGGCTCGGAACATCCAGCACCTGCTCCATCATGTTCATCTTGGCGCCGATGCGATCGACGAAGGGCACGATGAGATTGAGACCGGGAGTCAGTGTCCTGGTGTAACGCCCGAAGCGCTCCACCGTATAGTTAAAGCCTTGCGGGATTGTCCTGATGCCCTTGAAAAGCACCAGCACGATAAGGAAAGCGAGAACAATAATCGCGATATCGAAACCACTGAAATTCATTTGGCTCTCCCTCAGACGCCAACCGCGCGAGCCACTCTCGCGCAACCAGCCTCACCAAAGACTTAAGTGTGTTTCAGCAGCGTTACAATCTAGTGATGAGGGATTGTTTTGTTGAATGCACTCAGCGGTTGAAGGCAAACAGCGGTGCATCCGTGTCGCTGAGCCCGTTGATCGAGGCCGATACGATCTCACAAGCGATCTGCGAGAAGGTAATGCCATTGCCGCCATACCCCATCACGGCATGGATGCGTGGATGGCGGGGAAGGGCGCCGATATAGGGCAGGCCGGTGGTGGTGGTGCCGAAGGAGCCGGTCCAGGCGAATTGCGGTGTCGTATCGAGCCGCGGGAACAGCCGGCCAAGCTTTTCGGCGATGCGCTGGCTCTTGGCGGCAAGCAGGGCATCGCGCCGTGTCTCGTCGACGAAATCCTCGTCCTCGCCGCCGCAGATGACCCTGCCGTCTGCGGTCGCGCGCATATAGAGGTAGGGGTCCGAAGCCTCCCAGATGAATGCTCTGCCCGGCCAGAGTTTTCGCGGCTGCGGTCGCGTCGCGATCGCCCATGTAGAGATGATCTGGTGGCCTGTCGCGGGCACGATGTCGGTCAACTCGTAACCTGTCGCCAGAACCAGATGCTTTGCCGTGATGGTCGGGCCGTCGCTTGTGGCAACGACCACCTCGTCCGCGCTGTCCTCGATCCCTGTTGCTTCGACGGGTGCATGGAAGCGCGCCTTGCGCTCCTGCGCCTTGAGAAGCAGCCCGGCGGTGAGCTTGCGTGGATCGACCGCGATGTTGCCATGGTTGAGGATGGCGCCATCGCGGTCGACGTCGAACTGCTCAGCCAGCGGGCCAGGGGTCAGGTAGGTTGCGGCGATGCCCGCCTGGCGTCGCGCATCCGCCTCGTCACGCAGATCGGACGGGCCGAGCACGGCACCGGCCAGATAGAGCGACTGAGTGCGGGTCGGGCCGCAATTGATGGAAAGCCGGTCGATGCGAGCGGCAAGATTGGAGACAGCGAGGCGTGAGCGCCGCCAGGCCTGTTGCGCCGAGGTCCTGCCGATCATCTTCGAGAGTTTCGTCAACGGCTGGTCGATCTCGAACTGCACCAGCGCGGTCGTTGCCGATGTCGAACCCTTCAGCGGCCCACGCCGGTCGATGCAGACAACCGAATGGCCGTCTGCGGTCAGCGTTTCGGCCATCATGGCGCCGCTGATGCCCATGCCGACGATCAGAACGTCGGCCTTGATGTCGCGCGTTAGCGGTGCGGTCGGGACGGCGGGCGCACGATAGGCAGACCAGACGGGTCGGCCGCTTCTGAGGTCGAGTTTGCGGGGCATCTAATTCTCCGGAAGGCGCCCCTCAACGCCCCGGCGTGCCGGTGGTTCCGGGCGTCAGACCCAGCCGGACAATTCCCGGCGCACCATCGCCTCGATCACCGCCATGCCCTCCGGGCTGTCGTTCAGGCAAGGGATGTGCGCGAATTTTTCGCCGCCCGCATGGTGGAAGGTCTCCGCCACCTCGCGGCCGATCTCATCCAGCGTCTCGATGCAGTCGACCGAAAAGCCCGGATTGAGGATGGCGATCGACTTCACGCCCTCCTTGCCAAGCTTCTCGACGGTCTTGTCGGTGTAGGGCTGCAGCCATTCCTGCGCGCCGAAACGCGACTGGAAGGTGGTGATCAGCTTCTTCTCGCTCCAGCCGAGCTTCTCGCGCAGCAGGCGCGTCGTCTCAAGGCAATGGGCTTGGTAGGGATCACCCTTGTCGGAATATGGTTTCGGGATGCCGTGATAGGAGGTGATGACCACCTCCGGTTCGAAATCCAGCCTCGCCAGATGCTGCTTGAGCGAACGGGCGAGCGCCTCGATATAGACCGGCTCGTTGTAATAGGGCGGCACGCTGCGGACAGCGGGTGCGGCGCGCATCTTCATCAGGGCGCGAAACAGCTGGTCGTTGGCGGTTGCGGTCGTCGTCGCCGAATATTGCGGATAGAGTGGAAAAGCGAGGATGCGGTCGCAGCCTTGGCCAACCAGCTTTTCGGCGATGCTCGCGGTCGAAGGGTTGCCGTAGCGCATCGCCCAGTCGACGACGACATTGGGCTGATCGCCAAGCATCTGGGCGAGCTTCTCGCCTTGCGCGCGGGTGAAGGTGCGCAGCGGCGACTCGTTCTTTTGCCGGTTCCAGATCCTGGCGTAGTTGGCGCCGGACTTCTTCGGCCGCGTGGTGAGCACAAGGCCGTAGAGGATCGGGTACCAGATCGCCCGGTTGAGTTCGATTACGCGCGGGTCGGACAGGAATTCCCTGAGATAGCGCCACATCGGCTTGAAATCGGTGCCGTCCGGCGTCCCCAGATTGACCAGCATGACCCCGACCTTGCCGGTGCCGGCCGACACTGCGGGCTTCGGGCGTTTCAGCTTGGCGGAATTGGTGTCGATGGCGGTGGACAGGGTCATCAGGGTTTCTCCGAGACCGCGAACCTAGCGATCTTGCCGGTGCTTTCAATGCAGCGCGTGGCCGCACCTTATCGCGCTTCGTCCGGAAACGGAAAACCCGCCCGGTTTCCCGGGCGGGTGCGATGAATTTCCTGGACGGGCCTATTTGGCAGCGGGTGGGATCGTCAAGGTCGCTCCGAGCGGGAGCCGATGCGGCTGGTATCCCTTGTTGGCGCCCGAGATCACCTTCCACTTGGTGGCGTCGCCATAGGCCTTCTCAGCCAGGTCCCAGTAGGTGTCGCCAGAGACGATCACGTGGCTGGTTTCGGCCGGTGCGGCTTCAGCGGGCTTGGCGGGTTCCGTGGCAGGGGCGGGTGTGGATGCCGCAGGAGCCGCTTCGGCCGGCTTTGCCGGCTCGGCAGGCGTGGCCTCGGCTGGCTTGGCAGGTTCGGCGGCCGGAGCAGGTGCGGTTGCCGCGTCGGCTGGCGCTGGAGCAGCAGGCGCCGGTGCCTGCTGTGCGGGCGGGACTGGAGGCGCTGGCGCCGTTTCTGTCGATATGGCCGGCGGAGTGTTGGCGATATCGCCGGAATTGGTCGGCAATTCGGGCATTGCGGGCGCCGCGTCGGCCGGCTTGGCAGGCTGAGTTGCCGGGGCAGGCCCCGCGGTCGGTGCAGGTGCCGCATCCGCCGCCTTCGCCGGCTGGGCGGGGGCTGCCTCGACCGGCTTGGTCGCTTCAGCTGCGGGTGCCGCGGCAACGGTGGCGGCGATCTCGGTGATGCGGCCATCGAGCTTGGGCGTATAGGGCCGGTGCGCGGCGAGATAGTCGGCCACTACCTGTTCGAGGCCCGGGCCATAATCGTAGGCGTTCTTGGCCTTGTCGGCGAAGATCTTGTAGCCGTCGCCGCCCTGGCGGACATAGTTGTTGGTGGCGACCAGATAGTCCTTGTCCGGATTGATCGGCGTCCACGCGCCATTTTCCATGACCTCGACAGACTTGAGGCGGCCGGCATTGGGCGCGACCGACCTGTCGAACGCGTATTTCAGGCCGGCAACCTGGGGAAAGCGTCCGGCGCCGTCCTCGATCTGACTGAGGCCGTTCTCGAGGCCGGCAACAAGGTCCTTGCCGGAAATCTGGAACGTCGCCAGCGTGTTCTGGAACGGCAGCACCGTCAGCACTTCGCCCATGGTGACGGTGCCCTTGTCGATAGAGGCGCGCAGGCCGCCGCCGTTGGAGATGGCGATCTCGACGCCCTGTCCCTTGACGCGGTCGAGGATCGCGTCGGAAACGAGGTTGCCCATCGAACACTCGTGGGCGCGGCAGCTCTGGCGGCTGCCGTCGATCACATCGGTGGTCTCGGCCACCTCCTTGTTCTTCAGCGCCTCGATCGGCGCGCCAAGTTCCTTGATGCGGGCAAGCACCGCAGGATCGGGTGTGATCGACTTGTCGAGAGGGATCGGGTTGCCGCTGGCTTCCTTGACCTTGCCGTTGTCGTCAAACACGACCTTGAATTCGCCGAGATACTTCGAATAGGCCTCCGCCTGCACGACCGGCACCTTGTAGCCGCCGGAGTTGTCGACCATCGTCGGGTAGGGGCCTTCGGCCTTCGGATCAGTGTTGGACAGCAGCGAATGGCTGTGGCCGCCAACCACGACATCGATGCCCGGTATCTTGGCGATGACGTCGCGCTCGCGCGGATAGCCGATATGGGTCACGGCGATGATCTTGTTGACGCCTTGCGCCTGCAGCTTCTCGACCTCGGCAGTGATCGACTTGACGTCATTCTCGATGGTGATGTTCGGGCCTGGTGACGAGAGTTCCGGGGTGTCGTTGGTGACGGCGCCGATGATGCCGATCTTCTGGCCGCCGACCTCAAGCACGATCGACGGCTTGACCCGGTCGCCAAGCTTGGACTGGGCGTTGGCCTTCACATTGGCGCCGAGCACCGGAAACTTGATCATGTCCAGAAAGGGCGCAAGGGCTGCCTCGCCATCGTCGAACTCGTGGTTGCCGAGCGCCATGGCGTCGAACTTCATGTCGTTGAGGAACTCGCCTTCGATCTTGCCCTTGTAGGTCGTGTAGAAAAGCGATCCCTGGAAATTGTCGCCGGCGCTGAGCAGCAGCACATTCTGGCCCTCCAGCTTCTTGCGCTCCTGGGCGATCGCCGTGACGAGACGGGCCGCGCCGCCGATGCACTCGCCCTTGGTCTCCTCGTCGGCCGAGCAGGTCGTTTCGTATTTGTTGTTGCCCTCGATGCGGCTGTGCCAGTCGTTGATGTGCAGGATGTTCAGTGTGTAGTCGGCAAAGGATGCGCCGGCCGACAAGCCGAGCGTGGATACCGAAAGGGCGGCAATGGCGGCGATCTTCTTCATCTTTGTCTCCTGGATGAACCAACCAGAGGCGTTTAACGCCCTTGCTTGACTGCGGTGCGACAGCAGCTTTTTCAGCATGTTCCCATCGCGTTCCCGGTGATGCAAGCAGAAATCCGGGTTCCTTTTGCCGGCATAAAAAAGAACGGCGGCCAATGGCCGCCGTCCTCAAATCAAGGCTGCCTGTATGTTCAGGTGCGCCTGGTCAGCACGAAGTTCTGGCCGCTGGAGCTGGTGCAGTTAAGCTGGCTGGTGGAGATCATCAGGCAGTTGAAGCTGATCGGCGTCTGGCGGATCAGCGAGGTACCATTGATCTGGACCGACGTGGCGCCGGTCATGGTGTAGCTGCCGTTGGACAGTTTCTGGCCAGTGTCGGTCGCCACGGTGGTGAAATTGCCGCCGGCGAAGGTCGACAGACCCGTGCCCTTGGCGTCGATCCACGAACCTTCGACCCCCTTGGGCGCCGCCGCCATTGGCGGTTCGCTTGGGCCGGTCGTGTTGCAGGCGGCAAGGGCCACGGCCATGGCCGTGACAATGCCGGCCGAAAGCAGTTTGCGCGCAATCGTCATTCTTAAAATCCTCTCGTATGTCCGCCACCCTTCAATCACCCGATTTCCGGGTGATTGCAAGGCGGTGAGGCATACTGGCAAGGGTGCTATCGAACCAGGATGTTGCGGAATTGCCACGGATCGTTTTCGTCCAGGTCTTCCGGGAACAGACCGGGACGATTGTCCAGCGGCGTCCAGTCCGTGTAGTAGCCCTTGACCGGGCCGAGATAGGGCGACTGCACTTCCAGGCAGCGTTTGTAGTCCATCTCGTCGGCCTCGACGATGCCCGCCTCGGGATTTTCCAGCGCCCAGACCATGCCGGACAGCACCGCCGAGGTGACCTGCATGCCGGTGGCGTTCTGGTAGGGCGCCAGCTTGCGGGCCTCGCCAAGCGACAGCTGCGAGCCGTACCAGTAGGCGTTCTTGTCGTGGCCGTAGAGCAGCACACCGAGTTCGTCGACGCCGTCGACCAGCTCGTTCTCGTCGAGCACATGGTAAGCCGCCTGCGGCTTGCCGGCGGCGCCGAAGATCTCGTGCATCGACAGCACGGCGTCGTTGCAGGGATGGTAGGCATAGTGGCAGGTGGGGCGGTAATGCACCTTGCCCTTCTTGCCGCGCACGGTGAAGAAATCGGCGATCGAGATCGCTTCATTGTGCGTTACCAGGAAGCCGTACTGCGGGCCAGGCGTCGGGCACCAGCTGCGCACGCGCGTGTTGGCGCCGGGCTGCTCCAGATAGATCGCGGCCTTTGAACCATGCTTGTGCTTCTTGGCGTTCTTCGGCATCCACTTCTCATGTGTGCCCCAGCCGAGTTCGGCCGGCTGCATGCCTTCCGAAACGAAGCCTTCGACCGACCACGTGTTCCAGAACACGTTCATCGGCTTCGGCTTCTTGGTGCGCTGCGTGTCGCGCTCTGCGATGTGGATGCCCTTGACGCCGGCCTTCTTCATCAGCTTGGCCCAGCCTTCGCGGTCGTCCTGCGCGGGTTCCCAGAACTCAAGGTCAAGATCGGTGGCTAGGTTCACCAGCGCCTGCTTCACGAGCCAGGAGACCATGCCGGGATTGGCGCCGCAGGTGGAGATCGCGGTTGAGCCGCCGGGGTTGTCGTGCCTTTCCTTGAGCAATGACTCGCGCAGCGCATAGTTGGTGCGGCTGGCATTGTCGGCCTCGGTGTCGAAATAGAAGCCGAGCCACGGCTCGATGACAGTGTCGATATAGAGCACGCCGAGCTTGCGGCAGAGATGCATCAGGTCCACCGAGCCGGTGTCGACCGACAGGTTGACGCAAAAGCCCTGGCCGCCGCCATTGGTCAGCAGTGGCGTCAGCAGCTTCTTGTAATTCTTCTCGGTCACCGCTTCCTGGACGAAGGCGATGCCGCGTTCGTCCAGCAGCTTGCGGTCGGTGTCGCGCGGGTCGATGACGGTCATCCGCGACTTGTCGAACTTGAAATGGCGTTCGATGAGCGGCAGCGTTCCCCGGCCGATCGAGCCGAAGCCGATCATCACCACGGGGCCGCTGATTTCACCGTAAACAGGCCAGTTTTCATTCGCCATTTTATAGAGCACTCCTTCAAAGCCCGCAGGACCGGGCAAACACGCGCAAAAACCGGGCATTTGCCCGGCGACCCTGCGCTACATCACAGATCATTGTCACAAACCAGCGAAAAGCGCCAACCAGCGGCTAGGCGTCGCTGGCCATGTGGTTAAGGAGTGCGACCAGCCGGTCGCGATCGGACGTCATGCCCTTGTAGTCGAGCTGGGCGAGATCGAGGGCTTCCAGCTGTGCCGCAAAGGATGTTGCAAGCGCTTTCCTGTCGGGGTGACCAGCCAGCACCCGCAAAGGGTCGATATGGATGCGGATGGTGAACAGGATATCGCGGGAGGCGGGGAGTTTGCGCAGCGTCTGCCGCTCGACGCGGATGAAGGCGTGGGCGTTGATGTCGCCGTCCGGGAATCTCGAGGGTCGGTTGGTGGCGCGGTCGATGCGCTGGATGTCGGAGAGCGGGTGGTAGAGCGCGTCATCCGACTGGATCGACCAGTTGTAACGCTCCACGGCCTGGCCCTGGAGGCCGTCGAACATGCGGTTGATCAGCTCCGCCGGACGCGTGCCCGGACCGAAGCCCGGCACCGGCGCGTGGATCTCCTGCAGCGGTCGGCCGAACTTCTCGATCAGCGACCATGAAGAGGGAAAGCACAGCGAGCCGGCGACGAGCCGCCAGCCGCTCTCGCCACGGCGCATCAGGATCAGATCTTCCTGGACGAGAAGGGATGCCGCGACGAGAGGAGCATCATTGAACCCGCCAGCGCCAATGCCGCTGCCCGAATCCGCGCCAACCAACTCGATGCCTTCGCCGGTGCGGCGATGGGTTTGCGGGAAGTGCGTCGGCAGATACTCCGCAAGCAGGCCGAGCACCTCACGCTGGGCATCGCGTGTGCCATCCTCCTCGACAAAGATCCGCTCGGGGATCTCCGCGTAAAGCCGGCGTTTCTCTGCAAGGTAGGGCAGCAGATGGTCGTCGACCTCGATCCATCTGTCGGGGTCGAGCGGCTTCAGCCCGATGGTGAACAGTTTCGAGGAACCGTCATAGGGCGTGTGGGTGGGCACGGCCTGGCGCTGGTTCATGTTTGTGCGCCGGCATTTGCCGCGATGTATCGTCCCTTGGTCAGAACGGTCTCCTTCCGACCTGCGTCAGGCCAGCCTTGCGGGCATCAGGCCACGCAGCGAATTGCCGACGAAGATTGCCTTGGCGGATCTCAGTTTGTCCCATGTGTAAACGGCTTCATGGGCACGGCCTTCATCCAGCAGTTCACCGCGCAATACGCCAGGCAGCAGGCCGCAATCGATCCGGGGCGTCGCCAGCGTGCCGTCGCCGAAATCGGCGAAGATGTTGGTGATCGTGCCCTCGCAGACCTCGCCGCGCTCGTTGGCCAGCACAACCTCGTCGGCCTGGCTGATGAGGAATTCGGCGCGCGCCCGCTGGTAGGCATCGCGCCGGCTGGTCTTGTGACGCAGCAGCGCGTCGGCTGAATCGAGCCGCGTGCGTGCAAGCTGCAGCCGCCAGACCTTGTCGGCTACGGATTGTTCATAAGGCTGTGCCGAGGCCGCGACATGGCCGCCATCGGACAGGACAAGGCGCAGGCGCATCGCCGCCCTGGCGCCGTCGACAGCCTGTTTCAAGGCGTCCGCGATCTTGACCGGGTCAAACGCGAAGTCCAGCTCCGTTGCCGAAGCATGGAGACGTGCGAGATGGCGGTGGAGGCGCAGGAAGCCGGAACCCGGCTGCCAACGCATGGTTTCGATCAGCTCGAAGCCGGCTTTGTTCCCGTCGCGAAGCGCGCCTTGAGCAGACACTCCTGATACTCCTCCTCAGCCGTCGAATCAAAGACGACGCCGCCGCCGACATTGTAGACGGCCTCGCCGCTGGAGAAGAGCGAGATGGTGCGGATCGCCACGGAAAAGCGCATCGTGCCCCCTGGCGCGATCCAGCCTGTGGCGCCGCAATAAACGTCTCGCGGCGTCCCTTCAAGACCGTGCAGGATTTCCATGGCGCGAATTTTTGGCGCGCCGGTGATCGAGCCGCAGGGAAACAGCGCCGCGAAGATACGGCGAATGGTGAGATCAGGCAGCAATTTCGCTCGCACGTCGCTGACCATCTGGTGGACGGTCGGATAGCTCTCGATGCGAAACAGCGCAGGCACTTCCAGAGTGCCGACCTCGCTGATCAGCGAGATATCGTTGCGCAGGAGATCGACGATCATCCGGTTCTCGGCCTGGTTCTTCTCGTCGTTGCGCAGGAACTCCTTCATCCGCTGGTCTTCCGCCGGGGTCACGCCGCGCGGTGCGGTGCCCTTCATCGGATGCGTCTCGATCATGCCCGTGGCGTCGATCTCGAAGAAGAGTTCGGGTGAGCGCGACAGCACTATGGGATCACCGAGCGTGATCAAGGCGCCGTATTTGACGGGCTGACGCTCGGTCAGCGCGTCGAAGGCGGCGAGCGGATCGCCCGACCATTGCGCATGGATCGGAAAGGTGAGGTTGGCCTGATAGCAGTCGCCCTCGCGGATGTGCCGATGGAGCCGGGAGAAGCGCTTTTCATAGTCCGCCGGCGACCATGTCGCCCTGGCGTCGAAGATCGGCCCGTTGGTGGGGGCTGCCGCGGATGGAACGACGAGCTCTTCGACCGGAGCATCGAAGACGCCGAGGCAGACAAGCGGGGCGCGACGTTCGCCTGGCAGCAGCGGAACGAGCTTTGGTTCGAGCAGGTAGCCGGCTTCGTAGGAGACATAGCCGGCCAGCCATTTGCCGGCGTCGTGGGCGGCCTGTGCGGCCTGGAATGCGGGTTCGAAATCCTCCGGTCCATGCGCCACGATGATGTCGGCCGGGCGGTCGAAGACCAGCTGGCGCGCGCTCTCATCATTGCGGAATATCGCGGAGGGCAGGGACATGGGACTCGGGTGCTGCAGTCGATGACGACGTCGACCGCTCTATATGGGGACCCGTTCCGGTGCAATCGAGGGAGCGGCGTCGGAAGACGCAAAGGCGGCCTCGCGGCAGATGCCAACCGGCGACACCCTGGCGGCGACACCCAAGGGGGCGCCGCCAGGCTGTCGGTTGATGCCGGAAGGCCGGTCAGGTGTTGCTGGAGGTTCCCGCCGAAGGGAAGCGGCGGGCGAATTCCTTTTCGTCGCCGGCTGCGAGCAGTTTCGCCTGCTCGACCCAGTGCTCGCGCTCGACGCGACCACCGAACTGCAGCGCATGTTCGATCCGCTCGATGTCGGCGGGCGTCCATGCGGCGATCTGGGCGAAGGTCGTGACACCTTGCCCCTTGAGCAGTTTTTCGTTGACCGGGCCGATGCCGATCAGACGGCGCAGATTGTCGGGCTTGCTCGTCGTGGCGGCCTTGGCAGGCGCGGGTGCCGCCTTCTTGGCTGCGGGTGCAGGCTTTGCCGCTGCCGGCTTCGGTGCGGCCGCTTTCGGCGCGCTTGCCTTCGACGCGGCGGCTGCTGGCGCGGCCTTTGCGGCTGCGGGCTTGGCTGCCGGTTTCGCCGGGGCGGGCTTTGCAGGAGCAGGCTTGGCAGGCGCGGTTTTGGCAGGCGCGGTTTTGGCTGGTGCCGGGCTCGACATCACAGCCGCTGGCGCCTGGCTTGCCGCCTTTGCAGGCCCCGTGCTTGCCGTGGCGGACGTGCTGGCCGCGGGGGCGGCCTGCGCCTCACGCAGGCGACGCTCAAGGTCGGCGCGGGTCTTGCCGCATGCATCCAGTTCGCCGGTCAGCCGGTCACTGTCGGCGCGCAGCCTGTCGCGTTCGCTGCGCGTTCGATCGAGATCTCCACGCAAGCTGTCGAGTTCGCCGCGCAAACGCCCCCAGATGAACCAGCCCACCAACACACCTACCAGGAACGCCACGAGCCAATAGAAAATTCCCATTTTCTCTCTCCAGTCGGATCCGTCCGCCGTGGCATGGAGTCATGACGTTTCGGCGAAGGACCATTCGATGGTGGTTCCACGGTTCGTGGAACTGCCGGCTTCGATCGAGCTGTCGGGGATCGGCTTAGCTTGCCATAGCCGACGGCCATTGTCGCGTCTGCCGGAACGCCACGGTCGGCGAAGATATCCTCGGCCCGATCCGCTTGTGCTCCGGCTGAGCTTGAGGGCGGAGGCTATCATACAGCTTGCGGAAAGCTATCGGAAAACGTTCGGGCAGAGTTATTCAAGAACAAATATTTAGGACAAGAATAGACGGATTCCCAACATGCATTCCGGCTAAGCTGTTCTGCCGATCCTGCCTGCAAGCAAGGTGTACGGGATGTATTCGAGCATCGCCCACTGATGCCGGTTGTCGGCGCCTGCGCTAACGGTCCAGCGCTTCGAGTTCGTCGATCAGGCCACTGATGACACCAAGGCCAATCTGCCAGAAGGCCGGGTCGGTGGCATCAAGGCCGAAGGGCGCCAGCAGCTGCGAATGATGCTTGGTGCCGCCGGCGCGCAGCATCTCGAAATACTTGTCCTGGAAGCCGCGCTCGGCGTTCTGGTAGACCGCGTAGAGCGAGTTCACCAGGCAGTCACCGAAGGCATAGGCATAGACGTAAAAAGGCGAATGGATGAAGTGCGGGATATAGGTCCAGAAGACCTCGTAGCCCTCGCGCAACCTGATCGCCGGTCCGAGGCTTTCCGCCTGCACCTCCAGCCAGAACTGGCCGAGCTTGTCGGAGGTCAGTTCGCCGTTCTTGCGTTCGGCGTGCACCTTGCGCTCGAATTCGTAGAAGGCGATCTGGCGCACGACCGTATTGATCATGTCCTCGACCTTCTGGGCGAGCATCGCCTTGCGCTCGCGCTTGTCGGTGGTCTGGTCGAGCAGCGAGCGGAAGGTCAGCATCTCGCCGAAAACCGATGCCGTCTCGGCCAGTGTCAGCGGGGTCGAGGCCATCAGCGCGCCCTGGCCGGCGGCCAGCACCTGGTGCACGCCGTGGCCGAGCTCGTGGGCCAGCGTCATCACATCGCGCGGCTTGCCCATGTAGTTCAGCAGCACGTAGGGATGCGCCGACGGCACGGTCGGATGGGCGAAGGCGCCGGGCGACTTGCCCGGACGTACCGGTGCGTCGATCCAGTTGCGGTCAAAGAAGGTCCGCGCAATCTCCGCCATGTCGGGTGAGAAGCGCTGATAGGCCGACAACACCGTGTCCCTGGCTTGGTCCCAACCGATCACGGCCTGCGGGGTCTCGGGCAGCGGGGCGTTGCGGTCCCAGTGGTTCATCACCTCCATGCCGAGCCAGCGCGCCTTCATCGCATAGTAGCGGTGCGACAGGCGCGGATAGGCCTCGCGCACCGCGAGCGCCAATGCGTCCACGACGCTGCGCTCGACGCGGTTGGCGAGATGGCGTGAATCGGCGATATCCTTGAAACCACGCCAGCGGTCGGAAATCTCCTTGTCCTTGGCCAGCGTGTTGGTGATCAGCGTGAAGGTGCGCAGGTTCTTGCGGAAGGTCGCGGCCAGCGCCTCGGAGGCCCTGCGACGCACCTCGCCATCGGCGTCCTGCAGGCGGTTCAGCGCCGGCTCGAGCGTCGTCTCCTCGCCGTCGATCTCGAAACGCAGGTCGGTCATCGTCTCGTCGAACAGGCGATTCCAGGCGCCGCGCCCGGTGATCGACTTCTCGTGGAAGAGCTGCTCGACGCGGTCCTCAAGCTGATAGGGCTTGTCCATGCGCAGGTCGAGCACCCATGGCCGGTAGTGGCCGAAAACAGGGTCGGCGGCGAGCGCGCTCTCGATCACGGCATCGTCGATCATGTTCAGTTCGAGCGCGAAGAACAGAAGATGCGCGCTGGCGTCGGTCATCTTCTCCTGGATGTCGCCATAGAGCTTGGCGCGCTGCGGATCGGCCGTGTTCCCGGCATAGACCAGTCCGGCATAGGAGACGATGCGACCGATCAGTTCCTCCAGCGCCTCATAGGCCTTGAGCGCCTCACCCAGCCTGCCTTCGCCGCCGCGTGCGGCCTCGGCCGCGAGCGTGCCTTTCCAGCGGCTCTCGAAGCTGGTCGCGTCCGTGGCGGCTCTCGCGATGTCGCGCTTCAGCTCCGGCGCATCCATGCCGGGGTAGAGATCGTTGAGGTTCCACTCCGGCAGATTGCCAAGCTCCGCCGCACCCTGACCGGATGCCGATGGCGCAAGTTGCCGAGCCGAAACCATATGCATCGCCGATACCTTCCAGAATCAAGATTTAAAAGGAGGAACAGGAAGCCGGTCAAATCCTAAGGAATTCGTTCACCGGGTTTTTTGAAACCTTATTTAGAACCCTGTGCCAAGATGATCCACAGGGCGAATTTCCTCGGGCGGGCGTTGTTCATCAGTCATGACAGGTTCCATACTCATAGTCGATGACGATCCCGTGCAGCGCCGGCTGCTCGAGGCCGCGGTGACGAAATTCGGCCACACGGCGATCGTCGCGGACGGCGGCGAGGCCGGTCTCGATATGCTCGACGGTCCCGGCGCGCGCGACGTGTCAGTGGTCATCCTCGATCTCGTCATGCCCGGCCTCGACGGCATCGGCGTGCTGAAGGCCATGCGCGAGCGCGGCATCCATATCCCTGTCATCGTGCAGACATCCCAAGGTGGCATCGACACCGTCGTTTCGGCCATGCGCCACGGCGCCTTTGACTTCGTCGTCAAGCCGGCCTCTCCCGACAAGCTGCAGGCATCGATCGGCAATGCGCTCAAGGTCGAGGCGATCGAGGGCGAGGTGCGGCGCACATCGCGCCGCAAGGGCGGTCATCTGAGCTTCAAGGACATGATCACGCAGAGCCCGGCGATGGACCGCGTGATCCGTCTTGGCCAGAAGGCGGCCGCGTCCAACATCCCGATCCTGATCGAGGGTGAATCGGGCGTCGGCAAGGAACTGGTCGCGCGGGCCATCCAGGGCACTGGCGATCGGCGCTCGAAACCCTTCGTCACCGTCAACTGCGGCGCCATTCCCGACAATCTGGTCGAGTCCATCCTGTTCGGTCACGAGAAGGGTTCGTTCACCGGCGCCACCGAAAAACACACCGGAAAATTCGTCGAGGCGCATTCGGGAACGCTGTTCCTCGACGAGATCGGCGACCTGCCGCTCGACGTACAGGTCAAGCTGTTGCGCGCCGTGCAGGATGGCGAGGTCGATCCGGTCGGCGGACGCTCGACCGTCCGCGTCGACATCAGGCTGATCTCGGCGACGCACCGCAACCTGTTGCAGCAGGTCAAGGACGGCAAGTTCCGCGAGGACCTGTTCTACCGTCTCAACGTCTATCCGATCTTCGTGCCGCCGCTGCGCGACCGGCGCGACGACATCCCCTACCTTGTCGAGCATTTCATGGAGAAGGTGGCGCCAGCGGACACGCGCCACCGGCTTACCGGCATTTCGGCTGGCGCGCTTGCCATGCTGCGAGCCTATGACTGGCCAGGAAACATAAGGCAGTTGGAAAACGCCGTCTTCCGCGCTTCGGTGCTCTGCGACGGCGACGTGCTGACCGAGGAGGAGTTCCCGCAGATCCGGGCGCAGGTCAGCGGCACGGTCAACCTCGACGCACTGGGTGCGCAGCCGCAGCCCCCATTGCCGCCGGACACGCATGCGGGTGAAGACAACGCAAGGCAAGGCGAGGGGATCGCCATGCCCGGTCCGGATACGCAGGTCAGGCTCCAGCCCCGCTTCGGCACGCTGCGCGCGCTGGACGAGCGCGGCAATGTGCGCGCGCTTGCCGATGTCGAACTCGAAATGATCAAGCTCGCCATCGATCACTACAACGGCCAGATGAGCGAAGTCGCCCGCCGTCTCGGCATCGGCCGCTCCACGCTGTACCGGAAGCTCAAGGAATACGGCATCGACCCGGAAACGGGTCGCGTCGAGCGGCTGGCATCCTAGAGCAGTTCACCGTTTCACGGAAACGCAGAACCGCTCTATCTCTTCGTTTTAACGCAATTCCCAAGGGAAAACGCGATGCGTTTTTCCCGGGAGAACCGTTTCACACTTTTCCTGGAATTTCTCTAGACGCAAGGTCTGGTCCAGCTTCCCGTCATAGTGTCGGTGCCATGGACCAGTCCTTCGGGATGGTCCCCAGCGCCCTGACATGCGTGCACGGCGCTGTTCACGCATTTAAGGCAAACCGTAATAGATCGTGTATCGATTAACGACCGAATCGTGATCTAAACCAGTGGTTTACCAAGAAGCGCTGTACACAATTTTTGACGGGATATCGCCACGGTGTTACCGCATTTCGGCTTCAATAAGTGATGATTAACCATTAGGGTTGATATTCGGATGCGATCCTGACGCATCTGTTTGGGGAAATCCGGGGACAGAAGACAGCCTGCAAGGCCTTTTGATTTGAACAGAATCGAACGACACACAAACGGGCGATCCTACCGTATGCGCGTCTGGCCGAGATGGCTGGCAGCTATGGTTGTTGCCTTCGGGTTCCTTGCCGCAGCCGCGACCGGTGCCAGCGCTGAAACACGCTCGCTCAAGCTTTACCACCTGCACACACACGAAAAGGCGGAGATCGTCTACAAGCGCAATGGCCGCTACGATCCCGAAGGTCTCAGGAAGATCAACATCATCCTGCGCGACTGGCGCCGCAACGAGCCGACCAAGATGGATCCGCGCCTGCTGGATCTGGTCTGGGAAGCCTACCGTGAAAGCGGCGCGACCGACTACATCCAGGTCGTCTGCGGCTACCGCTCGCCGTCCACGAACTCGATGCTGCGCAGCCGCAGCAGGGGCGTTGCCGAGAAGAGCCAGCATATGCTGGGCAAGGCGATGGACTTCTACATTCCCGGCGTGCCGCTGAAGAAGCTGCGCAACATCGGCCTCAAGATGCAGGGCGGTGGCGTCGGCTACTACCCGACCTCCGGCTCCCCCTTCGTCCACATGGATGTCGGCAATGTGCGCCACTGGCCCGGCATCAGCCGCCAGGAGCTGGTGAGCGTGTTCCCCAATGGCAAGACGCTGCATGTGCCAAGCGACGGCAGGCCGCTGCCTGGCTATGAACAGGCGCTCGCCGCCTACAAGTCGCGCGTCGGTTCCGGCGCTCCCGCCATCGAGATGGCCAGTGCAGGCGGCGGCACCAAGAAATCCCGCGGTTTGCTGGCCACCCTCTTCGGTGGCGGTTCCGATGAGGCCGACGACAGCGCCGATGTCGCGTCCGACGAGCCCGCTCCCGCGCCCAGGACGGCGAAGCCGGCGCCAGCCGCCAAGAGCACCTTGCCGGGCATAGCCATCGTGGCGCCGCAGGATGCCAAGCGCGCCGAGGTTCCGCAGATTGCCGACGCTTCGGCTTCGGAGCCGGAGCAGGACACGCCGGAGACGATCATCGCGGCGCTGCCGGCCCGCGATATTCCCGTTCCTGACTTTGCGCCGCGTCCGAAGGCCGATGTCGGTGCCCAGCAGCCCGAGAAGGTGCCGTTCGCTGTGGCCGATGCGTCCGCCACGACGGAGCGCAGTATCGCGACAGCGCAAGCGCCGGCAAATGTTCCTTTTGGCACGGCGGATCAGTCGGATGCGCCTGATCCGACGCAGGTCGCGGTCAACAACGTACCGCTGCCAACCTGGCGCCCCGAGCGCGCGCCTGCTGCCACCGCGGCTGATGTGACGCCGCCGAGCAAGGATGTGCTGCTGGCGCTCGCCGATACGGCCGAGCAGGGCAGGACTGCCACCGACGCGTTCTCCGTGCTGCCGACCGCGCGGCCGGACACAGGCCGGAAGGACGAGGTCAAGGCCGTTCTCGAACAGGTCGATGCGCAGCCGGCAACAATGACGGCTTCCTCGGTGTCCAAGGCACCCGGCGTCGCGACGCCTGCCGTGAAGGATGCATACTATCAGGTCGCTTCGCTGTCCGAGCCCCGCTCGGCCTTCAACGACCCGGACGGTGTCGATGCCGCATCGCCCCGACAGGCGATCGTTGCACGCCCCGCCGGTACGGATCCGGTCGCGGCGATCGGCGCCGGCGTGAAGACGACGCGCAAGGAGTCACGGGCCACCGCGCGCGACCAGAAGCCTGGACCGAAGGCCCTCGTGGTTGCCGCCGCGCCGCAGGCCGCCCGCTGGGCGCTGGGCAGCGGCGAGACCATCACCACCGTTTCCAGTTCGACGACGGCGCCGGGCTATGCCTACAATATCGTGCATACGGCACCGAGCGAGGTCTACACGGCCGGTTTCCAGGCGGACAACCAGATGGCTGACGCCAACCGGTTCTCCGGCAACGCCGTAAAATTCCTTTCGGTCGCCCGCTTCCAGACCAAGTAAGGGCCGGACCGACAGATCAGCAGCCGCGCCCGGAAACCGGCGCGGCTCATTTCTTCAAGTTCATCGTACATCTTCCGGCAGTGATTGCTGACAACATCACGCATCGCTGACATTGCCGTGATGATGGAACGCCCTGTCGTGTCGCGGGTTCTGTCCTCGTTCGTTCAAACCCGGGGAAATCCATGAAGAAGATACTATTGGCGTCGCTTATTTCGGTTGCGGCAGCTGCGGCGGCCATCGGTCCCACTCAGGCCGATACGATGGTCGTCAATCGCCATGACCATATGCATATGAGAAAGCATTGCCACACCAAGATGATCACGCATTGGCGTCACCATCACAAGGTTGTCGAACAGGTCAGAGTTTGTAACTGATCGCTTCGAAGTCGGTTCAACAAGACCCGGTCGACGCAAGTCGGCCGGGTTTTTCGCTACATCGACGCGCTGAAAGATGATGCGCGCGAGATGGGTAAAAAGCTACTTTGCGAGCTTGCTCGCGGCGCGCGCCAGCGCTTCGATCTCGTCCCATTTTCCCGCTTTCACCATGTCGTCAGGCGCGACCCAGGAGCCGCCGACGCAGATGACGTTGGGCAAGCTGAGATAGTCGGCCGCGTTCTTGCCGGTGATGCCGCCGGTCGGGCAGAATTTCACATCGGCCAGCGGCGAGGCAAATGCCTTGAGCGAGGCGATACCGCCCGACTGTTCGGCGGGGAAGAATTTCAGGAAACGCAAGCCGGCTTCCCGTGCGGCCATGATCTCGCCGGGCGTGATGGCGCCGGGCAGCAGCGGAACGTCGCTATCCCCAGCCGCCGCCAGAAGCTCGCGGGTGATGCCGGGGCTGACGATGAACCTTGAGCCGGCGCTTGCGGCCTCGTCGAACTGACGGGCGTCCAGAATAGTGCCCGCGCCGACGATGGCCTCCTCGACCTCGCCCGCCACCCGACGGATCGCTTCCAACGCATCAGCGGTGCGAAGCGTGATCTCGATCGCCGGCAGGCCGCCGCGGGCCAGCGCGCGGGCCAGCGGCACCGCGTCGGCGACATCAGCGATCTTCAGCACCGGGATCACCGGTTGGCCGTTGAGGAGCGACAGGAGTTTTTCGGTCTTGGCTTGCACTTGGTTTCTCCACGTCTACTGTTAATTCAACCGATTAGCAGACGGGTGTTTTCCTGTCCACGAAACCAGGCGTGTCGCGATGTCACGCGCCGTGGAACGGTCTTGCCGGCCATTACCATCAAGGGCGATGACGGGGTGATGAAATCCGCTTTGCCTTGAATCGGCTGCCGGGAGCGTCTAGTTGCCTTGGCGATGACATCGTCCACGCCAACAAACCCCATCCGTGTCGCGGCACTCTACCGGTTTGCGCGGCTCGACGCCTTCGAGGAATTGCGCGCGCCGCTTGCCGCCTTCTGCTGCGGACGCGGCATCAAGGGCACGCTGCTCCTTGCGCATGAGGGCATCAACGGCACGGTCGCGGGCAGCGAAGCGGATATCGCCGCGCTGATCGAACATCTCGAATCCATCGAAGGCCTCGCTGGCCTCGAGGTCAAATACAGCGCCGCCGCCGAAATGCCGTTCCACCGCATGAAGGTGCGGTTGAAGCGCGAGATCGTCACCATGGGTGTCGAGGATATCGATCCGGCCAAAAGCGCGGGAACCTATGTCGCGCCGGCCGACTGGAACGCGCTGGTCAGCGATCCCGCGACGATCGTCATCGACACCCGCAATGCCTATGAGGTGTCGATCGGCACCTTCAAGGGCGCGGTCGATCCCGCCACCAGCAGCTTTCGCGAGTTCCCGGCTTGGGTGGAGGCGCATCGCGCGGAACTGGACGGCCGCAAGATCGCGATGTTCTGCACCGGTGGCATACGTTGCGAAAAGGCGACAGCCTATGTGAAGTCGCTCGGCTTCGAGGACGTGTTCCATCTCAAGGGCGGTATCCTGAAATACCTCGAAGAGGTGCCCGCCGAGCAGAGCCTGTGGCAGGGCGAATGTTTCGTGTTCGACGAACGCGTTTCGGTGTCCCACGGCCTGGTCGAGGGTGAAGCCGAACTCTGCCATGCCTGCCGGCATCCGCTGACGGGCGACGACCGGCAGTCACCGAAATATACCCCCGGCGTCTCGTGCCCGCATTGCTTTGATGCTCGCACCGACGAGGACCGCCAGCGTTACGCCGAGCGTCAGCGCCAGGTTGAACTGGCGCAGGCGCAGGGCAGGGGCCCGCATATCGGGCGCTAGCTCAGGGCCACGTAACCGAGAATCGATCGATGACCCAAAGCCATGTCCCGTCGCGCTGCCGGCGGGCGACCTCGGTTGTTATCGTGCCATCGGGAAGCCTGGTCGACGTGAGCGCCAGGTCGCCATTGATGACGGCCGGGCGTTGAGCTCCGGAAGCAAATCTTCGGCCCATCGCGGTGATCTCCGAAAACAGAGCCCGGATGGATTCCCGGCCACGTGTCAATTGTTCATCGCTGTCGATGATGGCATCGGGCTCGAAAAGCGCCACCATTCCGTCGAGATCTCCCGCCCATTGCCGGGAAATCAGCAGCCGTTCCAGATCCTGAGGATCACGCGCCGGCTCGCGGGTTGTTCCATCGGTCATGAGACGATCCTCCGGAGACCATTCAGTCAGGCCGACAGTACTCGAAGTCGAAGCCGGTTTCGACACGTCGATTCAATACGAGACATCAGCGGTTTTCCGGCAGAGCGATGGTTCGTCATTGTATTGTCAACGTGCGGGACCTACCTCTTCGGCGTTCGAAACCTGCCCGTTCGGCCGGGCAAATCTGGAGGCACTGAATGTTCGATCCCAAGAAGCTTCTCGACGATCTGCTCGGCTCGCAAATTCCCGGAACGGACTCCACCGTTCGCGACAAGGCGGGCCAGGCCGTCCAGATGGCCAAGGACAATCCGCTGGCCGCCGGCGCCATTGCCGCCGTGCTGCTTGGAACCGGGGCTGGTCGCGAGGTGACGGGTGCCGCCGTGAGGCTCGGCGGCCTGGCCGCCATCGGCGGTCTCGCCTACAAGGCCTACCAGAACTACAAGAGCGGCAACGCACCCGCCGAGGCGCCCGCCGCCGGCGAGCCGGAATTGCTGCCGCCGCCGAAGGACACCGCCTTCCACCCCTCACAGGCGCCGCAGGGCGAGGATGAATTCACGCTGACGCTGATACGCGCCATGATCTCGGCGGCAAAGGCCGACGGCCATGTCGACGACGATGAACGGCAGAAGATCGCCGGCAAGCTCAGCCTTGCCGGCATCGGCCCCGACGCCGAGAAATTCCTGATGGCGGAACTGGAGCGGCCGCTCGATCTGGATGCGCTGGTGGCCAGTGCGCATACCGACGCCCAAAAGCTCGAGCTCTATACGGCGTCGCGCCTGACCATCGACCCGGACACGCGCGCCGAACGCGGCTATCTCGATTTGCTCGCTGGCCGCCTCGGCCTGCCGGATGCGCTGGTCGACCATGTCGAGGCAACTGTCTCGGCGGCAAAGGCGCCGGCGAAGACTGGAACCTCGCCCAACCCCCGCTGGTAACCAAATCGGCACAGGTGCCCTTGTCGGTGTTAACCTTTCGTTAACCTAGCAAGCGCATCATTCTACACAGTCGGATCGGCTTTTCCTCCTCCCAAGCTGGTTCAGATCAGGGCGGTCGCCAATGACCGCCCTTTTTGTCGGTAGCTCCCGAACCAGATCAGCTTGTCATGGCCGCCATCATTTGCGATGGCTGGACGGTCGCGGAGGACAGTCATGACAGATCACAAAACCGCCATCGTCACCGGCGCCGGCACGGGCATCGGCAAGAGCGTCGCAACCGCGCTGCTGAAGGCCGGCTGGAACACGGTGTTCTGTGGGCGTCGCAAGCCGATGCTGGACGCCGCGGTCACCGAAGCTGGGCCGACACAGGCCAGGGCATTGGCCGTCGCGTGCGACATCAGCAAGGCCGATGAGGTCGACGCCTTGTTCAGGCAGACGATCGAGGCGTTCGGCCGGGTCGACCTGCTCTTCAACAATGCCGGCATGGGCTACAAATCGACGCCGATCGACGAGATCCCCGTCGAGGTGTGGAATGACGTCGTCGGCGTCAATCTCACCGGCTCGTTCCTGTGTGCCCGCGCCGCCTTCGGCGCCATGCGCAGGCAGAAGCCGATGGGTGGCCGCATCATCAACAACGGCTCGGTGTCGGCCTATGCGCCGCGGCCGGGCTCGGCTCCCTATACCGCGACCAAGCACGCGATCACCGGGCTGACCAAGACGCTGGCACTGGACGGCAGGCCCTATGACATTGCCTGCGGCCAGATCGACATCGGCAATGCTCTGACCGAGATGGCGCAGCCGATGACGGTCGGCGTGCCGCAGGCCAATGGCACGATCGCCGCCGAAGCTGTGATGGACGTTCAGCGCGTCGCCGATGCCGTGCTCCACATGGCCAGCCTGCCGCTCGACGCCAATGTTCTGTTCATGACGGTGATGGCGACCAAGATGCCATTTGTGGGACGCGGGTAAGGCACGCATATCGGCAGGGCATTTGCCGCCGGCTCATCTGCCCGCCAGTGGCACGCCGGGCTTGAAGAGAAGAACGGGCCGGATCTCATAGACGGCGCTGGCATTGACGCGGCGCAGGTCCCGGGCGATCGCGATAGCGTCGTCTCGGGTAGTGCAGTCCACGATGTAGAAGCCGAGCAGTTGTTCCTTGGTTTCGGCGAAGGGGCCGTCGATGATCACGCCGTCGCCCGGGCCGCGCAGTGTGCAGGCATCCTCTGTCGCCCCCAGGCGCGCGGATGGCCCAAGTGTGCCGTCCTCGTGAAGCCGGGTGTTGATCTCCAGCAGGCCGGCCATCAGCGCCGCATCCTCCTGCGGCGTCATCGCCACGATGACGCCCTCCACGTGATAGGCGAGGATTGCATAGAACATCGATCGTCCCCCTTTCTCAATCATGAGCATCCGGGACGGTCGATCACAGTCCTGGATCTTCTATCACGTCACTTCGCCAGGAACGCTCCGATCCGCTCCAGCGCGCGCAAAATGTTCTCTTCGGAATTGGCGTAGGAGAGCCGGATATAGCCTTCGCCAAGAATGCCGAAATCAGGGCCGCCGATCAGCGCCACGCCGGCATCGTCAAGCAACGCGGAGGCCAGCTTCTTGGCCTTCCAGCCGGTCTTCGATACGTTGGGGAAGGCATAGAACGCACCCTTGGGCGTGATGCAGGAAATGTCGGGCAAGGCGTTCAGCCCCTCGACGACGATCTTCCTGCGGCGGTCGAAGGCGCGCATCATCGTGTCGACATCATCCTGCGGGCCGTCGATGGCCGCGATGCCGGCAAACTGGCTGGGCGCGTTGACGCAGGACCAGCAATTGACGGCCAGCTTGCGCACCTTGTCGTAGAGGTGGGCGCCCTCGTCGCCGTTCGGCCAGATCGACCAGCCCATGCGCCAGCCGGTCATCGCCCAGGTCTTCGACCAGCCGTTGAGCACGATCAGCCGGTCGCGGATCTCGGGGAAGCCGAGCAGCGAGCAATGCGTCTCGCCGTCATAGGTCATCACGTCATAGATCTCGTCGGAGAGGATGGCGACATCAGGGTGCTTCTCCAGCCCCTTGACCAGCTTCTCGATCTCGGCGCGGGGCGTGACGCCGCCGGTCGGGTTGGCTGGCGAGTTGAGGATCAGGAGCCGGGTCTTCGGCGTGATCAATGCCAGCGTCTCTTCCGCCGAGAAGGCGAAGCCGTTCTCTTCGCGCATCGGCACGGGGATGGGTGCGGCACCGGTGAACTCGATCATCGAGCGGTAGATGGGAAAGCCGGGATCCGGATAGAGGATTTCCGCGCCGGGTTCACCGAACATCAGGATGGCCGCGAACATGGTCGGCTTGCCGCCGGGCAGGATCATCACCGTCTCGGGCGAGACCTCGACCCCGGTGGTGGTCAGCGTGCGCCGCACCACCGCCTCCCGCGTCGCCAGAAGTCCGTTAGCCGGCGTATAGCCGTGGTGGCCGTCACGCAGTGCCTTGATCGCGGCCTCGACGATGTGCTGCGGCGTCTTGAAGTCGGGCTGGCCGATGCCGAGGTTGACGATATCGCGGCCTTGGCTCGCGAGAGCGGTGGCGCGTGCAAGCACCGCGAAGGCATTTTCCTCGCCGAGACGGTCGAAGGCCGAAATCGTGTGGAGCATTTTTCCCGTCCGTGTGGTTCTTACTGTTGGGTCGCGTTTTTGTGAGCCTTGGCCAGCAAATGTCAAACGGATTGGAGTTTTTGGTGTCTGAAAATCTCAAGGATTGGCAGCCGCGTCCTCGGCCCGAACGCAAGATCATCGACGGCCACTACGTCCGGCTTGAGCCGCTGAGCGCGGCAACGCACGGCGACGGCCTGTATGAAGCGTCCTCGGTGTCCGATGTCGGCGGGCGTTTTGCCTGGTTGCCCGACTATCCGCCGGAGACGCGCGGGGCCTTCCAGCCCTGGCTGGACAAGGTGGAGGCCAGCGAGGACCCACTGTTCTTCACCGTCATCGACAAGGCCAGCGGCGAGGTCGCCGGGCGGCAGACACTGATGCGCATCGACCCGGCCTATGGCGTTATCGAGATCGGCAATATCTATTGGGGGCCGCTGATCTCGCGCAAGCCGGCGGCGACGGAAGCGCAGTTCCTGTTCATGAAGTACATCTTCGACGAGCTCGGCTATCGCCGCTACGAATGGAAGTGCAACAACCGCAACGAGCCGTCCAAGCGCGCGGCGGAACGGTTCGGCTTCAAGTTCGAAGGCATTTTCCGCCAGCACCTGATCGTGAAGGGCGAAAATCGCGATACTGCGTGGTACTCCATCATCGACAAGGAATGGCCGGCGTTGCGCAAGGCCTATGAGGCATGGCTCGACCCCGCCAATTTCGACGGCGACGGCCAGCAGAAGCGGCGGCTTGAGGACTTTCGCGCGGCGTTCGGCGCGTAAGATATCGGCTGATGGGAGTTGGCGGATGGCACATGCCCACGGCTCGCAGGGACATGATCACGGCGCCGGGCATGTCCATGGCACGACCGACAAGAAAAGGGTGTTGATCGCCGGCTGCCTGACCGCCGGTTTCATGGTCGCGGAAGCGCTCGGCGGCATCTTCACGGGATCGCTGGCGCTGCTGGCCGATGCCGGCCACATGCTGGCCGACGCGGTGGCGCTCGGCCTTGCCTGGTATGCTTTCCACCTTGCGGACAGGCCGGCCACCGGCCGCCTCACCTATGGCTTCGGCCGGGTCAAGACCTTGGTAGCCTATACCAACGGCATCGCCATCTTCGTCATCGCACTGTGGATCGTCTACGAAGCCTGGGGCCGCCTGGAGGCGCCGGCGCCGGTGCTCGCCGGGCCGATGCTGGCGGTGGCAACCCTTGGCCTGCTGGTCAATATCGGCTCCTTCCTGGTGCTGCATGGCGGCGACCGCGCGAGCCTGAACATGCGCGGCGCCATCCTGCATGTGCTGGGCGACCTCCTGGGCTCGGCGGCGGCGATCGTGGCGGCGCTGGTCATCCTGGCGACGGGCTGGACGCCGATCGATCCGATCCTGTCGGTCCTCGTCTCGCTCTTGATCCTGTCCACCGCATGGTCGCTGATGCGCGCCGCCGCGCATGTCCTGCTCGAAGGCGTGCCGCCAAATCTCGACCGCGACGTGATCGCTGGGGATATAGAGGCATCAGTGCAAGGCGTGCGCGAAATACACCATATGCATGTCTGGTCGCTCGACGGCTCCACGAACATGGCGACGCTGCACGCCTGCCTCGACGAGGGCGTCGATGCCCATCAGGCGGTCAGCGCCATCAAGAAACGGCTTGCCGCCGAGCATGACATCAGCCATGCCACGGTGGAGCCTGAATTCGGCCAATGCGCCGACCGCCACGAAGACCACGATGATGGTGATCATGATGCGGCTGCGCATCACGGTCACCACCACTAGCGCCGGGAGTTCCATGGCCTTGAATACGCTGATAATGATTTGCCGCCGCTCCGAGGCGGCGTGATGGACCGCGACACCAGGAACGCGGCGATCGCGGCATTTTGGATCATGCTGCTGTTTGGCATCGCCGCCTACAATCTGCCCAAGGTGATGTTGGCGGCAGGCAGCATCTCCACCATCCTTGCCGGCATCGTCGCCGTGGTCTTCCTGCTGGGCTTCTTCGCCGTGTTCTGGCTGCGGAGCCGCAGCCAGCGCAAAAAGCAGGACAAATAGGGGGTCGACATGCGCATCCTGATCACTGGCGCGGCAGGCATGGTCGGCCGCAAGCTCATCGCCCGGCTGGCAAAGGACGGCATGCTGCGTGGCCGCAAGATCGCCGCGCTCGACCTGCATGACATCGTGCCGCCGCAGGCGCCGGCGATGGACGGCGTCAGCGTCACCATCCACACCGGCGACCTTGCATCCGCAGGGTCTTCGGAAAGCCTTGTCGCCTCGCGGCCCGATGTCGTCTTCCACCTCGCAGGCGTGGTGTCGGGCGAGGCGGAAGCTAATTTCGATCTCGGCTATCGCGTCAACCTCGATGGCACGCGCGCGCTGTTCGACGCGATCCGGCTGGCGGCGATTTCGCCGCGCGTCGTCTTCACCTCGTCGATCGCCGTGTTCGGCGCGCCGTTCCCGGAGGTCATTCCCGATGAATTCCACCCGACGCCGCTGACGTCCTATGGCGCGCAGAAGCTGATGAGCGAGGTGCTGCTGGCCGATTATACGCGGCGTGGTTTCTTCGACGGCATCGGCATCCGGCTGCCGACCATCTGCGTGCGACCGGGCAAGCCCAACAAGGCTGCCTCGGGGTTCTTCTCCGGCATCATCCGCGAGCCCCTGGCTGGGCAGGAAGCGATCCTGCCGGTGCCGCGCTCGGTCGTGCATACCCACGCCAGCCCGCGCTCGGCGGTCAATTTCCTGATCCATGCCGCCGGGATCGACGGCGCCGCCGTCGGGCCGCGCCGCAACTTGACCATGCCCGGCGTCGGCGTCTCCGTCGGCGAGCAGATCGAGGCGCTGGAGCGCATCGCCGGCACCAAGGTGGCAGGGCTCATCCGCGAAATTCCCGACGAGACGATCTGGGCGATCGTCAAGGGCTGGCCGACCCGGTTCGAAGCACACCGCTCAAGAGAGCTTGGCTTCGCCGCCGAGACGAGTTTTGACGAGATCATCCGCGCGCATATCGAGGATGAGCTGGGCGGAAAGCTGTATTGATATTCCGGTGATGCCGGCCTGCGAACGGCTTATACCTGCGCTTCCGGTGCTCACGTACTTTAAGTACGCTCCGCTCCGGTTCTCGGTATCAACCTTGTCTGGTCGCTTCGCGCCCGTCTTCGACTCCGGCACGGCCTGACCTGAATCTCAACA